>CAZWDN010000285.1:0-6676 GCA_964633125.1 uncultured Pirellula sp. | reverse complement strand
ATATCAAGCGAGTCGAAGGCGATTTCTCCTTGGCCGCCGAGCAGGCCGATGCGGATGATCGCCGTTTTGGCGCGGAGCGGCACCTCGAGTTCGGCGTGTTCTCGCTGCCATTTGAAAGTGCCGCGCCAAGGCCCGATCGCGCGGTCGCCGACCACGTCTTGCCGTTCGTCGTAGAAGGTTATGGCTACGAGCGGCATCTGATCGCGCGTGGCGCCGGGGCGAATGTCCTTGCCGCGCACTTCGAACATCACTTCGATCGCTTTGCAAACCTTGCCGTCGACGGCGAAGCCCTGCAGCGCTTGGCTGCCGCGGCCCGGCGTGCTGTTCGAGAAGACGATAAACTGCTTGCCGTCCGGCGCTTCCGTTTCGTCGGCGACGATCTGCGCTTGGCGCACGTAATGCCAGTTCGACGGCACTTCCTTTTCGTTCTCGAGATAGGTTTGCTCGAAGCTGCCGTTGACGAGCTTCGGCTTGGCGGCGTCCGGCTTCGTTTCACGCAGCGCTTCGGCTTTACCGGTCATCGGCACGAAGAGCGTCGGCCGGAGCGCCTCGCTCACGAGTTGGCCGTTCTCCTTTTTGAAGAGATAGAACATCTGCTGATAACGCTCGCCGAGCGGCACGATCAGCCGACCCCCTTCCTTGAGCTGCGCCACGAGCGGCGCCGGAACTTTTTCCGGCGAGCAGGTGACGATGATCTTGTCGAACGGCGCCTTCTCCGGCCAGCCTTGATAGCCGTCGCCGATTTTCGTGAAGACGTTCGTGTACTTGAGCTTCTGCAGCACGCGCGCCGCTTGCCGCCCGAGCGGCTCGACGATTTCAATCGTGTACACTTCCTTGACCAACGGGCTCAGCACGGCCGCTTGGTAGCCGCTGCCGGTGCCGATCTCCAGCACCTTATCGCTCGGTTGCGGATCGAGCTGTTCGGTCATGTACGCGACGATGAACGGCGGCGAGATCGTTTGACCTTGGCCGATCGGCAGCGCCATGTCGAAGTAGGCGTAAGGACGATCGCGGAAGTTGACGAACTCGTGCCGGAGCGTTTTGCGGATGGAGTCGAGCACGCGCTCGTTCTTGACGCCGGCCGCTTGCACTTCGTCGCGCACCATCTTTTCGCGCTGGGCCGTAAACTCGGTGGTGCTCGTTTGCGCCGCGGCAGTGGAGGCAACCAGCGCCGTTGTGGTGAACGCCAAAAGTAAAGACGCCCCCTGGAGAAATTTCGAGCTCGGGCGGCGGTGCGTGAGTGAGGGCATAGCGTGTTCGAGTGGTAATTGCGCCACGCGTTGCGGCGCGGCAAAGGGCGATGACGACACGTTCGAACCTACGTCATACTACACGCTTTATCGGCAAATCCCCTACTGCAACCTGTCTCCATTTGCGATAATGCCCTGGTGATAAACGAGTTGCGGCCGCCCGAAGGGCGGGAGAGTGGTTGATGATTAACCAAATAGAGCGGGCCGACGGTCTTATAAACCGAGCCTTAAAAGACCAACTCGACCGCACGGTCTTTCCTCGGGTGCAGAACCCGATTGCCTATGTCGGCGGCGAATTAAATAGCGTTCGCAAGGACCCGCGCGCGGTGGCCGGGCGGCTTTGTCTGGCGTTTCCCGACCTCTACGCCATCGGGATGAGCAACCAAGGCCTGCAGGTGCTCTACACGCAGATGAATCAGCGGGCCGATTGGGCCTGCGAACGGGCCTACGCCCCGATGAAAGATATGGAGCGGACGCTCCGCAGCCAGGGCCTGCCGCTGTACTCGCTGGAAACGTTTACGCCGCTGGGCGAATTCGACGTGCTCGGCTTCTCGTTGCAGTATGAGATCAGCTACGTCGACATCCTGACGATGCTCGACCTCGCGAACATTCCGCTGCGGAGCGAGGGGCGGACCTTAGCCGACCCGCTGGTGATTGCCGGCGGTCCCTGCGCGCAGAACCCGGAACCCGTTGCGCCGTTCATCGACGTGTTCGTCACCGGCGACGGCGAACCGGCGTTGCCCGCCGTGTGCGATCGCTGGCTCGAGGTGCGGCGCGAAGTGTTGCAAGGCGCGCCCCCCGCGCAGGGCGAAGCCGGCCGCAGGCAACGGGCCGACGCGCTGGCCCGCTTGGCGGCGGCCCTCCCCTTTGCGTACGTACCGAGCCTCTACGAGCCGGAGTACGACGACGCCGGCCGGTTCCGCGGCTTGCGAGCCTTGCGCGCCGAGGGGGCGTCGACGATCGAGCCGTCGGTGATCGGCGACTTGGAGTCGGCCGTGTTGCCGTTGGCGCCGATCTTGCCGGCCGCCGAGTGCGTGCACGACCGGATCGCCGTGGAGATCATGCGCGGCTGCCCGTGGCAATGTCGCTTTTGCCAAAGTACGGTCATCAAGCGGCCGCTGCGGATTCGCTCGGTCGACAAGATCGTCGAGAGCGCCTGGGAGATGTACCGCAACACGGGCCTCGACGAAGTGTCGCTGCTTTCACTTTCCAGCAGCGACTACCCGTACTTCGAAGAGCTTGTGCATCGCATGCACGCGACGTTCTCGCCGCACAACGTCCGTTTGGCGTTGCCGAGCCTGCGCGTGAACGAGCAACTCAAGGCGCTGACGGCCTTGATCGAAGGAGACAATCGCGGCTTGACGCTCGCGCCCGAGGTGGCTCGCGACGACATGCGCGAGCAGATTCGCAAGAAGATCAAGAACAGCGATCTCTACGACGGCGTGCGCGTCGCCTTGGCCAACGGCTACACGCACGTGAAGCTGTATTTCCTCATCGGCCTGCCGGGCGAACGCAAAGTCGACCTGGAGGGAATCGTCGACATGGCCGAGACGATTTCACGGATCGGCAAGGAAGTGAAAGGACGCAATATCCCGGTGACGGCGAGCGTCTCGAACTTCGTGCCCAAGGCTCACACGCCGTACCAGTGGAACGGCATGCAGACCCGCGAGTATTTCGCCTGGGCTCATCGCTACATGCGGCATCGCTGCGCCGTGAAAGCCGTGAAAATCAAGTGCCACGACGTCGAAACGAGCATGCTGGAAGGGTTGCTGAGCCGCGGCGATCGCCGCACGGCCGACGTCATTGAGTTGGCCTGGCGTCGCGGCTCACGGCTCAATAGCTGGTTCGAGCATTTCGACGCCAAGCTCTGGTGGGAAGCGATGCGCGATTTGAACTTGCCGGCGGAGGACTTCATTCATCGTCCGTACGAATTGATGGACCGCCTGCCGTGGGACCATATCAACGTGAAGAAGGGTCGCACGTTTTTGGAAAAGGAACAACAGCGCGCCGTGGTGCAACTGCATGAGATGGCTGCCGCCGTTTGACGGCGGAGTAGCTAGTAGCCGGCGGCTAGTAGCTAGAGCAGGCGATGCGACGCCCATAATTCCCCCTCTCTACTTTCTTTCTAGCAACTAGCTACCAGCAACTAGCAACTATGTTTCGCCTCCTCGCACTCGACATCGACGGCACGCTCGTCAATAGCCGCGACGAACTCACGCCCGGCGTGCGCGACGCGTTGCAGGAGGTCGTAGCCGCCGGAGTGCGCATCGTCTTGGCGACCGGCCGCCGCTATAGTCGCGCCTTGCCGCTGGTCGAGCCGCTCGGGATCGATGCGCCGATCGTCAGCGCGTCGGGTGCGCTGATCAAGTGTCCGCTGAGCCACCGCACGTTGCACGTCGCGGCGCTCGCGCGCAGCGACTTGCTAAAGACGTTGCAAGTGACGACCGAGCGCGGACACGACGCCGTGCTCTACGGCGACACCTACGACCAAGGGTTCGACTATTATTTCCGCGAGCACGACGGCGTTTGCGCCGAACTGGCGCAATACTTTGCCTTGAACGAAGGTTGCGGCCTCGCCACGGCCGACCTGTATGAGAACCCGCCGGAGGGGATTTTCGCCGGTTTCGCGATGGGTTCGCGGGCCGACATGCACGCGCTCGACGAAGCCCTGCAAGCGGCGCTGCCCGGGCGGCTCTATACGCACGTCATTCGCAGCCCTCGCTACGACGGGTTCATGTGCGAGATCGCGCCGGCCGGGGCGACCAAATGGAGCGGCGTCCGCTACGTCGCCGACCTGTGGGGGATCGCCGACGAGGAGATCTGCGCCGTCGGCGACGACGTCAACGATCTGCCGATGCTCGAGGGCTCCGGCCTCGGCGTGGCCATGGGCAACGCCGTCGAAGAATTGAAGCAAGCCGCCGATCGTATCGCCCCGCATCATGATGAAGACGGCCTCGCCGAGGTGGTCCGCTGGATTCTGGCGGGCAAATAACGCCGCAGGCGGGTAAGATACCCAGTGCGGAGAAGAGCTAAAACCGGGTTCGCCACCGCGTGATCGAAGGAGCGTGCCGTGCGACGACGAAAGCTGCCGATCGCTTGCCTGCTGGCCGCAGTGTATTGCTCGCTTGCACCGGCCGCCGCCGCCGAGCCGCAGAAGAACGACGGTGCCCAGGCCGAGGCGCCGGGCGTTGCCAAGGGACCGGCCGCCGAACTTACCGCAGCGCACAAGCTCTACCTTGGCGGCAATTACGCCGAAGCCCAAGAGAAGTATGAAGCGGCGGTCGCCGAACATCCGCTCGAAGCCGCGCTCGGGCTGGCCCGCTGCTTGGCCTCCGAAGGAAAACTGGACGAGGCGAAGAAGTCGCTGGAAGCCGGCCTCGCGCAGGCGAGCAAAGACGTACGCTCCGCCGACCTCGCGAAGCTCCACGCCGAACTGGCCCGCTTGGCCTTCGACGCGGGCGACTATGACGCGGCGGAGAAGCGCGTGAAGCAAGTGCTCGCCGTCGACGAAAAGAATCGGCAGGCCCGCTGGATCGACGCGGAATTGCACCGCACGGCGGGCCGGCTCGTCGAGGCCGAGGCCGGCTACAAGTACTTCGTCGACGACTACAACGCGACCGACGAATTCACCGACCCCGACGACCTGCGCTATATCGGCCTGGGTGCGGCGCAGTATGCTCGCTGGAGCCGGCTGAGCGATCAGTTCACGTTTCTCGTGAACGACCTTTATCCGAGCGCCGTGGAACTCGACGCCGACTATTGGCCGGCTCGCTACGAGGCCGGCATGCTCTTCTTGGAAAAGTACAACGAGCCCGAGGCGCAGAAGGAATTCAAAGCGGCGCTCGTGCTCAACCCCCGAGCCGCGGAAGTGTACGCGGCGTTGGCGAAGCTGGCGATCATCAATTTCGATATGGACGCGGCCAAGCGCTCGATCCAGCGGGCCTTGGACATCAATCCGAAGCTGCTGGCCGCGCATTGGGCCTCGGCCGACTTGCATTTGGCGAACTACGAAGCCGCCGAAGCGGCGCTCGTGCTGGAAGCGGCGCTGAAGCTCAATCCGCGTTCGGAAGAAACCTTGGGCCGGCTCGCGGCGGCCTACGCCGTGATCGACGGCTGGAGCGACGCTGCCGAGAAGTCGGAGCGGTTCAAAAAGATCATCGCCGACGTCGAAGCCCGAAATCCGCATGCCGGCGAATTCTACGCTGCGCTGGCCGGCGCGTTCGATTCGCTGCGGCGGTTTCCCGCGGCCGCCGATTATTACCGGCGGTCGATTGAGCTACTGCCGCAACTCACCACGGCCCGCGGAGAGCTCGGCCTGATGTATATGCGGTTAGGAGACGAGGTCGCGGCCCGGAAGTATCTCGATGAGTCGTTCGACATCGACCCGTTTAACGTGCGCGTGAACAACATGCGGAAGGTGCTCGACGTACTCTCGGAGTACGCCGTGATTGAGACGGAGCACTTCGTCATCAAGTTCGACCGCGGCAAAGATGAAATGCTCGCCAAGTACGCGGCCCGTTACTTGGAAGACGAAGTGTTCCCCGAACTTTGCAAGCTCTACGGCTTCGAGCCGGAAGGGAAGTCGCTGTTCGAAATCTTCAATCGCTCGCGCAATACCGGCGGCCACGGTTGGTTTAGCGCCCGCATGGTGGGGCTGCCGTTCGTCGGCACGGTCGGAGCATGCGCGGGGAAGATGGTCGCACTGGCGTCGCCGAACGACATGCCGGAGAAGTTCAATTGGGCCCGCGTCTTGAAGCACGAATTCGTACACGTGCTCAATTTGCAGCAGAGCCGGTTCAATATTCCGCACTGGTACACCGAGGCGCTGGCGGTCGAAAGCGAAGGGTATCCCCGCTCGGAAATCTGGAACAAGCTCTTGGTCGAACGCGTGCCCAAGGGGGAGTTGCTGAACCTCGATAACATCAATATCGGCTTCGTCCGGCCGAAGAGCAGCCTGGATTGGCAGATGGCCTATTGTCAGGCGCAGCTCTACGCGCAATACATGCGAAAGACCTACGGCGACGACGCCCTGGCCAAAATGCTGGCCTGTTATCGCGACAACCTCGACACGCGCGGGGCGTTGAAGCGCTCGTTCGACGTCGACCAAGCCGACTTTGAAAAGGGATATTTGGAATATGTGAGAACTATCGCGAAGGGGTTGTCGGCCGGTACGCCCGCCGACGAAACTAAGTTCTCCGAACTCGTAAAAACCCATCGCGCGAAGCCCGACGATTTGACGACCTCCGGTCGCTTGGCGGCGGCCTACGCCGAACGCGAAGAATACCCGGAAGCACGAAAGTTGGCCCAGGCGGTGCTCGACGAAGACGCGAAGAATCAACCGGCGGCTTACGCCTTGGCGAAGGTGCGCCTCGTGGTCGGCGAAGACGACGAGGCGGCGCGGGTGCTCGAAGCGGCCGTCGATCGGC
>CAZWDN010000284.1:4444-6703 GCA_964633125.1 uncultured Pirellula sp. | reverse complement strand
TGGCGGGCGACGTCATCACGAAGATCAACGACGAGAAGACGGAAGACTTCACCGACAGCGACGACGCCGTGAATCGAATCAAAGGAAAACCGGGGGAACCGGTACGACTCACCGTGATCCATCGCGGCGAGACCCAAGAGCACGAACTCACGCTCGTGCGCGCGAAGATCAAGGTCGACACGGTGCTGGGCGATCGCCGTAACGTGGACGGCACCTGGGACTACACGCTTGAGAGCAATCCGGAGATCGGCTACATCCGCATCACGCAATTCGGCGACAAGACCGTCGACGAACTCGGCGCGGCGTTGGAACAGTGCCGGAACAAGAACGTTCGCGGACTGGTTCTCGACCTCCGCAACGACCCCGGCGGACTGCTCGACGCGGCCTACAAGGTATGCGACTACTTCGTATCGTCGGGCATCATCGTGACGATTCGCGAACGCGGAGGTCGGGAACGAGAACGGCGCGAAGCGACCGGCGCGGCGCAATACACCGATTGGCCGATGGCGGTGCTTGTGAACCAGTACAGCGCCAGCGCCAGCGAAATCGTGTCGGCTTGTCTGCAAGACCATCATCGCGCGATCGTGGTCGGCGAACGGTCGTACGGCAAAGGCACGGTGCAAACTCCGATTCGACTTGAAAACGGCAAGAGCATGTTGCGGCTCACCATCGCCAGCTACTGGCGTCCGAGCAATGAGAATATCCACCGCGCCAAAGGCGTGAAGGAAGCTGAGAAGTGGGGCGTACAGCCGGACCCCGGCTACGAGGTGAAGCTCGACGAAAAGCAACTTTTGCAACTGCTGCGAAATCGGCGCGAGCGCGACGTCCTGCGCCGCCCCGGCGAAAAACCTGCGACGCCGGTTGCTTCGGCTACGGCTGCCGGTACGTCGGACCCGGTCCCGCCGAAGCCCACGGTTCCCGCCGGCGGCAGTCCGCCTCCCGAAAGCTCCGGACCGCGCGCGCCGACCTACGTATTGCCCGACGATGAAGAGAACGAAGGCGAATCATCGGTCGATCCGCAGTTGGCGAAAGCGGTCGAGTATTTGGAATCGAAAACCGGTAAATAGTCGCGGTCCGAAACACGCTAGTCATGGCAAGGTGCAATGTGGTCAAACGATTTCTGCCGCTGTTGATCGTGGTCTGCCTGAGCGTCGCCGGCAATTCCGCCCGTGCCGCGACGCCGAATATTCTCTTTCTCCACGCCGACGATCAGCGGCCCGACACCATCGCCGCGCTCGGCAACCCGGCGATTCGCACGCCGACGCTCGATGCCCTGGCCTCCCGAGGCCTGGCATTTCAAAACGCGTATAATTTCGGCGGCAACTCCGGGGCCGTCTGTACGCCGAGCCGCAACATGATGCTCGGCGGCAAGTCGTTCTTCCACTACAGCCGGCTGGTGCATCCGAAAAGCGGCGACGTCTTTCAACCGAGCGCGAGCGATCCCGCCGCTTCCGAGAAGGTCGCGAGCAAACTCGCGGCGGGCTACAAGTGGGATATTCTCGCGCCGGGCGAGCCGCCGAACTTTCCTCTCTCCCTGCAAGCGGCGGGCTACCAAACCTACCACCACGGCAAGCGCGGCAACACGGCCACGCACATTCAAGCCCGCTTCGAGATCAATAAGTATCTGCAAAACGACGAACAAGAACGCCTGAGCGGCGAGCCGGGCCGGGAAATCGTCGATGAAGCGATCACGTTCCTCAAGTCGGAGCGCGATACGAAGCGACCGTTCTTCATGTACCTGGCGTTCGGCAACCCGCACGATCCGCGCGTCGCTTCGGCCGCGTACCAGGCGCAATATCAGACCGACGCGGTTCCGTTGCCGAAGAACTATCTGCCGCTCCATCCGTTCAACAACGGCGAACTCGCGGTGCGCGACGAACGCTTGGCCGCCTGGCCGCGCACGGAACATGAGATTCGCAAACATCTGCACGACTACTATGCCACCATTACGGCCTTCGACCATCACCTCGGCCGATTGCTCGAACAATTGCGAGCCTTGAATCTCGAAGGAGAGACGATCGTGATCTTCTCCGCCGACCAAGGCCTGGCGATGGGGAGTCACGGCCTGATGGGGAAGCAGAATCTTTACGAGCACAGCACCGGCGCTCCACTCGTGTTCGCAGGGCCGGGCGTTCGCTCCGGACGCACGTCGGCAATGGTCTATCTCTTCGACATCTATCCGACCGTTTGCGAACTCGTCGGCGCCGCGAGCCCGCCGGGGATCGACGGCAAGAGCTTCGCGAAGGTGCTCTCCGGCGA
>CAZWDN010000284.1:0-4344 GCA_964633125.1 uncultured Pirellula sp. | reverse complement strand
CGCTGAAGCCGAAGTCGCTAGCGCGGCTTCGGCTTGGTCGCCGTGCCAACGACTTTGATCGTCGTCGAAAGATAGTACGGCAGCGTCAATGCCGGGTCGGTGAACTTCGCTTCGCAGAAGAACGCGCCGCAGCCGGCCTTCGGCGTCGGTAGCCTGTAGCGAAACACGCCGTCGTCGTCGGCCACCGACTCGGCTTTCCAAACTCCTTCGCGGAAATCACGGCTGACGCTCGTGGTCTGCCAGGCGAGAACTTCGGTCGGCGCGCGATCGGAGCGCAGCACGAGTTCCGCGCCTTCGGCATGGTCGGTATGCTCCCAGATCAGCTTCGGCAAGACGAGATCGCCCGCCGCATGCCGATGCAACGCGGAAATGCCGCCGAGCACCCGGCCGAGGTCCTTCAAGCCGTGCCCGTTGTTCGGCACGTAGCAAATAAATTTCTCGCCGGCGAGTTCCGGCCAATATTGGTTCAGCGATTCCAACGGCCAATAGCGGTCGTTCGTGCCGAAGAGCAGCAGCTTCGGCTGCGTAATCTGCTTGCGATAGCTATAAGGATCGACGATCGCCAGCAACTTGTCGCCCGCGGGGGTTTCAACCAGCTTGTGGATGCCGAGGTCCGTGTAGTCGTGGATCTCGTCGGAGTAACCGCCCCAGGAATCCAATTGCAGCCGGAGATGACTCCGCAGATTGAGCATGTCGATGACCATCGGCGCGAGACATTCCACGCGCGGATCGACGGCCGCGGTGAGCCAGGTGGTCCAACCGCGCTTCGAGGCGCCGGTCACCGTAAACTTTTTCGGCTCGATCTTCCACTCGTCGCGCGCGAATTGCGCGGCGCAGTCCATGGCCCGCACGGCGCTCTTCACCATCGGCAGCAGGAGCGGCCAGGTATCGTCGCCGGATCGAACGAACTCGCGAAACGTGTGCGAAATGGCGGCGTCCTCATAAAGCTCGCCGAAGATCGGTTGATGCGGCACCTGCAACACCAACACGACCGGCACGCCGAGCGCATCGGCGGCCGTGGCGAGCAGGCCCGCTTCGCGCGGCAGCGAAGCGTCGGCTGCGGCCGGCTGTGCGAATTCGTCGTTCCACGCTCCGCCGCCGACGAGCAGCAGCGCGCGCGTCGCATCCTTTACCTTCGCCGGCTTGTAGAGAAATAGCTGATGACGCCACGTTTGATCGCGCCACGTTTGCGACGTGAGAATCAGTTCCGCATACCGGCCGGTTCCTAAGTCGCCGCGCCGCCGCACGCTCCAGGCATACGAAGCGTCCGGCGCGCGAACATACTCCGCCAGCGGACCGACGGCGGCGACCTGCGCCGGACCGGCGACCGGCGGCGTTTCGCTCCAAACGGTTTGACTGGTCCACAGAATCACGGCCGCGCTCCAACACGTTCGCAACATCATGGCGAGACAATTCATCGTCGCGAGTCTGACAAAACGGCAAGAACACCGCCCGGCGGGGTGTCCCCATGCGGTTTGCGACTCTAGTTATTACGCCGTCGGCCGCGCCCAGGGTCGCAGCGACGTCGCGAAAATCGAAACAATCGTAAGAGCTTCACACGCCCGCCGCGGCAGTAGTCCGCCGCCCGGCTTTCTGCCGATGAATAATACGGTAACGCCTTGCCGAGGCAAGCAATCACGGCGATTCGGCCCGCTTGCAGCCGGTATTACGCTCGACGCGCCCTTCCGGAGCCGCCGTTTTGTTCCGCCGCTTTGCCGATTGGTTCGATGCGCACCGACGCGCCGTCTCGCTGCTGCTGGCGGCGACGACGCTGGCGGCGCTCGTCGGCATCGTTCGGCTGGAATACGACGACGTGCCTCGGGCCACTTTCCGTTCGCACGACGACGACTTCCGCCGGCTCGAAAGCGTGTTTCACGATTTCGGGGCCGACGACGTCGACGGCGTGCTGCTCGTCGAAGCTGACAACCTTTATTCTCCGGACAACGTCCTAGCGCTGCGGCGACTGATCGACGACGTGCGCGGCACGCCGGGCGTCGCCGAACTGCAGAGCCTGGCCGACTTAGTGATCTTTCCTAAGCGTCGCGGCGCTCAAGCGCTGACGAAGTTGCTGCAGCCGGTGCCGACGACGCCGGTTTCGTTGCTTCCGGAGCCGGCCGCCGACGGCGCCCCGCCGACCGAAGCCGCCTGCCGCTCGGCCCGCGCCGCGGCCATGCAACATCCTCTGGCGCGAGGGCAGTTGATCTCCGACGACGGCCGAGCGACGCTCGTCGTCGCGCGGCTCGACCAGCACAATCAGGCCATTCGCCAACTCGCGCCGATCGTCGACCGTTTGCAGGCGGCTTGCGCGCGCTCCGAAGCCGCGAGCAATCTCACGGTGCGGCTAACCGGCATGGCGCCCATCCGGGTCGAGATCTTCGAATCGGTACGCCACGAAAGCACGAAGTTCGTACTGGTCGGCGGCTCGCTCACCGTCGTCATGGCGACGCTCCTGTTTCGTCGACCGGCGGCCGTCGCCGTCGTCTGCCTCTCGGCGATGCTCGGCGCGATGTGGACCGTCGGCCTGATGGGCTTGGCCGGCGAGCCCATGAACATCATCACCACGGTGCTGCCGACGTTGGTGTTGGTCATCGGCTTCACCGACGCCGTGCACCTGATGATCGACATCCGCCGGGAGCGGGCCGCCGGCGTCGCCCCGCGCATCGCCGCGCGCGACGCTCTACGGCACCTCGGCCTAGCGTGCCTCCTCTGCTCCGTGACGACGGCCGTCGGCTTCGGCTCGCTCGCCGTCGCGCGCATTCCCATCATCCAGCACTTCGGCGTGCTCTGCGGCATCGGCGCGATTTTGGCCTTAATCGCCGTGCTGCTGCTCACGCCGCTTTTGGCAGGCACGCGTTGGGGGCTATACGTTCACGCGCCGGCCGAAACCGATCTGCCGGAACGCTTGGCCAAACGGCTCGAACCGGTGACGCGCGCGATCATCCGCCGCCCTTGGTTCGCGACCATCGGCGGCACGCTCGTGACGCTGCTGATGTGCGGCTCGATGTTTTATCTCACGCCGAGCAATCAGGCGACGGAAGCCTTGCCGACGTCGCGTCCTTCGTTTCAAGCGGTCGTCGAGCTCGACAAACACTTCGGCGGTTCGACCTCGGCGATGATCCTCGTCGAATGGGACGCTCCGCTCGCGTTCGACTCGGCCGAAGTTCTCCACGCCGTCGAGGCCGTGCAGGAACTTGCGGTCGCCCATCCCGACGTGCGCAATCCCAGTTCGATCGTGAGCCTCATTCGCTCGTTACCCGGCGCCGATTTGCCCCTGGAACGCCAAGCCGAGAATCTCCGTTGGGTCAGCGACGAACAATTGAAAAACTATGTCCGGCCCGAACTGCGGCGCGCGCTCGTCCACCTCCGTCTGCAAGAAACCGGCAGCACGGAGCACTTGGCGACCTTTGACGATCTACGTAAAGAGTTTCCGCGGCTCGAAGCGCAATACCCGGGCGTGCATTTCCATCTGACGGGCACCAGCGTGCTGGCCTCGCGTAATCTCAATCAGATGATCGTCGATTTGGCTTCGAGCCTCGGCTCGGCCGCGGCGATTATTTTCGTCGTCATGGCGGCGGGGTTCCGCAGTCTCCGTCTCGGCCTCATCAGCATTGTGCCGAACCTCTTCCCCATGGCCGTAACGGCCGCGTACTTGGTCGTCACCGGTCGGCCGCTGCAAATGACGAGCGTGATCGTCTTCAGCATTTGCCTCGGCATCGCCGTGGACGACACGATCCATTTCATCAATCGCTTCCAGCGCGAAATAAAACTCGACGGCGACGTGCAAGCCGCCGTGATGCGCACGTATCAAGCGGTCGGTTCGGCCATGATCATGACGTCGCTCGTGCTGCTGGCCGGCTTCGGCAGTTTGCAAATCAGCGAGATGCCGACCACTCGACTCTTCTCGTTGCTGTCCTGCGTCACGATTTTCGCGGCGCTCGTCGGCGACTTGGTCATCCTTCCGGCGATGCTCTGTGCGCTGGCGAAGCCGACAACTAGGACGTCGACGGCGACTCCCATCGCCGACTCTGTCGAATATGCCGACTGCATCGGCGACGAGCGTTGCGCTGCCGGCATTCGCTAGCAACCCGACCGTCGTTACGCGGCGAGCGAAACGGCGAATGCGAGCCGCTTTCGCGGCCTCGGAGGTTGTCGGAAGCGGCCCCTTGACGACCCGGAAATCGTGCGTCACACTTGATAGTTCGTCGTCGACCGAAACCGCTTCGGCCGACCCTCGGCTACCTTGCGAACCGTCGCACAGGGATTACCGCGGGCGATTAGCTCAGTTGGTTAGAGCACTAGCTCGACAAGCTAGGGGTCACAGGTTCGAGTCCTGTATCGCCCACT
>CAZWDN010000283.1:0-6705 GCA_964633125.1 uncultured Pirellula sp. | reverse complement strand
GCCTGCGCGCGACGACGCCCGTCTTGAAGGCGGTGTACGATCTCGGCGACGGCCGCAAGTCGTTCTTCAATCAACTCATCGCGGCCTTCTGCGGGTGGAAAGACAGCCGCAACGATCCGTCGAAGGCGATCACTTTCGGCGACGGTTCGCCGCTCGATCGCGAGGCGGTGATGACCGCCGTGGCGCTGGCCGAGGAGCTGGCGTTCGACGTACCGTGGCAACAGGGAGACGTCGCCCTGGTCGACAACTACGTAGTGATGCACGGCCGACGGACGTTCACCGGCACGCGCAAGGTGCTGGCGTCGCTCGTGGCCGCGTAGTGAGCCCGCTTAGTCGTCGCGGGCGTCGCCGTGCTCGTAGGCTTTCGGCAGCGAAGCGGTCCACGCCTCGAGCCGGCGCTTGAGCATGGCGACGACCTCCGCTTTCTCCGCCGCCAGGTTCTTTCGCTCGGCGGCGTCATTCGTCAGATTGAACAACTCGACCTCTCCCTTTTTGCGTTGCGATGCGCGCAACTTCCAGTCGTCTAACCGCATCGCCGGATCGCTGTTCGTCGAGTTCGTCTTCCAAAACAGCGGCTTCGTCCGCACGTGCGTACCGCCGAGCCAGGCCTGCGACGAATCCTCGCCATCGAGATCTGCGAGACCATGCCGTACGCCGGCGATTGCGCAAAGCGAGGGAAGCCAATCGGCCCCGCTTAAGACGGACGCTTCGTCGACACGCCCCGCCGGCGCATGCCCGGGCCAACGCACGATGAACGGGACGCGCACGCCCCCTTCGTAGTCGATGTGCTTACCGCCGCGTAGTCCGCCGCCGTAGCCCACCGCATGAAAACGGAGCGTCTCGCGTTCGGGATCGTTCTTCTTTGGTTTCTGCTTGCGGACTTTTCCCGGGCCCCCCGCTTCCTCCGCACGAAACGGAGCCGCCCCTTGGTCGCTGCTGAAGACGACGATCGTATTCTCGCGCAGGCCGAGTTCGTCGAGCTTCGCGAGCAACCGGCCGACGTCGAGATCGAGCGAGTACAGATCACCGAGGAAATGCCGCATGGCGTCGTCCACGTCGCCGCCGGCCTTGCGGATCGCGGCGAACTTCTCGCGCTGGTAATCGGAAAACCTCGCTTCGTCGACGTGCAGATCGCGGAACGCGTCGACGAACTTTTGCGAAGGATCGATCGGGTGGTGCGTGATGTGACTCCAGACGTTCATGTAGAACGGCTCGTCGCGATGCTGCTCGACGAAACGGATCGCCGTGTCGTAAATGGGCGCATCGCGCCCCAACTCCGGCGAGCGACTCTTCTTCCCTCCCGGCGCGGTTTGATCGTCGGCCCCGATGACGTCGATGCCGTATGTGCCCGGAGTCGTCGTCGGCCCAATGTGCCACTTGCCGAAGTGCCCGGTGGCGTATCCCTGCTTCTTGAGCAACTCGGTGACGGTCGTGCGATCGCCGAAGCCGAAGGCCGACGGATACTTGGCGAACGTCGCCGGAAACTTCCCCGTCATCAAGCCGGTCCGCGCCGGACAACAGGTCACGCCGGTGGAATAAAACTGCGTGAATCGCGTCCCTTCGGCGGCGAGCCGGTCGAGGTTCGGCGTCTTGGAATACGGATGGCCGTAGCAACGCAAGTCGCCGTAGCCGAGATCGTCCGCCAGGATAAATACGATGTTCGGCGGACGCGCTTCCGCAGCCGTCGCCGGCGCAACCGCGCGGCAATTGCCGACGGCCATCAATACTCCCAACGCAATGATGCGGAACATGCGAGCCTTCATCGTGCCGTTACCTCGCTGGACACTATCGATTGGGCGTCGCTTGACGCTACTTCTTCGCACCCGACTTCGGAGCGGTCTCGGGTACGGCGTCCGGCGGCGCCCGTCGGGCCTGCTTCTTGGACGCTTGCTTCTTCTTCGGTTTCGCCGGAGCCGCTTCATCGCCTTCGTCCGACACTTTCGTGCGCGACGACCGGCGAGCCGCCGCTTCCGCTTCCACTTTCGCCATGTACGCTTCGCGTACGTTCGGGTCGGCGCGGCCTTGGAAAACTTCCAGCATCGGGTCGCCCGTGCGGACCATCCAGGCTTCGAGCGCCGCGGTGAGTCGCCGGTAGTCGGCCTGATGCGACTCGCTCTGGACGAGATTGTTTCGCGCGTCGGGATCGACCGAGTATTGATACAGCTCCTCCGGCACGCGATGTTCGAACAGGTCGAGCCGGGCCGCGATTTCGGGATTTTGCGGCGCGAGCGCCTTCATTCGGCGATAGGTGACGGTCCCCTTCGTGGCGGTCGCCATCTTGCGCGTGCCGCTGGACCAGGGATTGAAGATGTAGCCGAAGTCGCGCGTCACGACGGCCCGCATCGGGTGGCGAAAGCCGCCGGCGTTTTCGTTGTATTCGGTGACGATCATGTCGCGCCCGTCTTGCGTTTCGCCGCGCAGGAGCGGGGCGAAGCTCCGGCCGTCGAACGTCTTGCCCGCTTCCGTCGGCTTGATCCCGACGACGTCCAAGAGCGTCGGCGTCAGGTCGACCGCCGACACCAGATGCTTGTCGTCGACGGTGCCGGGCTTCGTCACGCCGGGCCAGCGCACGACGAGCGGCGTGTGCGTGCTGTGGTAGTAAAGTTGCGTCTTGGCAAAGGGGAGCGGCATGCCGTGGTCGGACAGGAACACGACGACCGTGCGTTCGGCGAGGCCGGAGTCTTGG
Source organism: uncultured Pirellula sp. (assembly GCA_964633125.1). Classification (GTDB taxonomy): domain Bacteria; phylum Planctomycetota; class Planctomycetia; order Pirellulales; family PNKZ01; genus PNKZ01. Next base: position 4,019 of record CAZWDN010000283.1, on the reverse strand, counting down.
AGCGCCCGAAGCACATGGCCGACGGCGTCGTCGCCGCGCCGCACGGAAGAATAGTATTGCGTCAGCTCTTCGCGCACCTCGGGATCGTCGAAGAGGAAGCCGGGGATCGGTACTTCGGCCGCCGTGAAGACGCGCGTCGGCTGATTCTTGTCGGGCCGCTTCCCTTCGTTGAAGAACGGCTTATGCGGATCGGAAACGTTCATGTTCAAGTAGAACGGCTTGCGGGCCCGCTTCGCGGCGTCGATCCCTTGCTTGGCCGACGTGTAATACGACGGCGCGTTCTTCGGGTCGGCGGCGCTGTTGTCGGGGAGGAAATCGAGCGACGCGCTCCAGGCCGGATAGCGCGTGTATGGAGTCGTGTGCGAGGCTTTGCCGCGGATCGCCGTGTAGTAGCCCGCTTCCTTCAAGAAGTCGATGAGCACGGGATAGCCCGGCTCGCGCACCATGTAGAAGCCTTCCACATGGTTGTTGTGCGGATACTTGCCGGAGAACATCACATTGCGCGACGGCATGCAGTTGCCGACCTGCACGTGGGCCTGCGTAAAGCGCAAACCTTCGGCGGCGAGCCGGTCGATGTTCGGCGTGGTGTCGGCGAGCTTGCAGCCGAACGCGCCGACCGAATCGCAGCTCAGGTCGTCCATGGTGATGACGAGCAAGTTCCACGGCTCGGCGGCCCGTGCCTGTGCGGTAAACGCGAGCAGAGCGACTAAACCAATCGTCAGACAACGCATAAGCAACCGCTTTTTTAAGAACGTGCGATTCCGACACCAAAAGCAAGACGCGCGAGCCGGGGCGTTTCATTGGCGCGGCTCGATATTTCATTCAGGGTGCCGGCAAATGCTCGCCGCCGGCGAACCGGGGCTAGTGAAAACCGGGGCGCGCTAGGCTATTCTGAACGATTCCTTCGCAGGTCGTTACCTCCTACCGTATCTCTCCTCCCCGGCATCAGAACTTTATGAAGCGCCTCGCACTCTCGCTTGCTCTCGCCCTGTTCACGCTCGCTGCCGCCGCGTCTTCGCTCCGCGCCGAAGAAGGCTTTCGCGCGCTCTTCAACGGCAAAGACCTCACCGGCTGGGACGGCAATCCGGAGCTGTGGTCCGTCGAAGAAGGCTACATCACCGGCAAGACCAAGGGGCCGGAGCATCTGGCTTACAACCAGTTTCTGATTTGGCGCGGCGGCACGCTCAAGAACTTCGAACTCCGCGTGACGGCCCGCACGACCGGCAACAACACGGGCCTTCAATACCGCAGCAAGGAACTCACGGACGTCGGCCCGTGGTCGATCGGCGGCTATCAGTGCGACATTCATCCCGCCGCGCCGAACAACGCCATGCTTTACGACGAGCGCGGCCGGGGCATCGTGGCGCAGAACGGACAGACGGTCGTCGTCGATCCGCAAGGCGTGCGCTACCTCACGGCGGAGCGCAAGCCGGTCGAGGCCGACACGGCCGCGTGGAACGAATATACGGTGATTGCGCAGGGCAATCACCTCGTGCATAAGCTCAACGGCCAAGTGACCGCCGAGGTTTTCGACTACGACGCGAAGGAACAAGACTTGGCGGGCCTGCTCGCGATTCAAGTCCATCGCGGCCCGGCGATGCGCGTGCAAGTCAAAGAGGTGCTGTTGAAGGAGCTGCCCGACGCGGAACCGACGGCGTTCGACGCGAGCAAGCTGCCGGCCGACGCGAAGAAGATCGAGAAGCCGGCCCCGAAGAAAGCCGGCGCGGCGAAGAAGGCTCCGGCGCCGAAGAAGGGCGCGCCGGAGGCGAAGCCGAATGCGGGCGCGGCGCAGAAGGCCGCGGCCGGTAAAAAGCAGCCGGCCAAGAAGCCGCGGCCGACCACCGTCGGGCCGGCCGTGAAGGGAAACAAAGCGACGCCGATCGACAAGATCGCCGCCGCCAAAGGCTTTCAGGTCGAATTGCTCTACAGCGTGCCCGGCGTCGAGCAAGGCTCCTGGGTCAACCTCTGCACCGACGGCAAGGGACGCATCCTCGTCAGCGATCAATACGGCGGGCTGTATCGCTTCGCCCCTCCCGCGCCCGGCAAGCCGCTCGATCCGGCAAGCGTCGAAAAGGTGCCGGCCGACATCCGCGCCGTCAACGGCATGCTCTGGGCCTTCGATGCTCTGTACGTCGGCGTGAACGACTATGAACAAAAGATTCCCAGCGGTTTCTATCGCATTACCGATAGCGACGGCGACGACATGCTCGACAAGGTGGAACTGCTCCGCGCCATCGATTCGAAGGGAGACCACGGCGTGCATGCCGTGTTGCTCGCGCCGGATAAGAAGTCGTTCTATCTGATCACCGGCAACAACACGAAACCGACCGAACGGGCGCCGACCTCGCCCGTGCCGGCCGTCTGGGGCGAAGATCACATCCTCCCGCGCATGCCCGACGGCCGCGGCCACAACGTCGGCGTGTATGCGCCCGGCGGCATCATCTACCGCATTTCGCTCGACGGCAAAAAGTTTGAAGCGGTCGCCTCGGGCTTTCGCAACATTTTCGACGCGGCCTTCGATCGCGACGGCGAGCTGTTCACGTACGACGCCGACATGGAATACGACTACAACACGTCGTGGTACCGGCCGACGCGCATCAACCACGTCGTGAGCGGCGCGGAGTTCGGCTGGCGCAACGGCGCCGGCAAGCGTCCGGAGTTCTATCCCGACAATCTGCCGGCGACGATCAATATCGGTCCCGGCTCGCCGACCGGCGTGACCATGGGCTACGGCGCGAAGTTCCCCCACAAGTATCAAAACGCGCTCTACGCGCTCGATTGGTCGTGGGGCAAGCTCTACGCCGTACATCTGCAACCGCAAGGCGCGAGCTACACGGCGACGAAGGAAGAGTTCGTCACCGGCGCGCCGCTGCCGATCACCGACGCCATTATCCATCCGCAAGACGGCGCGATGTACTTCACCATCGGCGGCCGCCGCGTGCAGTCGGGCGTGTATCGCGTAACCTACACGGGCACGGAAGATACGTCCCCGGCCCCGCACGTGCCGAACGATTCGGAGCTGCGCACGCTTCGCCATCGGCTGGAAGCGTTTCACGGCAAGCAAGATTCCACGGCCGTCGACGCCGCCTGGCCGTACCTCGGGCACGCCGACCGCTTCATTCGCTGGGCGGCCCGCACGGCCGTCGAACATCAACCGATGGCCACGTGGCGCGATCGGGCGCTCACGGAAAGCAACCCGGCGATTCAGGTCGAAGCGCTGCTGGCCTTGGCCCGCGTCGGCGGCATCTGCCCGACGCATCGCAAGCCCGAAGATGCGCCGATCGACACGGCCCTGCGCGACAAGATTCTCGCCGCGCTCACGGCGATGGATTTCGCCAAGCTCAACCACGAGCAACAGCTCACGCACGTCCGCACGGTCGAGATCGTGCTCAATCGGTTCGGCAAGCCCGACGACGCCGGCGTCGCCAAGCTGCTCGCGCAGCTCGATCCGCAGTTTCCGGCGAAGTCGTTCGAATTGAATTGGGAACTGTGCGAAACGCTCGGCTTCCTGCAATCGCCGACGGTCGCCGCGAAGGCCCTGGCGCTGATGGACGCCGCCTCGACGCAAGAAGAGCAAATCGAGTATGCCCGTTCGATCCGCTTCGTTAAGGCCGGCTGGACGCCGGAATTGCACAAGCGGTATTTCGAATGGTTCCTTAAGGCGGGCAGCTTCACCGGCGGTTCGAGCTTTGAGAAGTTCATGGAGTTTATCCGCAACGACGCCGTCGCCTCGCTCACCGACGCCGAGCGTTCGGAAATGGCCGAGCTCTTGGCGCGTAAGCCGGTGAAGAAGCCGGTGCTCGAGAATTTAGCCGAAGTGTTCAAAGGCCGACCGTCGAAAACTTGGACGCTCGACGAACTTTCCGCCCTCACGCAAACCGAGCTCAAGCACCGCAACTATGAAAACGGCCGGAAGATGTTCGCCGCCGTCGGTTGCTTCGCCTGCCATCGCTTTGCGAACGAAGGAGGCATGACCGGCCCCGACCTGAGCGCGGCCGGCCGGCGTTACTCGCCGCACG
>CAZWDN010000282.1:0-6754 GCA_964633125.1 uncultured Pirellula sp. | reverse complement strand
GCCCGGCTTCAGCGACTTCGCCAGTTCGATGCCGGCGTGCATGATCTGCGTGCCGGCCGTCGGTTCGAGATTGCTGTAGTAGGTGAGCCGCGTTTCGTAGCCGCCGCCGCGAGGGCCGAGAGCTTCTTCGGTCGGCACGTACCCGACGATGCCGTTGGCGAGCTCGACCGGGAACGTAAACGGGAACGGGCTCTCTTTCTTAATGCCGAGCCCATACTCGACGAAGTACTCGGCCGGGTTGGAGACGAAGACGGCGGGCCCGATCTGGACGGCCTGCACTTCGACGTCGACGCGGGGCTGCTTCTGAATGACGGCGTCCAACAGCACGATCTCCTTGGCGAAGAGCCATTCCGTGGCATCGCTCTGCGCGAGCGGCTTGGAGCAGAGGGCTTGCGCCGCCTTCACGCGTTCGGGGCGCGGGATGCGGCGGCCGACGTTGATCGTTTTCAGAGCGACGGCGACGGGCCCGACCGGCCCCGGCTCGACGGTGAGCAGCACCTTCACGGCTTCGGCGCCGACCCGGCCGCCGACGAACTTGGCCCATTGCTCCGGCTTGGGACCGACGACGGGGCTGAGGTTGTCGACTTGCGTGATGTCGCCGCAGCAGCCGGCCGTGAAGACGACGACCACATCCGGTCCGAAGAAGCCGCGAATGGCTTGCTCCAGGTAGCAGATGTAGTTGGCCGAGATGCCGCCGGGGCTCGTGGTGGCGTGGCACGCGAAGTTGACGACGCAACCGAGGAGCTTGCCGTCGGCATCCCAGGCACCGACGACGCCGACCTCGGGATCGGTCGGGCCGGCCGGTTCGACGATGTCGGGGTTGCCTTGCCGCGGGTGCGTGGCGGTAAGGCCGTTCTTCATGCGGAAGCGGCGGTTGAAGGCGACCTGGTCTTCGATCCCCTTCCCCACGCCGACGGCGGCCGGCCGACGCGCCGCATCGGCCGCGACGACGGCCTCGATCAGTTGCTTCTCGACCAGGGCCAAGTACTTGGGATCGGCGGTCGACGATTGTTTGTAGGCGAGGTCTTGCACCTGCGGCGAGGCGTGGTCGAACTCGCCGGGAAGCACCATGCCGACCGGTCCGGACGAGTGCGAGTGCGAGGCGCCGATCAGGATATGCGTTTCGGGAATACCGCAGCGCTCGCGGATGCCGCGCCGCACGACTTCGACCGTTTCGCGGCGGATGAGTAAGGCGTCGATGCCGACGACGGCGGCCCGCGTCGTGCCGTCGTCCCACACCGAGGCGCGGACCTTGCAGGGGTCGTGGAGTTTCGTGTGGTACGACTTGCCGTAGCCGCCGGGCTGCTCCATGCCGATCTCGGGCGTGATGTCGCGCTCGGCAAAGCCGACCTTGAGCAAGGCCGGCGCCGCAGGTTCGGCGGCGCTGGAAACGGCGGCCATGTCGAGGGCGGCGACCAGCAAAAGTGAACGCACAACGCAAATCGTGATACTGCGCATCAGGGATGCCCTCGCGAGAGATGGGAGAATTAGGCCACGCGGAAAGGGGAGGCGTCGGCGGCGGGATCCGCATTTTGCCCGATGTTCAACGACTTTTCATCTGAAAATGCGGAATTTCGCTGTGGGCCGCGGTTGGACTTCGGCCGATTTCTTCCTATGATTTTGTATCTCACCGACCCGTCGCCGTTTGTCGCAGAAGAGGAATCGTCGGATGGCCAAAGCAGGCCCTCGTAAGAAGCTGCCGAAAGAACTCGCCGTCATCAACGCCGACAACTGCACCGGCTGCGAGTCGTGTCTCGAGGTCTGCCCGGTCGACTGCATTTCCAAGATTCAGCAGTACGACCAATTCCATAACCTGCAGAGCTGGTGCCAGATCGACCTGGAGCGCTGCGTCGGCTGCGAGGTTTGCGTTCACATCCCGCAGAAGAAGTCGAACCCGTACGAGCTGACGGTCTGCCCGTGGGACGCCATTGAGATGGTACCGACGGAGAAGGTGGCGCTGGCCGTGGCGATGAGCGGCGGCCCGCCGGAATATGTGGAAGCCAACTGGGACCGCTTGGTCGGCGTGGCTCAACACTTGGCCGAGATGAAGGCGAACGAAGGGGCGAAGTAACCGCCGCCGTTAATCGTTCACCTACCGGCCGCGCTCCGCTGCCGCGTCGCGGTTAACCGGCTATTTTCTCGCAGACGTCCAACATGTAGTCGATGCTGTCTTTCGCCAGCCGTTCGACGCCGGGCGTGTAGTCGAACACTTCGACCGAGACCCAGCCGCGGTAGTCGATCTCGCCGAGAGCTTCGAAGATCGGCACGAAGTCCAACTCTCCCATGCCGGGCCCGCGTAGGTTCGGATCGTTCGCGTGGAAGTGCACCATCTCGCGGCGGAACTGCCGGAGCAGGTCCGGAATCGGCGTCGGCTCGCTCGACATGGCTTTGCAATCGAGATGTAGCCGGCAATTCGGGGAGCCGACCATCTCGCAAAGCTTTACGCCCTCGGCCGCCGTGTTGAGGAAGTTGCCGTCGGCGGGGCCGAGCGGTTCGACGGCCAGCGTCACGTCGAGCTTCTCCAGCGTCGGCATGGTTGAAGCCAGCACTTCGGCGGCGTAGCCCATCGCTTGATCCATCGTGACGTTCGGCAGCAGGTTGCGCTGCAGCGGCGAACCGAGCACCATCACCGAGCCGCCGAGGTCGCGGCACAGCCGGGCCAACTCTTCGATATACGCGCCGGTCGAGCGGCGCACGTCGGCGTCGGGCGTCGTGAGGTAATAGCCCTTCGTCTTGGCGAGCAACCAATGCAGGCCGATCACCGTGAGGTCGGCGGCCTCCGCTTGGCGGCGAACTTCCGCACGTTGCGCCGCGCTGATTTCGCGGGCATCCAGCGCCATGGTGAACGGGGCGATTTCGATGCCCGTGTAGCCGCACTCCCGCGCGAAGGCGAAGGCCTTCTCGAACGGCCAGTCTTGGAAGGTTTCGTTGCAGATGGCGAATTTCATCGGGCCGGTTCCTTGCGGTGCGTGGTTTCCGCTAACATACGCGAACCGCGGCGCGCCGCAACCCGTCGCCCGGCGGCGCATGGTTTGTTTTTCGCTTCTCCCGCGTTTGTGACGATGACGCTTTCCTACGACCCGACCGCCGCCGTCGAGCACCTCGCGCGTCGCGATCGGCATTTGGCGAAGGTGATTCGCAAAGCGGGACCGTTTACGCTGAAGCCGCTCCGCGCGACGACGCCGTACGAAGCGCTGCTGCGGGCCATCGTCGGGCAGCAACTTTCCGGCAAGGCCGCGGCGACCATTCACGGCCGGGTGCTCGCGCTGCACGCCCCGGCGAAACGGCCGACTCCCGAACACTTGCACAAGCTCGCAGACGACGCCCTCCGCGCGGCCGGGCTCTCGCGCAATAAGCTCGCCGCGATTCGCGACCTCGCGGAAAAATCGCTCGACGGCACCGTGCCGAACTTGCGCACGCTGCGTAAGCTGGACGATGCGGCGATCGTCGAACGTTTGACGCAAGTGCGCGGCGTCGGCGTGTGGACGGTCGAGATGCTGCTGATGTTTACGCTCGGCAGGCCCGACGTCTTGCCGCTGGCCGACCTCGGCGTGCGGCAAGGCTTCATGCACACTTACGGATTGAAAACGATGCCGACGACGAGCGCTCTGGAAGAACACGCCGAACGCTGGCGACCCTATCGCTCGGTCGGCAGTTGGTATATGTGGCGCGCCGTGGAATTGCATCGCGCGAATAAGAACAAACAACCGAGTTAGCCAAGCTCACGAAGGAACTCGTCATGGACCTCGCCGCAAAGTTCGCAGAAGGCTTATCGTACGTCGACTTTCTCGCGAAGTACGGCAGCGCCGATCAGCAATCGCGCTGGAGCAACTTTCACGCGGCCGTGAAATTGAAGCCGGAGCAACTCGCACTGCTCGGCTCCTTCACGCGCGAGATGAAAGTGTTTTGCTTGGCGGGCGCGTGGTGCGGCGATTGCGTGAATCAGTGCCCGATCTTCGACCATTTCGCGCAGGCCGCGCCGGTGATCAAGTTGCGATTCTTCGATCGCGACGCGCATCCGGATCTCAGCGCGATGCTCAGTATCTGCGGCGGCGCCCGCGTGCCGGCCGTGCTGTTTGTGAGCGAAGACAACTTTCAAGTCGGCATGTACGGCGACCGCACGCTCTCCAAGTATCGCTCGCTCGTCGCCGATATTACTTCCGGACCGGCCTGCCCGACGGGAATCGTGCTGCCGGGCATGTCGCAAGTCGACGGCGTCGTCCAAGACTGGCTCAACGAATTCGAACGCGTGCAATGGATCCTGCGCACGAGCGGACGCCTGCGCAAGCTACACAACGACTAGTTCGACGGAAGCAACGACGCGATCTTTTGTTCCAGCTCTTTCGCTTTCGTTTTCGCGTCGTCGAGCGGGAGTCCTTCTTTCACGCCGGGGCGTTGGTGTTTCGTCGCGGTGAGATAGGCGTCGTGCATCAGCGCGAGGCGCTGTTCGACGAGTTTGAGCACTTCCAGGCCGTGCGGCTTCGCGCCGATTGCCGCCTCGCCGTCGGGGCAGGCTTGCAGTTCCGACGCCGGTGCTCCAAAGTGAATCAAAATCGGCCGGGCAATCAGCCAGTGGCCGAGATTGTTCGGATGGATGCCGTCTTTGGCGAGCGTGAATTCCGGATCGGATTTCCTCTGTGCGGCGATGTAGGCGTTCATCGGGCTATGCGTGTCGACGACGTCCCAACCGTCGGCGCGCTTCGAAACGAGCCAGGCGCTGTAGACGTCGAGCACTTCGTTATAGCCTTCATAAGGTTGCGGATATGCGTCGCGTCCCGCCGGAAGTACACGGGCCTTGATCGGCACGGGATCAAATACCGGCGGCGTCACGTGCAATACGTGCTTCACCCCCGCCGCGGCGCATTTCTTACGCAAGAGCTCCATGCCTGCGCGGTATTTGGCGAATCGCTCCTCGTTTAGCGGATGGTAAATGCCGCAATTCATGCCGTAACACGCGACGACGAAGTCGGGCTTCACGCCGGCCAGCACGCGGTCGAGCCGTTCGTGAACGTCGGGCCGCGGAAACTTGCCGCCCGCATGTCCGTCTTCCGAAATGCCGGAAACGGTCTCGCTCGACAGCCCGCAATTGACGAACTCGACGGCAAGCTTCGGATCATGCAACCGCAAATACGTCTCGACGTAGGCGACGTACTTGCCCGAGTGCGTGATGCTGTCGCCGAGAAAGAGTACGCGCTGCGCGCCGGCGAGGCAGTCGTGCCCGGCGGGTTCGGCGGCGACCGCCGGCGCGACGGAAGCCAAAAGAGCGAAGAGGGAAGCAAGTAACAAGGTGCGCATGGCGGACTCGCGGGTTTGTCAGAGGCGGCTGCACGAATTACGATGCGTCGACTAAGATGCGGCCGCGCCGCGGCGGCGTCAACCAGAAAAGCGGCGAACCTTCGGGAGAAGCACGACGATGAGCGAAGCACGCACGGCCACGGTTCGACCCGTTTCGGAAGCCGAGGCCACGGGCCGAGTCGCGGAGATTTTCGCCGATATCAAGCGCACGAAAAACATCGACTTCGTGCCGGCCATGTGGCGGACGCTCGCCGCCCATCCGCCGCAGTTGGAAATGGTCTGGACCGCGCTCAAGGGCCTGATGCACCCGGAGGCGGAAGGACGCCGAGGCCTGCTCGATCCGCAAACGCGCGAGCTCATCGCGCTGGTGGTTTCGGCGACGAACGGCTGTGCGTATTGCGTCAATTCGCACACGGCGGCCTTGCGCAAGCTGGGGCTCTCGACCGCCGCGCTCGGCGAGGCGCTGGCCATTGCGAGCTTGTTCAACATGACGAACACGCTGGCCGACGGCTATCAGATCGAGCCCGACGTCTTGCCGCCGCTGGAATAGCGACGACTACGGCGCCTCGATCGGGCGAGCGCGCGGCAGTTTCGGTTCGCCGTCGTCTTCGGCGGGCGGACGACCTTCGAGCGCCTGCGCATCGACGATCGCTTGCCGGGTCAGATACAGCGCCTGGGCGCTAAAAAGGACGAATAAGAAAAACGGCACCCAATAACGTCGCTTCTCGTTGCGACTCAGCAGCGTAATTCCCAGAACCAGCAACCAGAGACCGAAGAAGAAGAGGTAAAACGAACCGAGTTCGCCGAGTTGGCTTGTGAGCATCATCATACCGCCGTCGGCGAAGAGCGACAGAAAGCCGTACGGCGCGTGGAGAAACTCAATCGCGCGAATTCGCAACTCATGGAAATCGAGTTCGACCGCTTGCTCGCGTGCCGGCATCAACGTCGGGAGTAAACCCGGCAAATAAACCGCTAACAAATTCGCGAAGAAAAACGGCAGCAGAGAACGGCGCGGCGGAGCGACGTTCGGCGAATTCGACGATTCATTCATGGCGACGGCACGGCAAGGGGGCGCGTGAAGTGACGACGTCGCGAAACATCATAACGCATTTCGTCAAAACGTCCGCCGCTTTCACACGTCCCCCGTTTACGGTAGATGGAATCTTTTCCGCTGCCCGCTTGCCGCCGGAGAGGGCTCGCTCCTACAATTTAGGATTCTTGCTACCGCCGCAACCGCGTAAACGGACTGTTAAAACACGCGAATGGCTGCTGATATCGTCATTAAGGGAGCCCGCGAGCATAACCTGCGCGACGTGGCTCTCAACTTGCCGCGTAATAAACTGATCTGTTTGACGGGCGTGAGCGGCTCCGGAAAGAGCTCGCTGGCCTTCGATACCCTTTATGCCGAAGGGCAACGGCGTTACGTCGAAAGCCTTTCCAGCTTCGCCCGGCAATTCCT
>CAZWDN010000281.1:0-6775 GCA_964633125.1 uncultured Pirellula sp. | reverse complement strand
GCCCCGGTTCGCCGACCGGCGTCGTCTTCGGCTACGGCGCGAAGTTCCCCGCCAAATATCAAGAGGCGCTCTACATCTGCGATTGGAGCTACGGCAAGCTCTACGCCGTACACATGGAACCGGTCGGCGCGACGTACACCGCGCAACTGGAAGAGTTCATCACCGGCACCCCGCTGCCGCTCACCGATCTCGTAGTCAACCCGAAGGACGGCGCGCTCTACTTCGCCATCGGCGGTCGTAAGACGCAGTCGGGCCTGTACCGCGTAACGTACGTTGGCGACGAATCGACGGCGCCGAGCACGCCGGCGCCAGATAAGTTCGTCGAAGCGCGCGAGCTGCGGCACAAGCTCGAATCGCTGCACAAGCCCGACGCGACGGCGGTCGCTTCCGCGTGGCCTTATCTCGGCCACGCCGATCGGGCCATTCGCTTCGCGGCCCGCACGGCCGTCGAACATCAACCGCCGGCCGAATGGCAAGAGAAAGCGCTAGCCGAGAAAGACCCGGCTGCGGCGATTTACGCCCTGCTCGCGCTCACGCGCGCCGCGGCGACCGACCCGTTCCATCGCAAGCCGACCGACCCGACGCCGAGCCCCGAACTCGGAGCGAAGATTCTCACGGCGCTCGAAGCCGTCGACTTTGCGGGCCTTTCGCAGGCGCAAAAGCTCGACTATGTCCGCGTATTCCACGTGCTCTTCAATCGCTTCGGCAAGCCGGACGAAGCGGCCGTGAAGCGCACGATCGCTTGGATGGAGAAGGCCGTGCCGGCCGAGTCGCCGGAGTTGAACGTGCTGCTTTGCAACGTGCTCGTGTACTTGGAAGCGCCGTCGGCCGCCGCCAAGACGATGGCCTTGCTCGAAAGCGCCCCGACGCAAGAAGAACAAATCGACTATGCCCGTGCGTTGCGCGTGCTCAAGACCGGCTGGACGCCCGACTTGCGGAAGGCGTACTTCGCGTGGTGTTTGAAAGCCATGAGCTATCGCGGCGGCGCGAGCTTCGGCCTCTTCGTGCAGAACATCAAGAACGACGCCGTCGCCACGCTCACGGAAAGCGAAAAGGAGTCGCTCAAGGAACTGCTCGAAGCGAAGCCGGAATCGACCGTGCCGATGATCGTCGCCAAACCGCGCCCGGTGGTGAAGGAGTACAAGTTCGACGAGCTGCTCGCATTGACGCAAGACGGCCTGAAGGGGCGCGACTTCGACCGCGGCCGGCAACTTTTCGGCGCGGCCAATTGCTTCGCTTGCCATCGCTTCGACAACGCCGGCGGCGCGGTCGGCCCCGACCTTTCCGGTCTCGCCGGCCGCTTCAGCTCGCGCGACATCTTGGAATCGATCGTCGACCCGAGCAAAGTGATCAGCGACCAGTACGCGGCGGTGACGATCGTCACGACCGACGGCCGCACGATCACCGGACGCATCATCAACCTGGCCGGCGATTCGATGATGATCAACACCAACATGCTCGACCCCAACGCGATCGAAGGGGTCGATCGGAAGCAGATTGAAGAGCAGGGGCCGTCAAAGCTTTCGATGATGCCGACCGGTTTGCTCAACACGCTGAAGGAAGACGAGATCCTCGACCTGATGGCGTATTTGCTCTCGCGCGGCGATCGCAACAATCCGATGTTTCAGAAGAGCGGAGCCCAATAGCATGTCGCGGCGAATTCCGACCATTGCATGCGTCGTAGCGATCTCGTTCCTCGCGAACGCTCGCGGCGCGGAAGAACTAGTCGTCGAACGCGGCAAGCCGGGCTTCGTGCTGGAGAACGGTTCGGCGCGCGTCTTCATCACGCAAACCGGCGGCCACATGACCGCCTCGTTTCCGGCCGGCAAAGATCAACCGCGAATCGAGCCGTATCACGTGTCGCCCTGGCAGGACGAACCGGCGAAAGTCGAACCGCCGATTCTCGGTGTGCTGCGCGGCGATTTCTTTTGTCTGCCGTTTGGCGGCAACGCCGAAGCGTTCCGCGGCGAACAACATCCGCCGCACGGCGAAACCGCCAACTCGGCGTGGTCGCTCGTCGCCAAAGACCAACAGTCCGGCAAGACTCGGCTCGTGTTGACCGTCGAAACTAAGGCGCGCCCCGGACGCGTGACCAAGGAACTTACGCTCATCGACGGCGAGCCGGCGATCTACTCGAAGCACACGATCGAAGGCTTTGCCGGGCCCACGCCGCTCGGGCACCATGCGACGCTCGCGCTGCCGACAACGGCAGGTGCCTTGCGCGTTTCGACCAGCAAGTTCACGCACGGACTCACGAACCCGACCCAATTCAGCGACCCGTCCAAAGGCGAATATCAATCGCTGGCGATCAACGCCAAGTTCGACGACCTCGCAAAGGTGCCGCAAATTTTCAAAGACGCGCCCGACGCCGATTGCACGGCGTTTCCGACGCGGCAGGGCTACGCCGATTTGCTTTGCGTGCTCAACCAAAGCAACGCCCCCGGCGAGCCGGCCTGGGTCGCGGCGGTGAACACCGAAGGCAAGTATCTCTGGTTCGCGCTGAAAGACCCGGCCGTGTTGCCGAGCCTGCTGTTTTGGATCGAGAACCACGGGCGTCACGGCGCGCCGTGGAACGGCCGCAACAATTGCCTGGGCCTGGAAGACTTATGTTCGTTCTTCGCCGACGGCGTTGCTCCGTCGGCCCGTGAGAACGCGTTCACCAAGCTCGGCGTGCCGACGACCATCGAACTCCGCGCCGATAAGCCGACGGAGATTCGCTATATCCAAGGAGCCTTGCCGGTGCCGGAAGGGTTCGGCAAAGTCGAGCGCGTGCAGTTCGCGCCGGGCTCGGCGACGTTTACGGACGGGGCGGGGCACGAAGTAAAAGTGCCCGTGCGTCACGACTTCCTGAAGTCGGGCAAGCTCTAACGCTTACTTCGTCTTACCGAAGTGTCGATCGGCGAACGCGAGATACTGGAGCCAATCGTACTCCGTGATGTCGTGCTTGCCGGTGCGGAGGTGGTAGGCGACGTAATCGCCGACGGGCGACTCCGCCGGAGGCATCTCGGTGACGCCGACGCCGGCCTTGCCGAAGAGCCCGTACACCGGACCGGCGTGGAGCGCCGCCAGGAACTCGCCGCGCGGATCGGCCCACGTATCGAGCGTGGCGCTTGCCACATAGACGGGCCGCGGCGCGCTGAGGGCAACAAGCTCGTGGGCGTCGAACGGCATGTCGGCTTCGCGTTCGCTGTACTTCTTGAAGTTGCCGCAGAACCAATGCGGGAATCGGGTATTGAGCACGATCGTCGTCTCGCCGAACTTCCGCCGGGCGATGGCCGCACCTCCTTCGCCCGAGTTGTTCGAGATGACGATCGCGGCGCGGCCGTCGGTGGCGCCGTTCCAGAGCGAAGTCTTCCCGAGCCGCGAATGGCCGTGCACGGCGATTTGCCGGTCTTCAATGTCGGGATCGGTCGTCAAATAGTCGATCGCACGGCTCATCCCCCAGGCCCAAGCGGCGATGCAACCCCATTCGCCCGGCTGGAACTCCTTGCGGCCCGACTTCGCGAGATAGTAGCCGCGCAGCCCATGCTTCCAGCCTTCGGCATAGTCCGGCTCGACGTCGCTGCGCGGGAAGGTCGCCACCGCATAACCGCGGCCGAGCACCAGCGGCAGTTGCCACCGGCTCGCACTCGCGCCGCGCTTCGCCGGATCGGCCTTCACGAGCGACTCGGCCTTCGTCTTCGGGTCCCATGTCCAAGCATCGACGAGCGTAATGCCCGGATCGGCGTCGATCGTGTGGTTGCCGTCGAAGTTCATGCCGAGAAACACCGGCACCGGCTTCTTCGCGGCGTTGGGAACGTAGAGCACCATGCGGATCGGCGGCGCGTCCGGTGCGACGAGGATCACCACTTCCTTGCGCGTCGCCAAGCCGTCGAGCGCCTTCGGGTCGACGTTCTCCACTTCAAACGAAAGTTCGGCGGGCTTGGTCGGCGCGCGGCCGAACACTTCCGTGCGGTAGAGTTCCAACAACTCCGGTCGTCGCTTCGAGCGCCAAGTCTTGTCGTCGGCGACGATCTTGCCGTCGGCACACTTCAACGGATCAGGCAGCGTGTAAGCGGGAACCTTCGCTTCGTCGTAGTTCGGCGGCGGCAGGTCGTCGGCGGCAAGGGCGAAGTCGTCGTCGTTCATTACCGTGGCAAGAGCGAAGATTGCGAGGCAAATAGCGATGCGCATGGGGCGGGCTCCACGATGTTCCTCGCGACGTTGTTCGTCGCGGCGGCTGTTTTGGGGCCCCGGCATTCTACTTGACCTTGGCAGGCTTTGCGTGTCTGCTAGATGGTGTTTTCCGCCCTTTTTCCCGCCTCACAGACGCCGCCGGAATCTCGCCTATGTCGCGCCTTTCGTTATCGCTCGGCCTGCTGTTCACGTTGCTTATCGCCGGTTCGGCCGACGCCGAGAATTGGCCCGGCTGGCGCGGCCCGCGCGGCGACGGTACCTCGACCGAAGCAAAGCTGCCGATCGCCTGGAAGGACGACCAAGCGGGCAAGCAGGAAAACATAACTTGGAAAGTTCCGCTTCCCGGCATCGGCCATTCGTCCCCGATCATTTGGGGCGACACGATCTTCGTCACCGCGTGCCTCGTCGACGCCGGCGACGGCAAAACACCGACCGATCGACTGCTGCTCTGCATCGACAAGGCCTCGGGCAAAGAACGTTGGCGACGGACCGTCTGCAAAGCGCCGCTAGAAAAGAAGCACACGCTCAACAGCTTCGCCTCGGGCACGCCCACGACCGACGGCCAACGCGTGTTCGTGACGTTCCTGGAAAGCGACAGCCCGGACGAAAAGAAGAACCACGGCCAAATGGTGGTGGCGGCCTACGACTTTGCCGGCAACCTACTTTGGACCGTACGGCCGGGCCAATTCTCCAGCACGCACGGTTATTGCAGCTCGCCGGTGCTGTTTGAAGAGCTCGTCATCGTCAACGGCGACCACGACGGCGACTCCTACATTGTCGCCCTGAAGCAGTCGGACGGATCGACCGTGTGGAAGACGCCCCGCGAGCATAAAACGCGCAGCTACTGCACGCCGATCATTCGCACGTTCGGCGGGCAACCGCAACTGATCCTCTCCGGCAGCAAGAGCGTTTGCAGCTACAACCCGCGCACCGGCGAGCGCATTTGGAACATCGACGGGCCGACCGAACAATTCGTGGCGTCGCTGGTCGACGACGGCAAGCTCCTCTTCATGACGTGCGGCTTCCCGGAGCGGCACATCCTCGCCATCAAGCCCGACGGCAAGGGGAACGTCACGGAGTCGCACATCGCTTGGCGTTCGAAAGACAATTGCTCGTACGTTCCATCGCCGGTCGTCTGCGACGGGTACTTCCTCGTGGTCGCCGATAACGGCATCGCCAGTTGCTTCCGCTGCACCGACGGCGAGCGGATGTGGCTCAAGCGCATCGGTCCCGGCCATAGCGCTTCGTTGCTCACGGCCGGCGGCTTGGTTTACTTCACGTCCGATCGCGGCACGACCAAGATCATTAAGCCCGGTCCGGAGTACGACGAAGTCGCCATCTGCGAACTCGGGGAAGATTGCTTCGCCTCGCCGGCGGTGAGCGACGGCAAACTGTACATCCGCGGCCTCGGGCACTTGTACTGCATTGGACGGTAAACGCGAAAGTCAGAAGGCAAAGTGCAAAACTTCCTGATTGCTGCAACGTGCTGCTTGTACTCGCCGTTTTGACTTTTGCCTTCTGAGTTCTGACTTCACTTATGTTCCCACGTCGTTCGCTCGGCTGGCCGATCACGCTCGGCGTGGTCATGATCGTGTTGCTCGTGATGCTCATCATCGGATGGGTTTTCGCGGCCGCGGTCGCCGCGCAGACCGCCGACTATTGGTGGATTCTGCTCGCCGTCGGGGCGACTTTTCTCGGCATCGTGCTCGTCGGCGTGGTGCTGTATCTCTTGATCTCCATCAAAGAGATCAACCTCAACCAACGGCAATCCAACTTTATCGACAGCGTCACCCACGAACTCAAGTCGCCGATCGCCTCGATGAAGCTCTACCTGCAAACGCTCACCCGCCGGCAGGTTTCCGAGAAGCAGCAGGCCGATTTCTACCGCTTCATGCTCGACGACCTGGAACGTCTCGACACGCTCATCAACCACATGCTCGATGCGGCGCGAGTCGAACACGTCAATAAAGACGACGAGAAGGAAATCGTCGATGTGGAGCTCGCCCGCGTGCTGCAGGAGTGCGCCGCGGCCGCTTGCCAGCGGCATTCCGTGCCGCCCGAAACCATTTCGCTCGACCTCCGCCCGGCGATCGTACGAGCCCGGGCCATCGACGTCGACATGATCTTTCGCAACTTGCTCGACAACGCGATCAAATACGGCGGCACCCCGCCGCAAGTACAGTTGGAGATGTGGCCCGACGGCCGCGGCCGCGTCATCACGCGCGTCGCCGACAACGGCGCCGGCATTCCGCTTCAGCTTCGTCGCAAAATTTTCGGCCGCTTCGTGCGGCTCGGCAGCGAACTCACGAGGGCCAAGACCGGCACCGGCCTGGGGCTGTTTATCGTGCGCACGCTCGTCAAGCGGCTCAAGGGGACGATCACCGTGCAAGGGCGCGGCTCGCATAACGGCACCGTCTTCGAAGTCGAGCTCCCCGGCGATCCCGCCGAAGTTCGCACGCCGAACCCCGCGGCTGCCGACGCCGCCGCCTCGTCGCCGCCGTCTCCCGCTTCCGTGCCAGGTGCGCCGTGACTTCGGAAAAGCTCAAGCACATTCTCGTCGTGGAAGATGAAGAGCATCTCCGCACCGGCATCAAGTACA
>CAZWDN010000280.1:0-6783 GCA_964633125.1 uncultured Pirellula sp. | reverse complement strand
ATCCAACAGCAAGACTACTACGGCAAGGCCGATTGGCAGATGCCGACCTTCATGAACGAAGAGAAGTACCCGATCGAAACCTACCGCGCTCCGGTGCAGGTCGATACCGTGGTGACCAGCGTGTGGAAGGGAAATCGCTTGTTGACGCCGGTCGCCGGCGGCGTGACGATTCAACCCCGCATGGCCCTCTCGACCGAGAACCAACTCGACGATGAGAAGGGACTCACCGCGAAGGCCAAAGCGGCGACGACCCTCGACGGCCTGAAGCCCGGCCAATGGTGGTGGGACTAGTCGGCGGAAAAGTCGACTGCCGACTGCGGCAAGAACTCATCCTGAAGGCCGAGCGACGTCGTTCGCTCGGCCTTCATCGTTTTCGCAGCTTCTTCATGTCGCCGAAGGGGACCATCGCATCGTGCAGGGCAGCGGTAAGTCGGCAGCGCACGCCGGGGGAGCCGTCGTTGAACTTGTCCGGCCGTGACGTCGCCGGAACAACCGTTGGCGTAAATCTGTAGTGAGTCGCCGGCCGATGCTTGCCGCCGTGCCCGAGCCGGCCCGACGAGATCGCTGGCTATCAGGCCGCGGCCGAGCACGAGGGCCGACGATTGCAATTAGGAGCGGCGTGAAGCGGCGGAAGCGCGAGGATTTATGGGGTGAGCTCGACCCACGGGGATCGATTCAAGAACGGAGTGACGACCTACTACCGTGTTTAGCCGCCGCGCTTATGCGGCGCGACGCCGGCCACGGGCACTCCAGGCGCAGTGACGATGAGTCGTGAAGCGGATTCTCTTCGGCGCCCAAAGTTCGGCAAGCGCAAAAAAATAGGACCGTTCGACGAAGTCGAACGGTCCTGTCTCGTTGTAGCCGGATTTTCCGTCCGGGGAAGCAGTGCCGAAGCTGGTGAGGAAAGGGCCTGAATCAGGCGATTTCCACGTGCCACAGGCTGCTATTAGCGTCGATCACGAAACCTTACGGCCTCGCTAAAGTCGACCGAGCTACCCGACGGAGAAGAAGTTACTTCTTCTTCTTCTTGGCAGCCTTCTTGGCAGGCTTGGCAGCAGCTTTCTTCTTCTTGGCCACGCTAACGTCCTCCGGAAAAAATTCGGTGAGATCCCTCTACCGACCGCCTCGATACCTTTCGTTGCCGAAGCATATTGCTTCGACCTCAATCAGTCAGGAGACGGAGTCGAGTGATTCCCACCCTTGACAAGAAACGGACATCCTATCACAAGGCCCGACACACAACTTAGCGCTTGATCGATCGATCGTCGTGAGTCAGGTCTACTTGTCTGAGTGATGAACCTCGCTCGTAACTTTACGCATTCTCCAAAATTCTGCAACACTATTTTTCATAATTCCTTGACTCGGCGACAGATTTTTTTTACGGCGCTCGCGCACTCTCGTTTCGCGCGCGTCGTGCGCGATGATGCGCGACGCAACGCGCGAACTTCGTGCGCGAAATTGTTCTCGACGCCGCGCGCCTCGTCGTTGCGCGCGATTTCGGCGCTAGTAAATCGAGATGCGCGTGCCGTCGGCGAGGGTCTTGCTCGGTTGCGTTCGACGTTGCGGCAGCCCCAGGAGGAATCGTTCTTCGGGAATCCAAAACTGGGTGCTCAGAGCGTTCCAAAATGAGACGCGCGGGAGGTTGTCGGCCGTCGCCGGGCCCGCCTTCGCGCTCGGCTGCAGACCGGCAAGGATCGTTTGCCAAGCGGTCGGCCAATGATGCCGACGGACGTGAATCGGGTCGAATCCGTACCAATGCGTCGGGGGTTCGACGAACGTGGTTCCGTAGCGCGCCGCGAGTTCGCGCACGCCCGCATCGACGGCTTCGCTGCGGCGCGTAACCTCGGCCAAAGTGTCGCGATTTCCCGGGAAAAACATGGTTCTCAGCACGAGGAATCGCCGCGCTCCGAGATGCGGTAGATTCGTCGTCGGCAGGCCGGTGACGACGATCTTCGCGCCGCGGCTTTGCAGTCGAACAAGGCACTCCTCGACCCAGGCGAGAATCTGCGGAACCGGTACGCCGTACATCACGTCGTTGCCGATATCGGTGAGCAGAGCGGTGAGGGGGAGCTTCGGTCGTCGGTCGAGCGCAGGCCAGAGGCCGCAATCGAGAATGCCGGTCAGGCCGCGCCCGAGTAGGCGGGCGTACATGCCGTACGACCGGCCGTTGCCCAGGGCGGCGAGTACGTCTAGGGGCTCCGATCGGCCGAGCTTAAGGACGCCGAGAGCCGTCGCGAACCCGCGCGTGAGGTTGCTCGCGCCTAAGAGGACGACGCGCTCCGTCGGCTCTTGCACGGTCGCCGTCATTTTACCCTCTTTACCATCGGCGACGGCCGAAACCGAGCTGATCGAGCGCCTGATAATTCATAAACGCCAAGTAAGCAAAGAGCAGCGCATTCCAAAGACTTCCCGTCTGCACGACGAGATATAGGCCGACGAAGATCGCCGCGAGGATCGACAGGATTAGCGCTTGTTTCAGCCCGGTTTGCGGATCGATTCTCAGGAACAGGGCCTGAGAGATCTTGCCGCCGTCGAGCGGAATGATCGGCAGCAGGTTGATCGCGCCCCAGACGAAACTGATGATGCCGTAGAAGTAGACGAACTGCATGATGTTGGGGAAGTCGACGAGGTTGGGGATCGCTTCAAACCCGAGGAGCCCGCCGCGGATGAGAATGACTTCATGCCCGGTAAGGCGCACCGCTCCCAACATGGCGACGGCCGAAAGGATTTCCGCCGCCGGGCCTGCAAAAGCGATGACGGCCGAAGCACCGTTGGAAAATCGAGGGCCGAACGAGCCGGAATAGCCCGAACCTTCTGGAATGGCCAGGCCGCCGAAGGCGTGGAGCACGATGTTGGAGCGAATTCCGTAACTCCGAAAAGCCAGCACGTGGCCGAACTCATGTACGAGAAGCGAGAGGATCACCGCCGCGATCCAGATGAGGGCCAGCTTGGGATTGCCCGTCGGCGACATCAGCAAGCTGAAGATCCAGAAGAACGGATGAATCCGAACTTCGACGCCGAAGAGATGGAAGCGGACGTCGTATGCGGTACGGTCGGGCTCTTGCAAAATCATGGCGACGGCGACGCGGCAGGTTGGAGGCGCAGACCCATCGGCGCGGACGCGCCGACGGCTTAAGCCGCCATCTTACCCGCTTCCGGCACCGCGGGAAGGTAATGCGGCCGCGGGAGCGGCTTGGTCGGGCGACGCTCGAGCACGTCGATGATGGTCGCGGCGCCGCGCGCCGATGCCCCGCCCCCGGCAATGCGCTCGCGCAGCCGGGTCAAGCGGTCGACGCGCGCGGCGTATTCCGCCGGATCGGTGAGCCAGCGCGTGAGATAGGCCGCGATGTCGGGCGAGCGATCGGTACGCGTGAGGAACTCCGGGAAGAGAATCCGCGGGTCGTTCTCGGGAGAGAACCGCTTCTCGTCTTCCAGGTCGCGCTCGAGTCGGCCGGTTTCCAGGAGATTGACGAGCGTGATGTACGGGACGCGTCGGAACCGTTGCTGGAGCCAATCGTTCACGGCGCCGATGCGGTAGCCGATGACGGTCGGCTTGCGATGGAAGAGCAACTCCAACGAGACGCTGCCGGAGCAGGCTAGGCAGCAATGGGCCGCGCGAATGAGTTCGGGCGTGCGGCGGACGTAGACTTCGATGTCGAGCCCGCGCCGGGCGATGAGTTGCCGAGCCCAATCGGCCTGATGCGGTTTGAACGCGGCGACGGCGAAGCGGGCGTGCGGCACTTGCCGGCGCACGGCGGCCGCGGCGTTTAAGAACATCGGCAGGTTGTCATGCACTTCGTGCGTGCGCGAGCCGGGAAGTATGGTGATCAGCGAGCGCGGGTCGGCGGCCAACTCGGCGGAGAACGCGTCGTCGAACGTTTGGCCGTGCATCTCGTCGAAGTAGGGATGGCCGATGAATTCGGCGTCGCAGCCGCGGTTGCGAAACCAAGGCTCTTCAAAGGGCAGGCTGCAAAGCACGTGGTCGACGAACTTTCGCATCTTGGCGACGCGGTGCGAGGCCCAGGCCCAGATCTGCGGCGGCGTGTAATAGAAGACGGGGATGCCGTGCGCCTTGGCGCGGCGAGCGATCCACCAATTGAAGCCGGGGTAGTCGATAAGCACGACGGCGTCCGGCTTCTCATGGCGGAAGTAGCGATCGGCGCGCGAGGCGAGGTCGAGAAACTTGGGCAGGTGAGCCAAGACGCGCACAAAGCCCATTACCGCCAATGCCGTCAGATCCGTATGCAGTCGGCAGCCGACCGCTTCCATCCGCGGGCCGCCGTAGCCAACGCATTCGACGTCGGGTCGGCGTGCTGCGAGCGCGCGAATGAGATTGGCGCCGTGAAGGTCGCCGCTCGGTTCGCCGACGGAGAAGAAGATGCGCATGACGGCAGTCGGCGAGGGGGCGGTGGACAGTCGACGGAAGAATCCTATTTAGCCCCGGAGCTTGCCGCCGGGCGCCGTAAGAGGCGGAATTATGTCAAAGCATGGAAAATGGGAGAAGACGAAACTCTCGCCGGCACCAAACGCGGAAGAACTCCCGGAGGCAAGTTCCGGGGCTAAGTGGGAGCGGCGGAAAGGCGACTGATCTTGACCGTGCCGGCACCACTCGCAAGACTACCCGCCCCTATGCGCATGCTCAGTCGCTACATCTTGTTTGAGTTGCTCAAGGTCTTCGGCCTCACGCTGGGGATCATGACGCTCATGTTCATCCTCATCGGGCTGGTGCGCGAAGCCAACGAGCAAGGACTTGAGCCGACGCAGGTCATACAGATCATTCCGTTCATCCTGCCGGACGCCCTGCGCTATACCGTGCCGGCGACCATTCTGCTGGCGGCCTGCATGGTCTACGGCCGGATGTCGAGCTCAAACGAGATCACGGCGCTGAAGTCGCTGGGGATCAGCCCGATGGTCGTGCTCTGGCCGGTGCTGATTCTGTCGTTCGTGTTGAGCATCGCGACGGTGTGGCTCAACGATTTGGCGGTGAGCTGGGGCAGGGCGGGGGTGCGGCGCGTCGTGCTCGAATCGGTGGAGGAAATCGTCTACGGAATGCTCCGCTCGCAACGCACGTATTCCTCGAAGCAGTTCTCGATCGTCGTCAAGAGAGTGGAAGGGCGTCGACTGATTCGCCCGACGATCACGCTGCAGACCAACGGCAAAGGGCAGTCGGTCACCATGAGTTCCGAAGAAGCGGAACTACGCAGCGACGCCGACGAGGGGACGTTGACCATTGTTTGTCGCAACGGCGAGTTGGAAGTCGAAGGGCAGGCTCGGATCTATTTCCACAACGACGTGCTCGAACGTTCGATTCCGCTCGACCAAGGGAACGTTTCGGCGGAGGAATCGCATCCGTCGTATATGGCGATGAACGTCATTCCCAAGGCGATCAACGGCTTGCGGAAGGAGATTGACGCCGAGCATGAGGAGATGGCGGCCGCCGCTGCGCTCGGCATGATGACGGGCGACTTCGCGCAACTGGCTTCGCCGGAGTGGAACACGACCGACAACGTGCTCAAAGCGGCGCAAGAGAAGATCTATCGTCTGGAAACCGAGCCGCATCGGCGCTGGTCGAACGGCTTCAGTTGCCTTTGCTTTGCCCTAGTCGGCGCGCCGCTGGCCATGCGTTTGCGCAATGCGGACTTTCTGACGAGCTTCTTCCTCTGCTTCCTGCCGATCCTGTTCGTCTACTATCCGCTGTTGGCGTTCGGAGTCGACTTTGCCAAAAACGGCTCGCTCCCGCCGCAGGCCGTATGGGCGGGCAACGTGATCTTAATCGGCGCAGGCGCTTGGATTCTGCGGAAGGTGATTCGGTACTAGGAGACGGGCGCTAGGCGTTGGGCGCTAGGCGCTAGTGGGACGACTGTCCTTACTTCCAAGCTTTCAGCAGGAAGCCGATCCAGTTGCCGTGCATGACTTTTGCGATGTCGCCGTCCGCGTAGCCGCGGGCGGCGAGCATCTTGGGCAAGCGATCGAGGTCGGCGATGGTGTCGATATCACCGGGGCTTTGCTCCAGGCCGTAGCCGCCGTCGAGGTCGGTGCCGATGCCGATGTGGTTGGCGTTGCCGGCGAGTTGGCAGATGTGATCCCAATGGTCGAGTAAGTGCTCCAACTTCACACCGGAAGTTTCCGGCGTCGTCGTGCCGCGAATCCAGCCGGGCACCATCATCCAGGCGTCGAGCGCCCCGCCGATCACGGCGCCGCGCGCGATCAGCGCCTTGATTTGGTCGTCGTCGAACTGGCGTTGGTCGGGCACCAGCTTGCGGCAATTGGAGTGGCTGGCCCAAACGGGGCCGTGGAACAGGTCGAGCGCTTCCCAAAAGGCTTCGTCGCTCAAGTGTGTGGCGTCGAGAACCATGCCGAGCCGGTCCATTTCCTTGACCAACTCACGGCCGATGGGCGTGAGCGGCCCGGGGAGATGCGTTCCCGGCGAATAACGACCGGTGCCGTAGTGCGCGGGCCCGAGCGCGCGAAGACCCTGCGCGTAGGCTTGCTCCAAATGCTTCGGCGTGCGGATCGAGTCGGCTCCTTCGAGGCTGAGGATGTAGCCGATCGGCGCATTCGGCGGCGGATTGTTCGTCCAGAGGTCGACGTGCCGCCGGAGGCCCGCCGCGTCGACGATTTGCACCATCTCGCCGGCTTCCTCCATGGCGCGGTACCAGGCGAGTTGCCCTTGGGTTTGAGCCCAAGCAATTTCGGGGCTATGCCAACCCGGCAGAGGATTACCGGGACCGACGTAGCGGCCGATCTGCGTGGCCACGCAGAGGCCGATCTTCCCGCGCCGCA
>CAZWDN010000279.1:0-6787 GCA_964633125.1 uncultured Pirellula sp. | reverse complement strand
CTCGGCGGGGCGCCGGCCAACGAACCGGTCGACCTGTTGTGGCACGACGAACGGACGATCGCCGCCGGCGCGCACGACGATCTGGTGCTCTCCGACCTGGCGAAGACGCTGTTCGGCCAAGCCGTGGCGTTCGGCTTCGCGCGCGTGCGGGCCTTGTTGATCGTGAACCTCGCGACGACCGCGGGCCACGACCTGTGGGTCGGCGGGGCAAGCGCCGAAGCTTGGACTGCGCCGTTCGGCGATGCGAGCGATCGCCTGCTGTTGCCGGCCGATTCGTGCTTGTCGTGGGTCGCCAAGCGGGCCGGCTGGGAAGTCGCAGACGGCACCTCCGATACGCTGCGGGTTGCGAACCCCGGCACGGCGGCGGTGACCTACCGCATCGCGCTGGTCGGCGAATCCGCTTAGTCGCAAGGTTAGCAAGGAGCCTCCGATGACGATGCAGAGCGGCAAAGACGGCAAGGTATTGAGCGGCGCGACGCCGATCGCGGACGTCGTCCGTTGGACGTTTCGCGCCATGGCGAGGAGCGTCGCGTATGCGAGCAACAAAACGGCGGAGCGCGTGCGGCAGGTGCCCGGCACGCGATCAGGCTCGGGCACAATTGCGTTTCAGTTCAATCCCGCCGCTCCTGCGACCTCGCCGCTTGCCGCAGGGAGCGCCGTCACGCTGTTGCTGCATCTCGATGCGACGAAGCATTACGAAGTGCCCGCCGTGATCGAACACGTGGAACTGCAAGTGGATATCGACACCGGCGCGCTCATCGGCGGCTTGGCGCAGTTCGCGACCGACGGCGTGTGGACGGAACCGACCTTTGAGTAAGCGAGTATTTCCATGTCGATCAGTTACGAAGAACTAGCCGGTTCGCCGCGCCTGCGAGCGACGCAAGAAGGGGTCTCCGCCGTCCGCAGCTTTCGGGTCGCGTGGAGCGATTGGCAGGCTTTTGCCCGCTTGCTGCTCGGCACGGCGCGTACGGTCGGCGGCGTCGCGCAGTTGACCGTCGGGCCGAAGTTTCCCGGCTTTGAGAATCTGCTGGTGACGGAACTCACGGTCGAACCGTTTGATCCGGAATCGCCCGACGCACAGCCTGATCTGTTGGTCGAACGCGCGGCGAACACGTATCGCGGCGGCGCTCGGGTCACGGCGACCTACCAAACGCTCTACGCCGACTACGCACGCCTCCGTCCCGACCTGCCGCGGGTGCCCGACTCGACGTTTCTCATCTATCGCGGCGACCTCGGCGCGGAGACGGTGCGCACGCCCGGCAGGCTCTGGCGCTATGCGATCGACGACGCGCCGCCGGTCGACGACGACGTGAACCCGGGCCTGCTGATCCCCACCGGCAACGTGCAGCTCACGTGGCTGCGCGTCCCGTCGCCGCCGTGGAATGCGCAGCGCACGCTCCGCGGCAAAGTCAACGAAGCGACGTTTCTCGGCGCGCCGGCCGGCACGTTGCTGTTTCTCGGCGTGCGGGCCGTGCGGGAGTTTCAATTGCTCGACGACGACGCTTTGTGGCGGATCGACTACCACTTCGCCGAGCAGACAAAGCCGCTTACCGGGGGCGGCTTCGGCGGTTGGAATCATTTCTATCGCGAAGAAGCCGACGCGGGCGAACATTGGCTGCCGATCGCCGACGCCGACGGCAATCCGCCGTACGCCTCGGGGGACTTCTCCGCGCTCTTTCAATTCGAGTAGACGCATGGCAGACGAACTTCGCAAACTCCCGTCGGGCTCGCGCGTATCCCGGGCCGATTTTAACGCGCTGACCGACGCCGTGGCGCGGTTGCGCATCGTCGGCGCGGCGGCGCCGTTGGAGATGCATCGCTCGGCGCTCGGCACGCTCTTGTTGCCCGGCGCGGGAGCGAAGCTGGAACTCTTGGAATTGGCCGAGCCGCTGGAAGCGTTCGATCTGCAAAAGGATGCGCGGCGACTCAACTTTCGCGCCGAGGAAGAGGAAGACAAGTGGCACGACGCCGGCGGCGCGGATCGCCGTGCGGCCGATGCGCAAGGCGCCGTCTATCTCACCGGCGAACGGCGCTTGTGCTACTTCCATCCGGCGGCGGGGCGCTACGTGCCGGTCGACGCCTTTCAATGGCACCTCGGCATTCTGGACGAAGACCTCGAGGCCGGCGGCAGCGCGACGGTGAGCCTGTGGCAACTGCACGACGTCGGGCCGAGCGACTCGGGCCTCGACGTGACGGCTTGCGATTGGCTGCTCGACGCCGGCCAAAAGCTGCCGGCGGGGACGCGCGTCGTCGTGCAACTGATCGCGCATTCGCGGAAATGGATCGTCACCCAAGCCGGCGGCTGTCCGGTGGATATCGAGTAAACGTCAACGCGCGTGCTCGATACGCATTCTCCCGGAGACAAGCTCCGGGGCTAAATGAGTTTTTCGCCACTCACCACTTACCACGATGTCTTTTCCCTTTTCCCTCCGCTGTGATTGTTGCGACCGGTGCCGGCCGTGCCCGTGCGGCGGCTCGTCGGCGAGTGCGGCGTTGCAGGCGACGTTCGACGATTGGGGGGCGCATCCGGCCGGGTATTGCGTCGATTGCGATGCGCTCAATGCCGTGCTGGAAGTGCCGGCCGTGGAAGAGTTCTCCCCGCGCGCCGAGGTGGGCGACAGCTACATTTTCACGGCGGCTCACGTGCCTTGCGATCCAGCCGGCGGCGCGGTGCCGGGGGACGGTTGCCGTTATGAAGCGGAGTGGGAGTTCGACTGCGTGCCCGAGCCTTGCACGGCCGAGTGCACGGCGGAGTGCGGCCAAGACTGCACGGCCGACGCCGATTGCGAACCGGAAAACTGCGGCGAGTGGTATTCGTGCGGCGCGACGAGCCCGAGCTGCGAAGGGTACGGCGGCCCGTGCGCCGTGGCTTGCGAACAAGCGACCGTGTGCGTGTTCGACGAAGAGTTCGATCCGGCGCACGAGCACGGCGTGTGCACGGCCGTCGGCGCGTGCGCGGCGAGCGTCGAGGCGGATAGTTGCACGCCGCTGCGGCTGCGGTTGCGGGCCATGTTGTACGTGAGCGCGGAGCGTCGGGCGGTGCTCAGCGTGCAAGTGATTCTGTTTTGTCGCACGGCCGAGGGGGAGGCGACCGCCGTGCAATTGGGCGGGGCCTACGAGTTCGCCGACGAGGAACTCGATTGCGGCACGATCGACGTCGACGTGCCGCTCCTGCCCGTCGTCGACTACGTGCAACCGCTGGTGCCGGCCTGCGGCCCGGCGACCATGGTGCGCATCACGAGCTTATCATGAACTGCGATTTTCAACCGACCGGCGAAACGAATGCACGAGGATTGCCGAAGCTGCGCTGCTCGCGGGCGGGCTGCGCCAACGTCTGTTTTACGCGGCACGCGCCGCAGCGGATTCGCTTCAGGTGTCGCCATCCGCGGCTGCTGGCCTTGGGGGACGCGGCGGCCGCGGCGATCCGAGCGGCGACGCTCGGCCTGGTGCGCGAGCGGCCCGGCTGCGGTTGTGCCCGACGACGACGGAAGCTTAACGAGCGGTTTTCCGTGGCCGTGCCGAACGGGCTGTATCGGCTGTGGCGAAGGCTGCGGACTTGGCTTGCGAGAATGAATACGCGCTAAGCGCGACGGCGCGCGCGGACGATGCGCGGGCGGCGTCCTTGGTCGTCGATCGTCGGCAGCGGG
The DNA here is from genome assembly GCA_964633125.1 of uncultured Pirellula sp. Classification (GTDB taxonomy): domain Bacteria; phylum Planctomycetota; class Planctomycetia; order Pirellulales; family PNKZ01; genus PNKZ01. The sequence goes on along the minus strand of CAZWDN010000279.1, from coordinate 3,140 downwards.
TCGAAACGGCCGTCGGCTTGGAGCAGTTGTTGCACGGCGTCGTGAATCTGCGGGCTGAGCTCGATGAAGAGTTGCCCGCCGGCGACGAGGCGTTCGGCCGCTTGAGGAATCAAGCGCTCGATGACTTCCGTACCGCGCGGACCGGCTTCCAGCGCCAGGTGCGGTTCGAAGTCGCGGACGTCGCGATCGAGCTCCGCCATTTCGGCCGTGGTGACGTACGGCGGATTGCTGACGATCAAGTCGAACTTCCGCGCGGCGGGAACCCTGGCGAAGAGATCGCTTTCGACGAACTCGATGCGCTCGGCGACGTGGTGTGTCGCGGCGTTTTGCGCGGCGATGTTGAGGGCCGCGGGACTGACGTCGATTGCCGTGACTTGCGCCGTGGGAATCTTCAGCGCCGCGCAGACGGCCAAGATGCCGCTGCCGGTGCCGACGTCGGCGATTTGCAGCGCGTCGCCGGCGGCGGGCCGCTGCGTCTTCGCGGCGTCGAGCAGGCCGATGACGAGGAACTCGGTCTCGGGACGCGGAATCAGCACGTCGGGCGAGACGGCGAAATCCAACGAGTAGAACTCGCGACCGCCGGTGAGATAGGCGACCGGCTTGCCCGCGGAACGCTCTTTAACCAGCGTGCGATAGGCGGCCCGCGCCGCTTCGTTCGGTTCTTCGCCGAACCGCGCGTAGAGCATGATCCGTTCGCACCCGAGCGCGTGCGCGAGGAGCACTTCCGCTTCGAGTCGCGGGCTCTCGGAGCCGTGATCCTTCAAGAACCCCGTGGTCCAGGTAAGCAAGCGACCGATGGTCCAGGGATCAGCCATGAGGAGTTGCTAGTAGCTGGTAGCTAGTTGCTAGTTAGGAAAGAGCACAAATGTCCGCACTGTTTTACTAGCTACTAGCAACCGGCTACTAGCTACTCAAGGTTGCCGAACTGCGCGCGTTGTTCGTTGCGGTCGAAGTCGATGAGGGCTTGGATCACCGGAGCGAGGTCGCCGGCGATGATGTGGTCGAGCTTGTAGAGCGTGAGATTGATGCGATGATCGGAGACGCGATTTTCCGGGAAGTTGTAGGTGCGAATGCGCTGGCTGCGATCTCCCGAGCCGACGAGTGTCTTGCGATGCTCGGAACGCTTGGCGTCTTCTTGGGCTCGCTTGTGTTCGTAGAGGCGCGTCTTGAGGACGCGCAGCGCCTTGGCGAAGTTTTTGTGCTGGCTCTTTTCGTCTTGGCACTGCACGACGATGTTGGTTTCGTAGTGCGTGAGGCGCACGGCCGATTGCGTTTTGTTGACGTGCTGCCCGCCGGGGCCGCTCGCGCAGAAGAGGTCTTTGCGGTAGTCGTCGGGCTTCAGGTCGATTTCGACGTCTTCCGGTTCGGCCATCACGGCGACCGTGGCCATCGAGGTTTGAATGCGCCCCTTGGCTTCCGTTTCCGGCACGCGCTGCACGCGATGGCCGCCGCTTTCATATTGCAATTCGCGGTAGCACCCGTCGCCCGAGATGCCGACCACGACTTCTTTGAAGCCGCCGAGCTCGGTGGCGTTCATGTCGAGGATTTCGGTCTTCCAGCCTTTAGTTTCGCAATAATGGCGATACATGCCGAAGAGGTCGCGGGCGAAGAGGGCCGCTTCTTCGCCGCCGGTGCCGGCGCGGATTTCCATCACGCAGTTGGAGCGCGTGGCGTCTTCGCCGCCCACGCTGAGGTCGAGCAATTCATCCCAGGCCTTTTCGCGGCGCGTGCGGAGGTCGGGAAGCTCCGCCTCGCCCAGCTCGCGCATGTCCTTGTCGCCCGAGGCGATCATCTCGTTGACCTCGGCGATTTGCACGTTGAGGTCTTTAAACTGCTTGTACTTGCCGGCGATCTTGGCGAGCGCGCCCCGTTCGCGCGAGAGCGCGGCGAGCTTGGCGCCGTTGCTCAACACTTCCGGGTCGACGAGCAAGCGGTCGATTTCCTCGTAGCGGGCCAGTTTCTTTTCGAGTTCGTCGCGCATGGCAATTCAGCGTTCGTGGTGGTTCGTTCGCGGTTTGGCACCGAGTTCAGTTCGCCGCGAGCTTGCTCGCGAATCCGGATCGGCAGACGGGAAACGAACGAGCCGCGTGCTCCCCGCGACGCCGCCGCTTCCGCGCCGGCATCGCGTGGGAACACGCGGCTCGAATCAAATTGCAAACTCGCGCGCTATTCTTCGTCGGCGGCCGCGGCCTTGACGGGCTTCTTGGCCTTCTTCGTGAGGCTGGCGTAGCCGGCCGCGAACTTCTTCTGGAACTTCTCGATGCGGCCGGCCGTATCAATGAACTTCAGTTTGCCCGTGTAAAACGGATGGCAAACGCTGCAAATATCGACCTTGATTTCCGGCTGCGTGGCGCGCGTGACGAACGAATTGCCGCAACCGCACTTCACGACCGAGGGAATGTAACGAGGATGGATGTCTTTTTGCATGACTCTGAACCTTGCCGCACCGGGCGGCTGCCGAACGACTGCCGGCCCGGAGGGAACCCTCGGAATAGAGAGGCTCACAGGCACGGATGGGTAACAAAATAGGAATCTTCGATCTTACCGGTATCGGCAACCTGCGACAAGGGCGTGAGCCGCGGCCGACGCGCACGGCACGAACCGCCCTAGATTTGCCGTAGACGAACGATGCCGGCAATGCACTCCGGTGCGCAAGTCATTGTGGACAAGTTGTTTATGGCGCCGGCGGCGGCAAAGTCGCTAAGCTGGTTGAGCCTGGGCGGCCGGCGTCGAGACGCGCCAATCGACCACCTGCATCTCCACCGTGCGGCGGCCGCGGAACTCGTTGATCACCGGCCGGAAGGCGACGTCGATCGGGCCGTCGAGTTTCTCGAGTTCGTCGGCCCAGTCGGCGTTGCCGAACGAGACGGCCCGGATGCTGTTGCGATACTGCGAGAGCTTGAGCGAGAGGTGACGCTGGCCGCCGCCGATCTTCTTCGGCGGTTCGTCGAGCGTCAGGCCGACGGCGCAAAACGTCGGGCGGGCGTTGCCTTGCCCGAACGGACCGAGCCGGTTGATTTGGTTGAGCGTTTCGAGCGTCAGCGTCGACAGCGGCATCTCGGCGTCGATCAGGAGTTCCGGCCCCGCGACGGACGGCTTCTTCATTTCGGCGGCGACATACTCGCAGAACTCGGCGCGGA
>CAZWDN010000278.1:0-6859 GCA_964633125.1 uncultured Pirellula sp. | reverse complement strand
CGCGATGGGAATACTGGCGTCAAGGCGTTCCTCATAAGGTGCGAGAACATCTTGGTCGCGGATTCGAGCAAGGCTATTACGACGTCGCTTCCGGCGGTAACGGCGCGATCCCGCTATTTCCGCCCAGCTACTACTGGGGCACGCGATATCAAACGCCGGAAGGAACGGCGTATATCGGCGCCTGGTTCCGCGGTTATCAAGACGGTGCGATGGCCGCGGAACAGGACGGCCTGGCACTCTATAACCAGATTCCGACCTCTTGGGCGCCGGGGCAACAGGCCTCGACGGATCGTCCGTTGAACGAAGTGCCCGGCATTACTCCGGGCGTACTCGACGGCGAACAGGTACCTCCCATTCCGCACGCCGGAACCGCACCCGTCGCGCCGCTGCAACCACAAACTGAGCTACCGAACGCGGTCGAACCGATGCCGCTTGTGGTACCGATGCCGCCGGCCAACACGCTTCCGCCGCCGCCCGTGGTACCGGCTCTCCCGGGCAAGACGACCGAATTGCCGGCTACTCCTCAAGCGCCGACGGCCGGTAAGCCCGGCGTTCCTAGTGCGCCGACGACGACGACGCCGGCCACGAACGCTCCGCCGGCTGCGCCCCAGCCCGTGCTGCGCGATCCGATCGGGGGCAAGCAGACGCAGTTTGAAACACAAACGACCGACGGGCCTGTCGCGCAGTCCGCTCTATTCGGCGACTCGCTCAATGTAGCGCCGTAGACCTGGCGGCGCACGTCGGAAGCCAAACGAGATTGAGATCAAGAACGTTGGGGGAATGGAAGTCATGACGATCACTCGGCAACACAGCGTGACGGCGATCCTCTTCGCCGTGCTTTGCGGAGTTACGTTGAGCGGATGCTCATCACTGGCGCTCAACGGCGTGCCGGCGAACCGGCTGCCGCGATGGATGCTCGGCGAAGAGCGGGCCAGTCGTCAGCCGATCAACTTGATCCGGTTGCGGCAGGACCCTCCGGCCGTATACCAACTCGGCCCCCGCGACGTCTTAGGCATTTACATTCAGGGAGTGCTCGGGAGCGAAGAACTTCCGCCGGAGGTGCACTTTCCGGTCGACAGCAAACTCCCGCCCGCATTGGGTTATCCGATTCCGATTCGCGAGGACGGCACGCTGGCGTTGCCGCTCATTACCCCCGTCAAGATTAGCGGCATGACGTTGTCGCAGGCGGAGAAAGAAATCCGAGACACGTATCTTCGCGAAGGCATCTTGGTGCCGGGACGCGACCGCATTCTCGTCACGCTCATGCGGAAGCGAACCTATCAGGTCGTCGTAGTACGCGAAGATTTAGGATCACAGCAGGGAGCGGGCCAAGGAATTCTGCTTGCGGGCCCGTCCAAGCGCGGGAACGCATTCACCGTCGATTTAAACGCCTACGAAAACGACGTGATGCACGCGCTTGCCGCGACCGGCGGCTTGCCGGGGCTCGATGCCAAAAATGAAGTCTTGATTCTGCGCGGCACGTTCGCCGACGCCCAATCACGCGACGGCATCATTCAAGACATGGTGAATTTCGGCCCCTACAACGGCGCCGAAGACCTCATTCGAAAGAACCCGAACGTCGTCCGAATTCCGATGCGCGCCGAACCCAACCGGCCGCTCACGCAACTTACCGAAGACGACATCATTCTGAACACCGGCGACATCGTCTTCATCGAGACGCGTGAACGCGAAGTGTATTACACGGGCGGCGTACTTCAAGGACGCGAAATTCCGCTGCCGCGCGATTATGATTTGGACGTACTCGCGGCGATCTCGCTGGCCGGCGGGACGGTATCGGCCGGCTTCACGCAAGGCTCGTTGTCGGGCGGCGGCGGCGGCGGCATCGGCGGCAACATGGGCCGAAGCGCCTTGCCTCCGACTCAAATCGTCGTTCTGCGAAAGCTGCCCAACGGCTCGACCATCCCGATCAAGATCAGCCTGAACCGCGCGTTCGTCGATCCGTCGCAACGCATCTTGATCCAGCCCGGCGACTACGTCATGCTGCAGTACACGCCTGCGGAAGTCGTCGCCAACATGATTCTCGGCAGCATCAGCTTCCAATACTTCATCAACCGCATCCAGTAACGGCGAACCGGGAATATCCCGACGGCCGAACGAGGAAGCTTACCGCCCGGAGGTCGCAGTTCCACGCGACCTTCGGGCGGCTGCGTTTGAAGTTCGCGGGAGCGTTCGATCGGCTACCGACGCGTTTTGCCGCCCGGCAAGTCCGGCAGCCGCGCAAAACGCGTCGTTATCCCTCGCGATAGAATACGGGCCGCCAAGTATCGATGGCTTGCTTGGTAAGCCCCGCTTCCACGGCCGCATCATAATCGCGGCGCGCTCGAGCAGGTTCGCCGGTCATAATATTGCCCAACGCTCGCAGCAAATAAGCGTCGGGAATATCCTTGCGGATTTCAATGACCGCGGTCGCGTCCGCAATCACGTCTTTCGGCCGGCGGCGGTGAAAGTTGGCGACCGCTCGATTCAACAACGCCGGAACGCTCTTGGGCTGAAGCGACACGACGTGCGAGAAATCATCGACGGCCGCACCGTAATCCTTCTTGCGAAGCAACAGGTTCCCGCGATGTACGTAGAGTTCGGCTTCCTGAGGAGCCAACGCGATCGCCCGATCCATCGATGCGCCGGCGCGAGCGAGATCGTCCAGTTGCGAACGACAAACCGCCTCGAAAAAATACCCGCGATAATCGCGAGGATCCGTCGCTTGCGCCGCTTCAAATTTGCCGGCGGCTTCGGAAAAACTTCCGGCATTGAGGTACTCCAATCCGTCCTGCAGGTTTTCTTCCAGGGGAGAGAGCTTCTTCCCCTTGGCGGGCATTGCGGCGGAAGCGAAGCTGATGCCGCCGGCGAGCGCCGAGAAGCCCGCGGAGGCCGCCCCCACGCGCTCCCAATCCTGGGCATTGCGCGTGTCTGAGGACAACACCCCGCCGGCCGTTCCGAGCACGTCGGGCGTAAAATGCTCCGGTTCGACGATGGTCGGCGCAATCACGATCGCGGACGATCCGGCTCCACCGTGGAGGTCCGAGAGCACTTCTCCCTGAACCCCCTTGCGACTGACGGGACGCGTATCCTCTTTGCAGCCGGTGAGCTGTAGCGACACCGCGACGCAAAGAACCGCCGGCATTCCGCCACGTCGGAAATCGAACGTCGCGCGCCGCGAATATCGAAACCAAGATCTCAACACGACCACCTCACCAAGAACTCGGAGCGGCCGATTTCGTCCGATCGTTTCGACGATCAAAGTCCCGGCGTCTTTATTCTTTGTCCGCTACGTTCTCGGTTTGGTCAAGCTGCGTCGGCTTTTTACGGAGACGGCGATAGCCCGCTAGTCCGAGCCCGGCGAGGCCGATCAGCGTCAAACTTCCCGGCTCCGGCACGGCTCGCAGGCCGTAATTCATGTAGAGACTCGTGCCTTGCTTGCTGACCCAGAAGCTTTGGCCGTTGATCGGTGCATAGTTGCCGCCGCCGACCGAGAAGACGCCGGTGGGGCCGGTTCCCGAAACGTTGAAGGCATCGACGACTTCGATATTCGTGGCCAAAGGATTATTGGCGCTGTCGACGAATCCGGTCGCAGTCACCCACTGCCAGGTATAAGCCGTGCCGGTGTTGTTGGACACGAAGTTGTTCTGGCCGTACGTGGTCAAACTGCTCCAAGAATCCACGGCGACGTTGATGCTGCCGGCCGACGTGCTGAACTTCAGCGTATTGGAAATGTTCAAGAAATCCCAATCCGTGCCGGCCGTCCCCGTCGTGCCGTTGACGGCGAAATCGAAAACTAAATTGGCGCCGGATTGCCATTCGACGATGGAGGCCCCCGCCACGTTCATTTGGCCGATGCCGTCGCCGGTCGCGGTCGCCGAACTGTTTCCGGCACTAAAGGTGCCGCCGCTTTGCACGGTGATCGGCCCCGTAACCGAAGCCGCGGAGGCGCCCTGGCCGCCGCCGTTAAAACGGCCGGTCGACTGAATGGTGACGCCGGTCGTGGTCAACGTACTATTGTTGTTCAGGCTCAACGCACCGGCGGAAACCGTCACCGCGCCGCCGGAGATATTGTTCGTGGCGCCGGTCAATTGCAACGTACCGGTACCGGTTTTCGTCAGGCCGCTACCGGCCGCCTGACCATCCAAACCGCCGGACAGCGCGGCGTCGATATTGGCCAAGCCGTTGTTGACCTGCACGGTACGGACGCTGCCGGCAAGAAAGATCTTGTTTTGGAAAGTGGTTAAGTTCGTCGAGGTCGCGGAACTCAACACGAGACTGGATCCGGTCGGCACGAAACTAGCCGCGTTCCAAGTCGCATCACCGCTTGCTAAGTTCACCACACGATCGGCGCCGAAGGCGCCAAAACCGCCGCTGCCCGTCCATTGTACTTGCGTGACGCCCGTACCGGTTCCGCGTTGGAAGTTACCGTTCGCCAGTTCGACGACTCCGCCGCCGGTGATGGTCAGGCCGGAGATTCCTCCGGTTCCGGCGATACCGCCGGGAAGTGCCGTAGCATTGTTTAAGCGCAGGATTCCGCCGCCGGCGGTCGTAGTACCTTGATAGGTGTTCGCACCGCTTAACGTGAGAACGCCGGCACCGACCTTGGTCAGCGTCGCCGCCGTCGTCGTACCGGTGGTAACGGCACCGGTAATCGTCACATCACCGGCCCCTTGCACCGTCAAGGCTTGATTCGCGGGAGAAGCGGTCACCGAAGCGACCGTCATCACCCCCGCATCCGATTGAATCGTGGCGGCACCGGTCAAAGTGACCGCTCCGCCGTAGGTATTGTTGCCGCTCAGGTTTCGCAGGGCGCCGTTGGAAGCCGAACCGGTACCGGTAATGCTCAATGCTTCCGCGCCGACGCTCACGTTGTTCTGCAACTCCAACGAACCGGCGTTGACGACTACGCCTCCCGCGGTCGTACCCAATCCGGTATTGTTGGCGATGCTCAAAATACCGCCGTTAATGATCGTCTGGCCGGTATAGCCGTTCCCTCCGTATAGCGTCCAGGTACCTGCATTATTTTTCGTCAGGGTGGTGGCCGCGGTGCCGATGATGCTCCAAATGGCGCCGTTCCCCGCGCCGGCGAGCGTCAGTGGGTTGCCGCTCCCGCCGAAGGTGCCTGTGTTGGTGAGGTTCACGTTTCCGGCGTCCGACTGAATCGTCGCGGCGCCACCCAAGGTCAGCAAGCCGCCGTACGTATTGTTGCCGCTGACGTTCCGCAGCGCACCCGCGGGACTCGCGGTGACGCCGGCCCCGTTGATGCTCAGCGTTTCCGCTCCGACGGTTACGCCGCCGGAGATCTCTAATGCGGCACCCGACAAAACAGTTGTTCCGCCGGCAGTCGTACCCAAAGCCGCGTCATTGCTGATCCGGACGGTTCCAGCGGCCACGCCCAAAGCACCGGCGAACGTGTTGGCACCCGTGAGCACCAGCGCGCCGGTTCCGGATTTCGTCAGCGAGGTCGCCGCTCCGGAAACCGGTCCGCCCAAGGTCAGTGCATTGGCGGAAGCCAGGGCAAACGTCGGGCTCGCGTTGGACAACACCAACGGAACGTTGAAGGTCGCCGCGCCGGAAGCTGCGCCCGTGGTGATCGCCGACGCCCCGGTGATGGTCAAGGAATAGGAAGAATCTTGCAGCAACATGGTCGCCGCGTCGTTCAACGTCAGCGTGCCGACCTGCATGTCGCCGCCGAGAATCATGCTGCCTTGATCCGAAGCGGTGGTGGCGGAGAACGTCACATTGACCGTCGAGGTCGGAATCAGTCCGTCCGTCGACGTGCCGCCTGCGTCGCGTGCCCAGTTGGTTTGCAGGGAGACGCCGTTCATGGCCGACCAAACGTTGGTCGCTCCCGACAATCCCCCCTTCCAAAATGCATTGACCAGCGGCGCTGCGGCGTTGGCGGCGGTGAGCAACGAGACTTGGGTATCGCTCTGCGTGAGGCCGGTGACGGTAAAGTTCGCCCCCGTGCCGTTGTAAATATTACCGACGGCATACGTTCCGGTGCTGCCGTTCGACGTCGTCAAGCCGCCGCTCGGAGCGTCGACCACCAGCAGGGTGCCGGGGGAGCTATACGTCGAATTGAAATACGCGTCGAGAAACACGGTGCCGGTGACGTTTGCCAGGGCGCCGGAATTCAGCGTGAGCTTGCCGGAGTTGATCCCGGACGCACCGCGGATTTCGAAGCCGAGGCGGCTCTGATCGCCCAGCACGAGCACCGTACCGGACGTTCCGGCCAGGGTCAGGTTCGACCGCGTTCCCGCGGCGCTTCCCGTGATGATGTTGAAGGCGGCGCCGCCGGCCACGGTAAGCTTCGACGTGTTCAGGAGGGCGTCGACGCTGCCGTCGGCGGCGGCATGCGTCACGGTCAACGCCCCCGCGTCGACCCGCGTTTCACCGGTGAAGGTGTTGGCGTTCGTAAGCGTTTGCGTAAACGCCCCGGCCTTCGTCAGGTTGACGTTGTTCTGAATCACGCCGCCGAAGCTCGCGTTGGCCGCCGTCGTATTGACGGTGAGCGTATTCATCGTCGTAGCGCTGTTGGTAACGAATCCGGCCGAGCTGACAAAATCGCCGCTGACGGTCGCGCTGACGAGCCCGCGAGTGAAGACGTTGTTGCCGCCGATATCCAACACGGCGGAGCCGTACATCCGTACCACGCTGTTGGACGACAATCCCGTTGCGGCCCCGACACGGAGCGTGCCGCCGGCGATGTTCGTGACGCCCGAGTACGTGTTCGTACCGGAAAGGATGACCGTATCGCCCGACTGCTTGGAGAGCCCGAAGGAGCCGCCGCTTTCGGAGATATTGCCTTTGATTTCGAGAATCACGCCGCGGGCCGTTTCCGTCTGGTTGCTGGCGT
>CAZWDN010000277.1:0-6890 GCA_964633125.1 uncultured Pirellula sp. | reverse complement strand
TCGGCCAACGGTCGGCCGACTTGCTTCGCGGCGGCGGCGAACATCGGCGGCACGTCTTTATCGGCGCGGCTGTTGTAGGTCGTCTCTTGCCGGCCGGTGAGCTTCTGACGCATGTCGATGCTCTCGACCGAATTGATAAACTTCGTTTCGCCGCCGGGGAACGTTTCGACGACCTTCCAAACCTTGACGGACGTCGTCGAGGTTTCGGCGGTTTGCGACGAGCCTTCGACGGTCGAGGCGATCTTCGCGCGATGCTCGACAAGCCAGCGGACGGTTTCGCCCTTGGCGAATTGATAGCGGAAGACGTACTTGTCGTTCTTATCGGTCGCCGCGGCGACCGGCGGCGGCGCGAAGAGTTCGGTGGTGCGCGGTTGCACGGGGGCCGGAGTCGCCTGCTTCGCGGCGGCGGAGTCCTGCATGGCGGCGGGAGTTTTTGCGACGGGCGCGACTTCCGCGTCGCGCTGCGGCGTCGGCGCAACGGGCTTGGCCGTCGAGGGGGCCGCGGCCTTGGCTCCGTTGGTCGGCGCCGGAGTTTTCGCGGCCTGTTGCGGCTGCGTCGTCGACCGCTTCGCCTGCGGCGTCGCGGTGCGGGGGTTGCGGCTCGAGCGCGGCGGCGCGGCGCGGGAAATCAGAGCTTCGCCCGTGAGCGAACCCAAACAAAGGGCCGCGGCGAGAAACATCGCACGGCGCGGCAATATCGTCGGCATCTCGCATCCTTTCGAGAAGCAATCTTGTTCGATTCGGCAGTCTGCAGTCGGCCTTCCGCGGTCGCTTCAGCGATTGTTCGGCGTGAAGCGTCCGCTCCAGCCGAGTTTGTCGCGCAGCGTTCCGTAGTAGCTGTGGCCCGGCGCGGCGATGAGCAAGCAGCACGGCTCGGCACGACGCACGCGGACCCGATCTCCGGACATCAGCACGCCCATGTCCCGACCGTCGACGACGACATGCGTCCCTTCGTTGGGGGCAGGCACCACGAGCTCGTACGTCCGTTCGGCGGAATCGACGACCGGTCGCATCGTGAGCGCGTGCGGGCTGATCGGCGAGATCACCAGCGCGCTGAGATCTTTGCGTAAGATCGGTCCGCCGGCCGAGAGGCTGTGGGCCGTCGAACCGACGGGCGTGCTGACGATCAAACCGTCGCAACTATAGGTAGTGACCCATTCTGCGTCAACGTAGAGCTCGACGTCGAGAATGACGAACGGCGGCCCGCCGAGCACGGCCGCTTCGTTGAGCGCGAGCTCCGTCCAAAGTTCACGGCCTCCGCGGATGAGCGTCACTTGCACCATCACGTGCCGGTCGATCGGCAACTCGTCGCGGCAGAGCTTCGGCAGCAATGCCGGCAGTTCGCTGGGGGCGAGGTCGGCCAAGAAGCCGAGCTTGCCGAGGTTCACGCCGAGCATCGGCCGTTGGCGATAGCCCATCTGATGCGCGGCGCGGAGGATGGAACCGTCGCCGCCGAACACGAGCACGTAGTCGGCGTCGATCATCGCGAGGTCGCGCTCGAACGCCAAATCCCAAACGACGATCTCGCACTGCTGCTCCACCGTGGAGCGCAGACGTTCGGCCCCTTCGGCGATCGACGGGTTTTGGCCGGCGCCGAGCACGATGACGCGCGGGCGTGCGGCGGGTTCGCTGGGTTTCATACGTTCGATCATAGGCGGCGGCTGCGGCGGTTCCAAGCTGGGTTGTCGCGAACGACGCTCCCGGGTAATCGCCGCCACGCCGCTCTTGGGTGCAACCTGCCGGCCGGCGACATACAATAGGCGGACAATTCCCGACGAATCGCGCGAGGACCACTCCGATGAACGACCGACGACGCGGCGCCGCGACTGCTTCCGTTCTTTTGTTGATGGCGGCGACGACCGTCGCCTTCGCGCCGCCGGGCGACGTGGCGCGCGTCACGCCGGCGACTAAGGCCCGACCGGCGGTCGAAAAGGTCGCCGCGGAACGCGGGATCGTCGTTTGCGTTTCGCCCGCGGCGGCCGATGTGGGCGCGGAGCTCTTGCGGCGCGGCGGCAACGCAGTCGACGCGGCCGTCGGTACGGCGCTGGCGATGGCCGTCACGTTTCCCGAAGCCGGCAATATCGGCGGCGGCGGCTTCATGATGATTCGCCCCGTCGACGGCGAGCCGGTGTGCATCGAGTATCGCGAGACGGCGCCGGCCAAGTGTCGGGCCGATACGTTCGTGCGTGACACGAACCTGGTCGGCCATCGCACGGTCGGCGTGCCCGGCACCTTGCGCGGCTTGGAAATGGCGCACAAGAAATACGGCAAACTCAAATGGCGCGACGTCGCCTTGCCGGCCGTGCGCTTGGCCCGCGAAGGTTTCGCGATCGACGCCGTGCTCGCGGCCGATCTGAATCGATTGGTCGCCGACGGCGCGAAGTTTCCGGAGTTTGTCGAGGTGTTTGGGAAGCGAGAGGAGAAAAAGGGTGAGGAGAAGGCGACCGCTCCGACCAATCCGCTGACCGCATCGCTCCGCGCCCCGCGTTCCGAACTGCCGCAATGGCAAGCCGGCGACGTGCTCAAACAGCCCGAACTCGCCGACACGCTCGAACGGATCGCGCGCCTGGGGCCCGATGAGTTTTACACCGGCGTCACCGCGGAACTCATCGTCGAAGAAATGCGCCGCGGCAAAGGGTTCATTACGGAAGCGGACCTCGAAGCGTATCGCGCGACGGAGCGCAAGCCGGTGCACGGCACCTACCGCGGCTATGACATCTATTCGTCGCCGCCTCCTTCCAGCGGCGGCACGGTGCTCGTGGAAGCGCTCAATATCCTCGAGCAGTTCCCGCTGAAAGACTACGGACGTTACTCGCCGCGGACCTTGCACTTGGTGACCGAAGCGATGAAGCGGGCCTACGCGGACCGGGCCCGCTATATCGGCGACCCGGCGTTTACCGAGATTCCGGCCCATCTCACGACCAAAGAATATGCCAAGCAACTCGCCGCCGGTATCTCGCTCGACCAAGCGACGCCGAGCGCCAAGCTCGCCCCGGAGATCAAGCTCGGCGAGGAGAGTCCTTCGACGACGCACTTCTCCGTGGTCGACGCGTCGGGCATGGCCGTATCGAACACCTACACGTTGCAGGCCAGCTACGGCTCGCGCGTCGTCGTGCGCGGGGCCGGGTTCCTCCTCAATAACGAAATGACCGATTTCAATTGGCGGCCGGGCGTCACCGATCGGACCGGTCGCATCGGTACGCCGGCGAACCAAGTCGCGCCCGGCAAACGGATGCTCAGCTCGCAATGCCCGACCATCGTGACCCGCGACGGCAAGCTGGTGTTGGTGACCGGCAGCCCCGGCGGACGCACGATTCCCAACACGGTGATCAACGTCGTCTTGAACGTGCTGGAGTTTGAGATGGACGTCGACGCCGCCGTGGCTGCGCCGCGCACCCATCATCAATGGTTTCCCGACGAACTCCGCTTCGAAGCCGCCGATCTGCCGGAGCACGCCGAGACGATCGCGGCGCTGGTGAAGCTCGGCCATCGCGTGCAAAAGAAACCGGTCCGCCAAGGGGACGCGCATTCGATTCTCCTGCGCGACGGCAAACTTTACGGCGCGGCGGATACGCGCCGCACGCTCGGCAAAGCGGCGGCGAAGTGACGAGCAAGCGTCGCGTCCCTCCGTCATTTAGCCCCGGAGCTTGCCTCCGGGAGCAACGCGCCGATCTTGACCCGGCACGCCGGCTTTTGCTACAAGCTTCGGCCCAAGGAAGGGCTGCGCTAATCTGAAACAGCCGGCATCGCCGGCAATTCGGACGGAACGCCGCGGAGGGCGTTCCCTACGGCGTAGCATGAAACCGCAGCAGGCAAGGAAGCCGCACCCACGATGTACCGGCGCCACGGCGATAAACTCGCGCTCGTGTTTCTCGGCTGCGATCTCGCGGTCACGGCCGTGGCGTGGTTCGCCGCCTACTTCGTCCGTTTCACGTGCTGGCCTGCGCCCGAAGGGGTGCCGCCGCTGCTCGACGTCGCCGCCGCGTTGCCGCTGGTGATCCTCTCCGCCGCCGCCGCTTATCGGCTCTGCGGGCTCTACGAAATCCATCGCATGCGGAAGCTGCCGCGCGAGACCGCGGATATCTGCAAGGCCGGCCTGCTGATGCTGCTGCTGGCGTCGACTGCCGTCTTCTATAAGCGCGATTTGTACGAATCACGGCTCGCCTTCGCCTTGTTTCTCGTCATGAACGTCGCGGCGTTGTCGCTGGCCCGGCGGGTCGTCTGGCGGCTCGTCAAGCATCTGCGCCGCCAAGGGATGAACCACAGCCGCGCGATCATCGTCGGCTGCGGCCGCACGGGCCGGCTGGTTGCGGAAACTATCGCGCGCAATCGCTGGACCGGCCTTGAAGCGGTCGGCTTCGTAGATGAGCCCGGCAAACGGGAGCCGACGCTGCTGCCGCGCCTCGGCACGATCGGCGAACTGGCGCGGGTGGTCGAGCGTACGGACGCCGATCACGTGTTCGTCGCCTTGCCGCTGGCGCGCTACGGCGAATTGCCGCGCGTCTATCAACAGCTCGACGATCTCTTAGTCGAGGTGCAGTTGGTGCCCGACCGTCCGAACCTGGCCGGCATGCACGTCGCCACGATGGAAGTCGACAACCTCGCGTTCATCGCGCTGCGCAGCAATCCGCAACTCGGGCTCGGCTCGGCCGTGAAGCGGGCGATGGACGTCGTCGTCGGCACGGCGGCGATCGTGCTCCTGTCGCCGCTGTTGCTCGGCCTCGCCTTGGCCGTGAAGCTCACCAGCCCCGGGCCGGTGTTCTTTCACCAGCAACGCATGGGCCTCGGCGGCCGACCGTTCTGGATGTTGAAGTTCCGCAGCATGCGCGTCGACGCCGAACGGGCGACCGGCGCGGTGTGGGCCGTCAACGGCGACGATCGCTGCACGCCGCTGGGGCGCTTTCTGCGACGCTGGAGCCTGGACGAATTGCCGCAGTTGTTCAACGTCGTTTGCGGCGAAATGAGTCTCGTCGGGCCGCGTCCGGAGCGGGAAGTGTTCGTCGAACGGTTCCGCCGCCAACTGCCGAGCTATTACCAACGGCAGCGCGTGAAATGCGGCATGACCGGTTGGGCGCAGGTGAACGGCTGGCGCGGCAACACCTCGATCCGCAAACGGCTCGAGTGCGATCTCTATTACATCGCCAACTGGTCGCTCGCCTTGGACCTGAAGATCCTGCTCATGACCGTGTGGCGCGGCTTCCGCCACCAGCACGCGTACTAGTAGTACGGGATCATCGGCATCTGTAGGGAACGCCCTCCGCGGCGTTCCGCACGTCGACAAGCGGCGAAATATTCGCCCCGATTGCCCGCGCCCCGTTTCTCGTTAAGCTGGTTGCCATGGAAACCATGCTTCAATTCGGCGCCGGGCGCTTCCTGCGAGCGTTCGTCGATCGCTTCGTGCAGCAGGCCAACGACGCCGGGCAGAACGTCGGGCAAGTAGTCGTCGTGCAATCCACGGCCGGATCGCGCGCGGAGAAGCTGGGTCCGAGCGGGTTTCACGTCATCGTTCGCGGCTACGAAAACGGCGACCTCATCGATCGGGTCGAAGCGGTGAAAAGCGTCAGCCGCGCGCTCGTGGCCTCCGACGCTTGGCCGGCCGTGCTCGAACTGGCCGCCTCGCCCGACTTGCGGACCATCGTGAGCAACGCCACCGAGGCCGGCTACGTACTCGACGACGAAGATACGATCGAACTCTTGAAGCATACCGCGCAGCCGCCTCGCACGCTTCCCGGCAAACTCACGCAAGTGCTCTGGACGCGCTACCAAGCCGGCCTCCCCGCGCCGACGCTGTTGCCCTGCGAACTCATCGAGCGCAACGCGGCCAAGCTCGCGGATCTCGTCGTCAAGCAAGCCGAGCGGTGGGAGTTGCCCGCGGCCTTTCGCTCCTGGGTCCTCGATCGGTGTCTGTGGTTGAACAACTTGGTCGACTGCATGGTGACGCCGCCGCCGCCCGATCATCCGCTCACCGCGAGCGATCCGCTCTTCGCCTCGGCCGAGCCATATGCGCTGTGGGCGATCGAGAAGCCCGCCGGCCGCGACGTGCCGCTGTTCACGCACCCGGCCATTCGCATCGTCAATGACCTACAGCCGTTCTATTTGCGGAAGGTTCGCATCTTGAACGGGCTGCATTCGGCGATGGTCGCCAAGTTTTTGCCGGCCGGCTTCGAGACCGTGCAGGACGTGTTGCGCAGCGCCGCCGCCGTACGCTGGGTGCGGGCTCTGCTCTTCGAAGAAATCGTGCCGACGATCGCATACCGCTTCGACGACGTAGCGGCGTTCGCCGACGAAACGTTCGACCGGCTGCGCAATCCGTTCATGCGGCATCGCCTGGGCGACATCGCGCTGAACCACGCGGCGAAGGCCCAAGTGCGGCTCAAGCCGACGTACGACGAATACGTCAAGCTGTTCGGCGTGCAGCCGAAAAAGCTGGCCGAAGCGCTCGCCTGGCAACCGCGATGAAATGAACGCAGAACTCAGAATGCCAAATGCAAAACGGCTTCTGATTCATGCCTTTAGTTTTGCATTTTGACTTTTTACTTCTGAGTTTTCTCCATGATTCGCTCCGCAGTCACGATTAGTCTGGTCAACGAAGCGCGCGGCGGGCCCTTTGTGTTTTGGGATGATCTCGCCCTAGGCGTTCGCAAGGCGGCCGAGCTCGGGTACGACGCCGTGGAGCTCTTCGCGCCGTCGGCCGATGCCGTCGATCCCCACTCGCTGAAGCAACTCTTGGTCGACCACAAGCTCTCGCTCGCGGCCGTCGGCACCGGGGCCGGCTGGGTACGCGGCAAGCTCAATCTGACGTTGCCCGATGCCGGCAAGCGCGCCGAAGCCCGGGCGTTCATCAAATCGATCATCGATCTCGGCGGACCGCTCGGCGCGCCGGCGATCAT
>CAZWDN010000276.1:0-6920 GCA_964633125.1 uncultured Pirellula sp. | reverse complement strand
ATTCGTCGAAGCGACGCATCGCCATACCGACGGCGACGTCCCATTGAGAGCGGCGACCCACGGTCGGGCCGGCATTGTAGGCCCGAAACGGATCACCGAGTTCGCACTTCAGGTCGAGCCGAGCCGCGAGCCGCTCGACTAAGTTTTGCGTCGCTTCGCCGCCGCCGAGCACCATCCGCACCAGCGGCTTACCGCGAAACGTCACGCTGTGATAGCGGATGCAGAGCGAAACTTCGTTGGCCAAGCGGTCGACGACCGGACGAATCGATTCGTTCACGCTGCGCGAGATTTCCGGATCTTGCAGCTCGGCCCGACGGTCGCCGTTGTTGCGACGCAGCGCCCAGGCGGCGGGCATTTCCATGCGCAAATGCTTGGCCACGGCTTCGTCGAAGTGTCGGCCGCCGAGATCGATGTACTTGATGAAGAGGATCTCGTCCCCCTGTGCGATGATGACCGCAGTGCTGGTGTTGCCCACATGCACGACGATCGAGCGCTGTTCGCGGTCTTCGTCGCGCCGGTATTGGGCGGCGTAGCAGCGAAGCAAAGCTTGCGGCTCCGGTTCGACCGCCACCGGCTTGAGGCCCGCGTCGTCGAGCACCTTGAGGAAGCGATCGAGTTGCGGACGGTGGCAGCCGATGACGATCACCTCCCGGCGAATCGCGTCTCCCTGTCGCACGTCGGCCGCTTCGAGAAACCGCAGTTCGCTCTCGGGAATCGGATATGCAAAGCGGTCGCCGAGTTCGCGGAGAACGACCGGCTCGAGGTCGCCGGTCGCAGGCTTCGTCACGCGCACGTTCTGAATTGCCAGTTCGCGAGCCCCGAGGCAGACGATCGCGTCGCGTCCCGTGAACTTGCGTCCTTCGCGGGCCTCGATGAGAGCCTGCGTCCAGGCTTGGCAAAGCGCTTCGGGATCCGTCGGAGCATCGCCGGGTAGGTCGCGCCGCACCGATTCGACGATGCGCGTGCGGTCGCCGTTCATCTGCACCAACTTGACGGAACGAGTTCCGAAGTCGATTGCGATCGGTCCCGCGCGTCGAAATGTAGGCCAAGCGACCATGAGAGCGTTATGAGTTGCGAATAATCGGTTAGGAACTACGAGCCCGCGGCCGGAGTGACCGCCGTGATGTCGTCGACGTCGGCGAGACCGGTCGTCGGGTTCACGCGTACGGCGACGTACCGCAGGCCGTCCCCCGCGCCGCCGGAGAGCCAGACGACGGTCTCGGCCGTTTGCGTCGTGGCGCCGAGCGGTCCGAATTCAATCGCGGTGACGGCAGTCGGCGGCGACTCCGGCGCGACGACGCCCGCCAGGAACGCGCCTGCACCGAGCTGCGGCACCTCGTCCAAGTCGGTGTAGTGTCGCGTCGAGGTGTCGGCCGCGTTTCGAAAGATCGATTCCGGGAGCGTGTTGAGCGCCGAATTGGCGCCGCTGTGCTCGAGATAGTAGCGGTTGTTCGCGCGGTCGAACGTGATTCGGTATTTGCTGTTATTCGTTACCGCCAGATCTCGCGCGTGCATCAGATCGGATGCGACGATCTGCGCGAACGATTCCAGCTGCGCGGCGACGTCGGGCTGGAAGAGCGGGACCGCGGCGGCGGCCATAATGCCGATCACCGCGATCGAGATCATGATCTCGACCAAGGTGTAACCGCATCGTTTCGGGCCGCCTCGAACGTTCATTGCTTATTTTTTCTTCAGTATGCCGACATTGCCGCCGGCGGGCGCCGGTCGATCGACCGTGACGCGGAGCACGCCGTTTTTCAGTAAGTTGTTCTGCTCTTTCAGTTCCTGATGGATCTCTTTCAGCAACTGAATCATTTCGCCTTGTTGGGCCACGGTGTTCGCGAACGGCTCGTGCGACGGTTTGGGTTGGGCTGAGCCGGTCTGATGGAAACCTAGCACGCAGACCAAGGCCGCAGCGGCCGCCGTCGTCAATGCCGCCGCGAAAGAGGGAGAAGTACGCATGGTCGGAGCCTCTAAGACCTTAGGGGAGTTCTTTAAATCGCAACACCGACCAGCGCAGGCCGGTATCACCGCTACGAACGTTATAAACCGGAGTGCCCGGAGTGAACCATTGCTGAATCGTCGCGGGGGCAATTGCCGGGGCGATGGTGATGCGCGGCGTGTAATCCATTCCCCAGTGGTTGCAGTAGACGGGGAAATAGCCGGTGCCGTCGGAATCGAACTCTTGGTCGCCGAAAAACGACCAAATGAGCGACCACCAGCCGCTGCCGACGTTGAATTCGGAGCGGTTGGCGATGTCGATGCCGCGGCAAATGAGCCGGCCTTTGAGATCGAACCGTGTGTTTTGCGTGCCCGCCGGCGCAGAGAGATCGGAGAAGGTCGCCACGGTACCGCTGATCGTCGCGGCCGCTCCCGGATTGATCTGCACGTCGTTCGAAGCGACGATCGCCGGCATTTGGACGATCTCGCCGGCGCCGTCGATGTTGCGCATGGCATAAGGTTGGATGCTCACGCCGGTGCCGCCGATCACCACTTTGCCCGTGCTGATGATCGTGCCGACGACGACGGCATTGTTGCCGAGCGTTACATCCCCCGAGCGGTACAAGAGCCCCGCCGGATTCAGTCGCGGATCGGCTTGGTAGGTCGCCGAGGAAATGGACGAGGGCAAGGTGGGGACGGTGTAGGACTTGCCGCCGGGATAAAGTTGGTAGGTGGTGAGCGTGCCGGGAGCGCTCCAGCCACTTGTAGTCGACCCGGATGCGTTGGTGAGCGTGATGCCGAGATTACTCGTCAGCAAAGAGCGAATCGACGACGACGTCGAGGAGGTCGGCAACGTAATCGGGCCGGTGAAAGGACGCACGTCGGGGTAGCCGTTGGTGCGCATGGCGTTCAGGTCGCTGAGGTAGCGACTTCGGGCGGACGACGGTGAGGGATATGTCTGGCTGAACGAGGTTAGGCTTCCCTGGAAGCGGGCCGGCCCTTCGATTCGAAACGGAAGCCGCAGATTTACGTCTTCCGTGCTAGTTTGGTACACTACGTAACTCTGCATGGTCGCCCACGGGCCGGGGTTGTCTTGCAACTTCCGCGGCACGAGCTTGGCGACGGCTTCGACCTTATACGTGGTCGTCGTCGCGGACGAGGCCGGGTCGACGGCATAGCCGGTCGATGTGATCGTCACGCGATAGGGCCAATCTTCGGCGTCGGGACCGCCTACCGCGATCGCGGCGTCTCCCGTCGTGTAGAGGGCGACGAATGATTGTTTGGCGTTGATACTGCCGGTCAGCGTGGAGTCGGCTCCGGACCAAGTGCTCGACTGATTCATGCGGCGCAAAGCCGCCGAAAGGCCGGTCCAGGCGGCTTGCCGGGCTTCGCTGTGGAGTTCGATATTGGACGAACTGCGGAGCGTTTCCGCCTGCGCACGGAGCAGCGCATAGGAAACCGCCAGCGTCATGGCGATCATTCCCAGAACGAGCACGACGGCCACGCCGCGACGCGCGCACGCTGGCCGCAGCCGCGGCGCGGCGGAGTTTGGGCGGTGCGAAGCGTCGAGGCGCGGGAACTTCACGTTCGGATCGCGATGCTATTTAAGTAGGTTGTAGTAGTTGGTCGCCGAGCCGAGAAACGGTAGGCCGATCGCCGTCGCCGGGAGTGTGCCGTCTTCGTTGTATTCTTCGCTCACGAGTTGTAGTTCGCTCCGAAGCCAAATCTGACGCATGCCGCAGGAGGTGCTGAACCAGCCTTGCGGCCAGGCGACGTCTTCCCAAGCGAGCGAACCGCTGCGATACGACGCAATTTCCGCGGCCGTGGGATGTAGCTCGCATTCGAAGCGGACGGCTGCGCGCATCGATGATGAGCTGCCGGTGCCGGTCGAAGCGGTGCGGACTAGCGGCGTGAGCAAGGTCTTGATTGTCGTCGAGGCCGTCTTGATCGAGCTGATAAGTGCTCGGCCGGTCGTCGTATTGAGCGAGGCGTCGTTGAGTTGAATCGTGCGTGTGTCCGTCGGAGCGGTAAACTCCATCAATCGCTTGGGGTCGTTTGGATCGGGGCCGATGATGATCAGCTCTTTCACCAACGGCGGTCCGGCGGCGTTGGTCGGATCGCCCGTCGGATGCCAGATGACGACGGTGTCGCAGTAGCGATTGCCGCCGACCGTCTCGTCGACGACGACCACGCCGGGGTACGTCTCCGTGGCGTAAGCCTCGCCGACAAACCTCTGCAGTCGCTCGTGAACTACGCGTGCGTGCTGCACCGCGGCCGATTGACCGGAATTAAAGTCGGACGTTTGTCGCGTGGCCGACGCCAGCACGGCCAGGGCGCCGACGAGGATCGTCGACACCGACATGGCGATCATGAGTTCCAGCAGCGTGAGACCGCGGCGACGACGCGGTAACGATTTGGCGCTAGTTGCCCGGCACATAAGCCACCACTCGGGAAACGTAGGCCAGTTCGCGAATCCGTCCGTCGGCCTGCGCGGCCGTGATCCGCACTTCGATCTTGCGATGGCTCGACGAACCGCCGGTCAGCTTCGTCGAAAGGTTCGTGTCGCTCACGTAAAAGACGTCGACCTGCTGTCGCCAGCCGGTGAAGAACGTTGCAGGAGCGCGGAATGCGGCGAGCCGCGTTCCCTGGCGACCGTTGTCCGCGCCCAGGGCGACGCCCCAGCGATCGGTGGGAACGGAGGTGCTGACGCCGAGATAGTCGTCGATGTCGTCGAATTGCTTCCGGGCTCCGGCGCTCACTTCCGGGCTGCCGGGGCCGAGGCCGGTGTCGTATTCGCCGCCGAGCGACTCCGCGTATTTCATGCCGCAGATTTCATCGAGCAATTGTTGCGCCATGCCCAGCGCGACGGCCCGATCGACCGCGTCTTGCGAGGTGTTCGTCGTGGCCGCCATGTTGGCCATGAGCGTGCCGCCGACGAGCGCTAGAATCGACATGGCCGTCATCGTTTCGATCAACGTGAAGGCACGACGGCGAAGCCGTTGGGTGAACGTCGATGTTATGGCCTGCGACATGCGATGCTCCGCCGCTCCCGAGGGTGGTCGGTGCGTGAAGAAAAAAATGGCACGGCGAGGTCCCCTCAAGCGTCATGCCTGTCCTCGCCGTGCCGCGTACCGGCTCCCCTCCCCAAGGTGCCGTTACAAGGCAAAGCTAGGTCGCCTCAGTGCCGAGTCAAACGGCTTGGGCAAATTCCGCACGCTTCAAGGCGCGTGAGCGGGGGGCGGCCGACATGAGTGGCGCAATCGAAGAATTGCAAACGTAACGGACGGCGCGACCGTTACAACCAGTCGAGCCCGACGTCCCACCAGAGGGCCGAGTGGGTCAGCGCGCCGGAACTGATGCGCTCGACGCCCGACTCGGCGACGGCGCGCACCGTCTGGAGGTTGATTCCGCCGGAAGCTTCGAGCTCTACATGGGGCGTTACGGCGTTGCGCTTGCGCACGGCCTCGCGTAAGACACTCGGCGGCATGTTGTCGAGCAGCACGACGTCCGGCCCTTCCGGCAAGACTTGATCGAGCTGCTCCAGCGTGTCGACTTCGATCTCGACGAGCATCGACTCCCAAAACTCGCGCAGGGCCGGCTCGGCCGCGGCCCGTTCGGCCGTGAAGGCCTTCGCCTTGCGCACGGCCTCGGCCGGCGTCGTGTGCGCGATGCCGAGTTGCTCCAGGCCTTGGGCGAGGTGGTTGTCTTTGATGAGGATGCCGTCGTACAAGCCGAGCCGATGGTTGGCGCCGCCTCCCATTCGTACGGCGTACTTCTCGACGCGCCGCCAGCCGGGCGTGGTCTTGCGCGTGTCGTAGATGCGGGCCCCGGTGCCGGCCACGGCGTCGACATATCGGCGCGTGAGCGTGGCGATGCCGGAGAGTCGGCCCAGTAAGTTGAGCATCGGCCGCTCCGCGGTGAGCAGGCTCCGTGCGGGCCCGGTGATTTCGGCGAGCTTAGTCCCCATCTCCACCGCGGCGCCTTCTTCGACGCACGGCGTCCAGGCGATTCGACGATCGTACTCTTCCAGCGCCAGCTTCGCGCCCGGCAATCCGGCGACCACGCCGGCCGCACGCGCCGCGACCACGGCCCTCGCTTCGGCACCGTCGGCGACGAGGATCCCCGTGGTCCAATCGTGATGACGATCCAGATCTTCGCGCACCGCGAGCCGCAGCAATTGCCGCAGGTCGTCTTCCAAGGCGGCGTCCCACATCACCGGTCGATAATCTTTGCGTGCCACGGCGCGTGACGACTCCCGCAGAAGGAAGGAAACCAAGCTTCAAGGGCGAGCGACGGTTTCGTCGCCCGCCGTCCGGCGGTTATCATACCGCATCCGTCCATCGTCTGACGAGAACTCGCTTCCATCGCTTTCGCTTCGTACGCATTAGCACCTATGAATCCGACTCCGAGCATCTGGCAACGGCTGAGCGACTATCTTCTCGTGCGCCGGGCCAATCAGACGATTATCGCCGTCGGCGTCGTCGCCGTGTTGATTCTCACGGCCGTGTGGTGGGTGCGTAACGGCGGACTGGAAGGAAACCTCGTCGAGCACGACCGCCCCGCCCCGCATGGTTCGCAGGAGGCGCCGGCGCGGAAGGCCGACTTCGTCGTCGACGTCAATCATGCGGAGGTCGCCGAACTCGTCGAACTGCCCGGCGTCGGACAAGCTATCGCCGAACGAATCGTCGAGTACCGAAAGCAGAATGGCCCGTTTCAGTCGGTCGACGATTTACGCGAGGTCACCGGCATCGGCCCAAAAACTTTAGACGCCTTGCGTCCGCACGTGCGCGTGAAATAGCCGCGCCGCCCAGGCGTCGCACGCGGCGGCGGACGAAATCGCCCCTTTCCGCGGGCCGGCCGTTTCCCGTATGCTTACAGGTTGCGTCGGTCGGCGCCGGCGTCGTCAGGGAGCAGCGGGGCTATATTCCCCGAAGGAGTCGTGCGTGCCGTTTGATCTCGTGAGTCCGTTTCCGCCGGCG
>CAZWDN010000275.1:0-6937 GCA_964633125.1 uncultured Pirellula sp. | reverse complement strand
CGGCCGACGTCGGCCTTCGGCGGCACGATGAGCAGCGCGGCCCGACCGTCGACGGTGAAGTCGAGACGTTCCAAGCCGTTCCATTGGGACTTTTTCACTTCGTCGGCGGCGCGAACGGCCGGCGCGAATGACGAATGACCAAGCACCAAATTCCAAACAAGGAACAATGACAAAAGGGGAAGAATGTCCGAAACGGTTTTGCGGCGGCGGGAGCGCGGTTCGGTCATTGGCATTTTGGATTTGTTTGGAAATTGGTGCGTGGTCATGGGTGCTTCGGCAAACGCGCGGAACGCCGCGGAGGGCGTTCCCTACAGGAGCTTCGTCACGCGATGATCCGGTGGATCGGCTCGGCTCCTTCGACGCCGACGAGCTTTTGGTCGAGGCCGTTGTAGAAGTACGAGAGCCGGTTCGGGTCGAGGCCCATCTGTTGCAGGATCGTGGCGTGGAGATGCTTCACATGGTAGCGATCGGTGACGGCGGCGCCGCCGAGTTCGTCGGTTTCGCCGACGCTGACGCCCCCCTTGATGCCGCCGCCGGCGAGCCACATGGTGAAGCCGTAGGCGTTATGGTCGCGACCGGTTCCCTTGGCATATTCGGCGGTCGGCTGGCGACCGAACTCGCCGCCCCAGACGACGATGGTTTCGTCGAGCAGGCCGCGCTGCTTCAGGTCGGCCAACAGGCCGGCGATCGGTTTATCGGTGTCGCCGGCATGCTTCGTGTGGTTCGCGACGATGTCGGTATGGGCGTCCCAATTGTCGTCGTTGTGGGCGCCGCCGGAGTAGACCTGAATGAAGCGGACGCCGCGCTCGACGAGCCGCCGAGCCAGCAGGCATTTGCGGCCGAAGTCGCTCGTGCGCTCTTGGTCGAGGCCGTAGAGCTTTTGCGTATCGGCGGTTTCCTGCGAGAAGTCGACCGCCTCGGGAGCGTGCTGCTGCATCTTGAAGGCGAGTTCGTAGCTGGCGATGCGGGCCGCGAGTTCCGTGTTGTCGGCGTGTCGGGCGAGGTGCTCTTGGTTCTTTTCGCGGAGGCGATCGAGCATCCGGCGCTGGGCCGTGCGCGTCATGCCGGGCGGCAGGTCGAGATCGTGGATCGCCGTACCGTCGGCGCGAACGACCGTGCCTTGGAAGGCGGCGGGCATGTAGCCGCTCGACCAATTCTTGGGACCGGAGATCGGGCCGCCCGTTTTATCGAGCATGACGACGTAGCCCGGCAGGTTTTCGTTTTCGCTGCCGAGCCCGTAGGTGAGCCAACTGCCGAGGCTCGGGTTGCCGCTGAGGATGCGGCCGGAGTTCATCATGAGCATGGCCGAGCCGTGGATCGGGCTCTCGGCGTACATCGAATGGATGAAGGCCAGCTTGTCGACGTGCTGAGCGAGATGCGGAAAGAGATCGCTGACGTACTTGCCGCATTGGCCGTATTGCTTGAACTCCCACTTGGGTCCGACGACGCGTCCTTCGTTGCGCTTGCCGCCGCGGCCGAACGTTTTGATGGGGATGGTCTTGCCGTCGAGCGGATAGAGTTTCGGCTTGTAGTCGAAGGTGTCGACGTGGCTCGGTCCGCCGTAGCAGAAGATAAAGATGACGCTTTTCGCCTTGGCCGGAATCATCGGCGGCTTCGGCGCCATGGGATTGACGAAATGGCTTTGCACGTGCGAGCCGGAGGCGGTCGCTTCGGCGGCGGTTGCCGTAGTGCGGAAGAAGTCGTCCTGCCCGAGCAGCGACGAGAGCGCGACCGCGCCGAACCCGCCGCCGGTTTGCCAAAGAAACTCGCGGCGCGTGCGACGGCAGAATTGGTTCGCGTTATGCATGGTCAGGCTCCGGGTCGCTTTTCACCACAGAGACACAGAGGCACGGAGAGGGACGAAAGCAATCCGCCGGTCTTCTCCGCGGCTCTGCGTCTCTGTGTTTCGTTTCAGTCCAAATAGAAGAATTCGTTCGCGTTCAGGGCCAGCAAGCAATACATCTCCAACGCCGCCGCGGGGCTAAGGCCGTCTTGGGCCTGGGCTTCTTGGACGAAGACCAGATCGCGGCGGAGTTCGTCGGCCGAGGGGGTGCGTTGGGTGGTGAGCTCCACGGCGCGGCGGAGTTGTCGTTCGAGGTTGTCGGGGTGTTCGCGTTGTAGCCGCGCGGAGAGCGCGGCCGCTTGTTCGTGGATGAAATCGCCGTTGAGCATGCCGAGCGATTGGGTCGGCACGGTCGTGGTATAGCGAACGGCGCAGCTCGAGTCGGTGTCGGCTTGGTCGTGCGTCGCGAGAATCGGCAGTTGCAAGGAGCGCTTCACATGCACGTAGACGCTGCGTCGGTATTGGTCGGCCCCCTTCGAAGTCGGCCAGCCTTCGCCGGGGCGCGATTGCCCGGCGAGCACTTCTTGCGGAATCGGCGGATAAACGCTGGGGCCGCCGAGCCGCAGGTCGAGCAGTCCGGAAACGCCGAGAATCGAATCGCGAACTTCCTCGGCGCTGAGCCGGCGCATATCGAACCGCCAGTGCAGCGTGTTGGCCGGATCGAGCTTCAAGCCGGCTTCGGTCGCTTGGCTCGCAAGACGATAGGTCGTCGACTGCATGAGCAACTTGTGCATGCGCTTGAGACGCCAATCGCCGCGGACGAGATCGGTCGCGAGCCAATCGAGCAATTCCGGGTGCGTCGGCAATTCGCCGAGTTTGCCGAAATCGTTCGCCGAGCCGACCAAGCCCCGGCCGAAGTGATACTGCCAGAGACGATTGGCCAGGACGCGCGATGTCATGGAGTTGTGCGCGTCGGTGAGCCAGGCGGCGAGCGCCGTGCGGCGGCCGAAAGGAACGGCCTTTTCCGTCGACGAGGTGGCCGAAACGAGTTGGAATCCGGTAGGCGCGAGGACGTCGGGAACGCCGGCGGTGACGAGATCGCCCTCGGCTTGCGGCAGCCCGCGGAGGAGCACGTGCGTCGGCGGCGGCGTGCGCGCGGCGACCGACATCACTTCTTGGCCCGGTTCCGCAAGGGGCTTGGCCCGCAACGCCTGCAACTCGGCGGCAAGTTCGACGTAGCGCTTGATCGCGGCCGCGCCGAGGACCTTGTCGCCATGCCGGCGAACGAGTTCGGGCAGGGTTTGGGCGAGGTCGACCAAGCGGACGTCGATGTATTGGCCGCCGCCGGTTTGGCGGCAATGGACGGCGAGCAGGTTGTCACCCTGCCGCAAATGCTTCGCGGCCGCGGAGCCGAGATCGACGCGCTCGTACTTGGTCGTGTGTCCGGTCGCTTCGTGAATCAGTTGTCCGTTGAGAAAGATTTCCACGTCTTCGTCGTGATGCACGTCGAGGGAGAGGGTCGGCGGCACGGTCGCCACGCGGAACGTGCGGCGCAACCAGATGTTCTCCGTTTTCCATTCGGTGCCGACTTCGGCGCCGGGCGTGCCGCGCGTGCCGAAGCCCGCCGGACCGCGGGCCCAACGGCCGTCGTTGAAGTCGGGCTGGTTCCAGGCCTTCGGCGGCTTTTCGGTTTTGTAGGCCCAGGCCGTGCCCCCTTCGATTTGTCCGCCGACCGCGCCGTCGTCGGTCAGCCGGCGCGTCGAGAAGCCCGGCCCGCTCCAATCGAGTTGCACTTTTGGCGCGTGCGCGGCGTTGAAATAGTCGAGCCGCAAGGGAAGCAGCCCGGCCTTGAGCGGGACGGTGACCGTCGCTTCATGGGCGGCCGGTTGCGGACGATCGATGACGGTTCGGCCCGCGATCGTGAGCCGGAACCCTTCGCGCATGTTGGCGGCGAACGTGTATTCGCCGTCTTGCGGCACATGCAGCTTACCTTCGAACACTAGGCCGATCGCCTCGGCGCGCGAGGCCACGGACAGGGAAATCCGCTTGCCCGGCACTTCGCCGACCGTTTCGGCCTTGAGCGCGTCGAAATCCGGCAGAGCCTTCCACGTGTCGCGATAGAGACGATAGCGAAGCTCGGACAAATCGCCGGCGTCGATTCCGCTAATATCGACGCCTCGCGAGGGAGCCGCGGCGAGAAACTTTGCTTCCAGAGCGGAGAGTTCCCGACGCACGGCCGTTTCTCGCACTTCGTGGGCGAGGCGCTGAGCTTCGTACGCTCGCCGCTCTTCCGGCGTCGCGATGCGGCGCAGGTTGTCGCGGTTCATTTCCGAGACGTCGCGGAAGCAATCGAGCAGTTTGTAGTAGTCGCGCTGCGAGATCGGGTCGCGCTTATGATCGTGGCAACGAGCGCAGCCGACGCTCATACCGAGCACGACGCTGCTCGTGGTGGAGACGATGCCGTCGAGGATTTCGTACTTCGCCAGATCGCGGTCGGCCGGTTCGTCGTCCCAGGTGCCGAGGCGGTAGTAGCCCGTGGCCGTGAGCGATTCGGGCGTGACTTCGGAGAACTCGTCGCCGGCAAGTTGCTCGCGGAGGAACTGGTCGTACGGCTTGTCGGCGTTCAAAGAATTAATGACGTAGTCGCGATAGCGCCAGGCGAAGGGCTTGGCCGAGTCGCGTTCGTAGCCGTGCGATTCGGCGTAGCGCACGAGGTCGAGCCAGTGGCGACCCCATTTTTCACCATAGTGCGGCGAGGCGAGCAAACGATCGAGGAGCGCTTCGTAGGCCGCTTCCGCGCCGGCGCCTTGATAAGCTTTCTCAAACGCGGCGACTTCTTCCGGCGACGGCGGCAGGCCGGTGAGGTCGTAGGCGGCGCGGCGAATGAGCGAGCGTGCGTTTGCGGCCGGCGCCGGCGCGATGCCGCGGGCTTCGAGCTTCGCGAGAATGAACGCGTCGACGGGGTTGCGGACCCACGCCGTGTCTTTCACTTCGGGCACGCGCGGCTCGGCGACCGGTTGATAGGCCCAAAACTTGCGATCTTCGTCAGTGACGCCGGCCGGCTTCTTCGGGGCGTGGTGCGTCGGCTCTTTCTCCATATCGGCAGGCCAGGGCAAACCTTGGCGTACCCATTGGTCGAGCACCGCGACATCGGCCGGGGAGATGCGGCCGTTGGGAGGCATCTCAAGTTCTTCGTAGCGCACTGCTTTGAGCAGCGAACTTTCTTCGGGCTTCTGAAGGTCGACGGCCGGCCCCAGTTCGCCCCCGCGCAACACGGCGGCGCGCGAGGTGAGATAGAACTCGCTCTCAACCTTCTCTTCGCCGCCGTGGCACTTCACGCACTTCGCGGCCAAGATCGGGTGGACCTTGTCGCGGAAGAACTGGAGCTGTTCGGGACGGAACGCCGCGGAGGCGGGCTTGTCCGTGGATGGGTCGGCGGCGGCTTCGGCCGCCATGAGCGACGAGATCGGCGCGAACATCCACGTCAGGACGGTCGCTGCGACGGCGATAGGGAGCGATCGGCGCAGGGGCATGACGGATGCCGGTGGGAAAACGGCGGAGGAGGGAGCGTGCATCCTCTTCACCCTAACAGGACGAGGCGGGAAATCGAGACAGGGCGGGCAGCGAACGGAACCGGAGTTAATTTCTAAAGGTTTGAATATAATTCCTTCGCTCGCTACAATGCAAGCATAATTCCCCTAGCTATCCGCAAAAGCTTCCGTGCGGGCCTCGAAATTATGAATCCGGTCGTTCCGTCACGCGTCGTCCCGGCCCTGCTCCGGCAACTCAATGAACGACGCGTGCTCGCGGCGCTCCAGAGGCATGGTCCGCTTTCGCGGGCCGAGATCTGTCGTCACACGGGTATCAGCGGGCCGACGGTGACGCGCGTCGTCGCTACGCTCTTTGATGCGAAGCTGGTGGAAGAAGAAGAACCGCAGCAGCGGGTCGTCGGCCGGCCGGGGAAGATCGTCCGCCTCGCGCGCAGCGGCGTGTGCGTGCTGGGGCTCGTCGTAGGGCCGATACATTGCGAAGCGGTCGTTGCAGGGCTCGACGGCCAACTCGACGACGAACTCGATATTCGCACATTCGCCACGCCGCAGCGCTACCAAGATCTCACGGCCGCGTGCGTCCGCGAGTTGCGGGCCTTGATGAGCCGACGCAAAGGAACGGTGCTCGGGCTGGCGATCAGCGTGCCCGGCTTGATTCAGCGCAGCGAAGGGCGCTCGATCGTTTCGCCGAACCTGCATCAGCTCGACGGCCGTAATTTAAGGCAAGATTTGCAAGATCGGCTGCAAATGGATTGCACGGTATTGCAGGAGTGTCATGCCCTCTGCTGGGCCGAGCAGGCATATGGCGAAGCGCGCGGAGCCGACGATTTCGCGATGCTCGACATCTCGGCGGGGTTGGGGCTCGGCGTGATGCAGCAAGGCCGCATCGTACAAGGCCATAGCGGCTTGGCCGGCGAACTGGGCCATGTGACGGTCGAACTCGCAGGACGCCCGTGCGGCTGCGGCAATCGCGGCTGCTTGGAAACGGTCGCCACCGATAGCGCCTTGGCCTCGTCGGTGAGCGAGCGCCTTGGGCAATCGCTTAGTATCGATGAAGTCATTGAACGTGCGGCGGCGGGCACGCTCGATATTCGGCCGGAGTTAGACCGGACGCTTGAGTATCTCGCCGTCGCGGCGGCGGCGGTCATCAATATCTTCAACCCGAGCAAGCTTTTCATCTACGGCCGACTCTTCGATGCCGCGCCGGACGTATTTTCCAGGCTACTGAAGCTGGTCGAGCGACGCGCTCTCGGCCCCAGCTTTGCCGCTTGCACGGTCGTGCGGGCTCGGGGAAACAAGCGGTTGGGCGTCGTGGCGGCCGCAGGGCACGGGGCTACGCAAGGTCGCGGCGAATAGCGTCGACCGGGCCTCGCAGCCGTTAACGCCGTCACAATCGACATCTTCCGACATGCCGCGCCTCGGCGGCCTCCTGCCGCTAATCGCGACCTAAATTCTTCTAGCGGTCGGTTCGGGCGCACTCCTTGCGCCGCGTCCGTGCCAGTCGTCCTGTTTTCGAACGTCTCGCTTGCAAGGGTCGGGTTCATGATCGTCATCGGCGGAAGTTTGATCGTCATCGGGTGCGTGATCGCGGGCTTCATGCTCTCGG
>CAZWDN010000274.1:0-6943 GCA_964633125.1 uncultured Pirellula sp. | reverse complement strand
CGTTCGGGAAACACGAGCCCGAGCTCGTTGCCCGCGGCGTCTTCCACGGCGACGGCGGCTTCGAGCTTGAGGTTCAATTCCTTGGCGACGTCGGCCGGCGAGAACTGGTCACCGAGGTCGACGACGACGGCGGCGGCCTTGCCGCCGGCAAACGATATTTCGACCCCTGCGAACGGATCGATCTGGTACTTGAGGCGAGCGTTCGCGCCTTCGCCGCCCCGAGCCAGCGGTTGTCCCCAGTTTTGCAGCACTTCGTCGAGCGTGGTTTCGCCGAGCAGCACGCCGTTGAAATCGACCGGCTCGAGCGCGAGCGGTTGCGATCGGGTCGGATCGGCGGCGACGGCGTCGAGAGCCGTTGCGGCGGGCGCGGCGTCGACGGTTTGTGAAAGTACTTCCGGAACTTGGACGGTCGGCGTTTGCGCAGCCGCGGTGGAAGGGGCGGCGATGCCGGGCGTGACGACGGGCGTGATGACGGAAGGAACGATGCGGTCGCTTCGCGGTGATCCGGGGCTCTGGTTCGCCGGCGCGGCGAGTTGCGCAGGCGTTGCGGTCGGCTGCGGTTGCGCCGCGGACGGTTCGTTCGTCGACATCCCATCGGAGAGCGAGCCGTCGCCGGCAATGGTCACGGCGTCGGCAGGCGCATCGCTGACGACGGCGTCGGGCTTTAGCATCGGCGCCGCGTTCGGAGCGCCGCCGGCGCGAACGAGCGGGCGAATCGCCGGAGCGACGGGCGCTGCAGGGGCGGTCGGCGGAGCGGCGGGTTGCGGTGACACAATCTCCGGCAACGCGGCCGGCGGAACGGTTTGTACGGTAGGTGCGGGATTCGCCGGAGCGATCAACAGCGGAGCACCGGAAGCAACGGCGGGGGCCGTGCCGGGAACTTGCAGCACCGGAGGCTGCGCGGGAGTGACGACGGTCGGCGCGGTCGGCGGCGCGGTGCGAATCGTCAGGCGCGAGCCGCCGCCGGAGGAGGCCGTGTACGGGATGTTTGCGGCGGGCGGCGCTGGTCGCAACGGCGCCGACGGCTGCGGCGGCGATGCGCTCGGGCGCGGTGCGCCGATGCGCAAGGTGCTGCGCGGCGAGTCGTCAGCCGTCGCTTGCGGCGCAGCACTGCGCGCCGCGTAATAACCGCATGCCGATAAGACGAAGAGTCCGACGACAACCAAACGTTTGAAAGCGCGAAGGCCTGGGCGCATCGCGTGTTCCTCCATGAACTACGGCCGCGGACGAATCGATCCTTCGTTCGTCGCGCAAAATAACCGGGGGAGTATAGCGAGACGCGCGAAGCGACCCTAGACGAATGTAAGCCGCCGGCGATGCCGGCGAACCGACCTCCTCTATTCTCCCGATAACCGACCGTCGCTAGACTCCCGACCTATGCAAACTCAGACGCTAATGATCGCGGCCGCGGTGCTGATTTCGGCCTGTTTTGCCGGCATTCCGGCCGCACTCGGGGCGGTGCCCGTCGAATGGCGGCAGGACGCCGAACTGACGAGCGTAGCGCTGGTCGACGCCTCGCACGCTTGGGCGTGCGGCGATCACGGCGCGGTGCTGCATACGACCGACGGCGGCGCGACCTGGGTGCCGCAAGCGTCCGGCGTCGATTGCCGGTTGCATTGCGTGACCTTTATCGACGCGCAGCACGGCTGGATCGTCGGCGGCGGATACGACCCGTACGTGCACCGTTCGCGCGGCGTGGTTTTGCGCACGACCGACGGCGGCGCGACGTGGCAGCCCGAGCCGACGGCGCTGGTGCCGCTCTTGCGGCGCATTCACATGGACAACGTCCGCGAAGGTTGGGCCGTCGGCGACGCGAGTCCGCTGTCGACCAGCGGCGTCTTCTTCACGCGCGACGGCGGCAAGACCTGGAGCGGCGCCGGAGGGCAATTGCCTGCCGGAGTGACGGCGGCCGATTTTCTCTCATCGTCGGAAGCGGTGTGTGCCGACGGGCGCGGGCGCGTCGTGCGGCTGGAGAATCGCTTGGTGCAGGCGACTCCCACGGCGGCGTTCGGTCTGCGCTCGGTGCGCGACTTGCAACTCACGCGCAACGGATACGGCTGGCTCGTCGGCGACGGCGGACTGGTGCGGCGCACGACGGACGGCGGACGGAGCTGGCATCAGCCGGGGCAAGACCTTGAACAAGGCCCCGGCGCGCAATGCGATTGGCGCGCGGTTGCCGCGCGTGAAAGTCCGCAAGGAAACAAAGTGTGGATCGTCGGTGCGCCGGGGAGCGTCGTACTGCATTCGTCCGACGACGGCGCGACTTGGGAACTCTTGCCGACCGGTCAACCGCTGCCGCTCAACGACGTCGCCTTTCTTGACGACCGCCACGGCATGGCCGTCGGCGCGCTCGGCGTGATCCTGGCGACCGACGACGGCGGCCGCACCTGGAACAAGCAATCGCGCGGCGAGAAACGTCCGGCATTGTGGGCCTGTTTCGCCGATCCGCAGTCGATGCCCGCCGAGTTGATTGCCCACGCCGCCGCGGAGGAAGGTTACCGCACGGCCGTCACGCTGCTTGGTCGTCGTGACTCCGAGCCGGGCGTTGACGACGGTGTGCCGACTCATGATCGCTACCTGGAGGCGGTGTCGGCGCTCGGAACGGCGAGCGGTACTCAGAGCTGGGCCTTTCCGCTTCGACAGCGGCCGCTGCAACCCGCGGCGGAGGCGGTGCTCGTCGCGTGGGGCGGCGGCGACTTGGCAGTAGGGGCGCAGCTTGCCGAATCGCATCTTGTGCGAACTTTGCGGATGTGGCGGCCGGATGTCGTACTCACGCACGGACCTGCGCCGCGCGGCGACGCGCCGACGACGCACCTGCTTCATCAACTCGTGCTTCAGGCCGTGGAGGCCGCCGGCGACCCGCATCGTTTCCCCGAACAAATTCAACGGCTCGGCCTTTCAACTTGGCAGCCTCGCAAAGCGTTCGGCTACGAACCGGGGCAGACTTCGGGATCGATCACGTTGAAGCGCGATCAAGTCATGGCCCGAACCGCGCTTTCGCTCGACGACTTCAGCGAACGGTTTCGCAGTTTGGTCCACGACGGGCGAGTCTTGGAACCACCGCTGCTGACTTGCCGGATGGTTTGGAACCGCACGGCCGCGGCGGCGGCGCCGCGCGAGCTATTCGCGGGGATCGATCTGGCGATCGGCGGCGAAGCGCGCCGGCCCGCGGCGAGCGACGATGCCGAGAATCGCGTACGGATGCGCCGCACGGCGGAGCGGCAACGTCACTTGGAGGCGATCGTCATGCAGCGGAGCGGGGCCGTCGGAGCGGGATTGCTCGATCAGATCCGAGCGCTCACGGCGGGCCAGGAAGACGGAGCCGCAGGAGATACGATGTTTCATCTGGCGGAATCGTTTCGCCTGCGCGGGCGCTGGGAAGCGGCGCGCGAGACCTACGAGCACTTGCTCACGCGCTATCCGCAACATCGTTCCGCCGATGCGGCATTGCGACGCATGACGCAGTATTTTGCTTCGAGCGAGGCGGATCGCCGGCTTCAGCGGACACTGGAGGATTTGGGTCCGCAATCGACTGCGAAGGCTGAGGAAGTGACGACGGCGCCGACGTCCTCGGCACCGCGGGCAACGAGCCTCAAGGCCGTGGCGCCCGTGGAAGCGTCGACTCTTGCGCAACGCTCCGAGAAGGCGCCGCCGCAAACGGCGAACTTCGACAAGTTGAATATAACCGTAGCAGCGAGCGCGCCGACGATCACACATGCGCCGATCGTGCCCACTCCCGCGGCGCGGTTGTTGGGCAAGGAACCGGAAGTCAGGGAGGCGAACGTTGCCGCACCGGCCGAGAATTCGGCGGTAGGAAACGTCGCGGAACCGCTGCTCGCCGGAGCGGCCGATCCGCTCGCACGTCGCCGCCGTGCGCTAGCCCTGAGCGCGTACTACGCACAGCGCGATCCGACGGCGCACGCCGCTCCGGAGATCGGGTTCCCGACGGCCGCCGCGCGCCGCGCGCTCGGACAAGCGGCCGAGGCGGAACAGTTTTACGACGAGTATGCTCGAACGCAGGTCGAAGGTGCTTGGCAGGCGGCGGCGAGCGATGAATTGGCCCTGGCCCGCGGTACGGCGCCGAAGCGACGCACGTTGGCGGCTCCGCGCGCCGCGGAACGTCCGGTGCTCGACGGCCTGTTGGACGATGCCGTGTGGCGCAGCGCGCCTCCGATTGCCCTGGCAAGTTCGCTCGGCGACGATTCGGCCTGGCCGGCGAATGTCTGGATCGCATCGGATGACGAGCACTTCTACTTCGCGATTCGCTGCCGTCGCACCGGTCCCGCCGCGCCGCTTCCCGCCGGAGTGCGGCAGCGCGACGCCGATCTGGCGCCGCACGATCGCGTCGAGTTGTATCTCGATACGGATCGAGACTATGCGACGTATTATCGGCTTGCCGTCGATTGCCGCGGTTGGACGGCCGAATCGTGCTGGGACGATGCGACTTGGGATCCGAAATGGTTCGTCGCCGCCGGCGGCGACGGTGAGGCTTGGACCGTCGAGGCGGCGATCCCGTGGCGCGAACTGGCCGAGAGAAGGCCGGCGGTCGGTGAAACCTGGGCCGTCGGCGTTCAGCGGATTTCGCCGCTTGTAGGGCTGCAAAGTTGGACGTTTCCCGCCGCGGCAACCGTGCGGCCCGAGGGCTTCGGCTACTTGACGTTTGAGTGAGGCCGGCGTCATGCTGGTCGGCGGCGAATGTCGATGAAGCCTCAACGTTCGAGCGCGGCCGTGGCATACTTAATAGGAACCGATGAAGCGGGCTACGGACCGAACCTAGGTCCGCTCGTGATCACGGCCACGCTCTGGCAAGTGCCGGATGAGGCGGTCGAAGAATGCTTGTACGCGCGGCTCAAGAAAACGGTCACCGCGCTGCCGCGCCGATCGGCACGGCCGGACCGACGGATTTGGTTGGCCGACTCGAAAGTCGTTTATACTTCGACCGACGGACTAGCTGCGCTGGAATGCGGCGTGCGCGCGGCGCTGGCTTGCTGCGGTATCGAGCCGCCGACGTTGCACGCGCTGCTGGAAGCGCTCGATGCCGATTGCCGCACGCAGACGCCGCACCTGCCGTGGCACGCCGGGTGTGATTTTGCCTTACCGCTGGCATGCGAGGCGACGGATATCGACGCCGCGACCGAACGGCTTCGCACGGGACTTGCCGCGGTTGACGTGCGACTCTTGGCCGTTCGCTCGCGCGTGGTGTTTCCGGAGACGTTTAACTCCGAAGTGGAACGGCTGAACAATAAAAGCACCTTGCTGACGCAGGAGTCGCTGCGGCTTGTGCGGTCGCTGCTCGACTTGTGCGATGCCGGCGAAGTGCGAATTGCTTGCGATAAGCACGGCGGTCGCAATGCGTATGCCGCCGCCTTGCAGGAATACGTCTTCGACGGGCTGCTGCAGACCGTGCAAGAATCGCGGGCCGAGAGCGTTTATCGGGTTCGCGACGGCGCGCGGCGCGTCGAAATCGGCTTTCGTGTCGGCGGCGAGCGAAGTTTGCCGGCGGCGCTCGCCTCGATGACGTGCAAGTACGTGCGCGAAACGGCTATGCATGCTTGGAATACGTTCTGGCAGAGCCGCGTGCCGGGCCTTGCGCCGACCGCCGGTTACCCGACTGACGCGATTCGCTTTCGTCGCGACATTGCCGAGGCCGCGGCGGCCCTGGATTTGCCGGAAAGCCTCTGGTGGCGAAGTCGATAACCGCGCGCGGCGTTAGCGGGCCGTGATTCGCCGCGGTTGATACACCGTGCGGACGTCGAGCGACTGCATGCCCGCCCGGCGGGCCGCTTCGAGCCCGAGGTCGGCGTCTTCGTATACCCGGCAGAACTGCGGCGCTACGCCGAGTCGACGGGCCGACTCCAAGAAGATTTCCGGGTCGGGCTTATGCTTTGTCACATCGTTGCTGGTGACGAGTGCGTCGAACCAGTCGGACATGCCGATCAGTCGCAAGGTTTGCTCCGCGACATCTCGCAAAGCGCCCGTGGCGACGGCCATCGGCAGTTTCCCGCGATGCGCGCGGGCCACCTCGGCGATAGGCTCGATGATCATCACCTCGGCCAGCCGGTCGAGGTAGCGCCCCTCCTTTTCGCGGGTCAGTTCCATCGCGTCATGTTTCAGTCCGGCTTCGTCGATCAGAAGTTGCGCGACGACGACGGTGGGTTTTCCCCCAAGTGCGTAGAAGCGATCTTCGTCCAGCGTCAGACCGAGCGGCTCCAGCGTATCGACCCAGCTTTCGTAATGCACGGGCATCGTGTCGGCCAGCGTGCCGTCGAGGTCAAAGATCAATCCGCGTGGTTCCATCGTTTCGGTCTGCTCCGGAAGAAGTCGGACGACGCACGGAGCGCCGATTCAAAGCCGAATTCTAACCGGCCAAAAGCAACTTTGCCGGCCCGACTCCCCAGGGGTATAACCAACGCCGGAGTCAGGGATACGACACAAATGCCCGCAGCCGACGTGAGAGCGAGGATTCACCATGGATGAACTAGAAACCGAACAATTCTGCTGGCGCGACACTTACTTCGTGTGGTTCGATGCCGCGCGCAGACCTTCGCTCAAGCAAATCGAACAAACGCTCGACGCCTTGCCCGAACACTACAAGTTGCAATCGCCTGAAGCCGATGAAAGCGGCGGTTTTGAATCGATCACGCTCCTCTCGCGCACCGATCATGCGGCGCTGGAGATCTCGTTTCTCGCCGGTGAAGATATTCGCGAGCAGGCGGAGGTATTGGCGGAAGAGATGAAGAATTCCAGCGATAAC
Source organism: uncultured Pirellula sp. (assembly GCA_964633125.1). Classification (GTDB taxonomy): domain Bacteria; phylum Planctomycetota; class Planctomycetia; order Pirellulales; family PNKZ01; genus PNKZ01. Next base: position 189 of record CAZWDN010000274.1, on the reverse strand, counting down.
GAAACCCGACGATTAGCGAAGCTGGCCAACTGCAATGCGCGGTTCGACGTGATGCAGTTCGAGCGGATTGAAGACGTCGACGCCGACGAGGCGGACTTGGACGAGGCGTTCGACCCGAGCACCCTCCTGATCGTGCTCGGCGCGCTGGTGCGGTTGGTCGACGGCATCGGCGTCGATCCGCAGTCGGGA
>CAZWDN010000273.1:0-6954 GCA_964633125.1 uncultured Pirellula sp. | reverse complement strand
CGGAAACCGACGCCGCGGCGATGGACGACAAGTCGGTGAGCTTCCGGATGTATCTCTGTCGGGCCATTGGCGAGTTTCACCAACCGGCCGCGCTGCCGCCCTTGGTGAAGGCGGTGGAAACGAATCGCGACCCGGCGGAACTCGACGTGCGTCTCGGCGCTCTGCAAGCGCTCGCGCGGCTCTTGCCGAACATCGCCGTGGACAAGCCGGAAAACGACCCGAACCTACGCCGGGCGTTGAACGCTTCGGCCAAGGATACGAACCCGGTGGTGCGTTACCATGCAGCTTACACGCTCGGCGTGCTCGGCGGCGCGGAGTCGATCGCTCAGTTGAAGCTGATGCTGGGCGACGCCGACGTCGACGTGCGTATGAACGCCGCGACCGGCTTGGCCCGCTACGGTGAAACGGCCTGCGTGCCGGAACTTGCCAAGATGCTCGACCCGGCCGAAACCGAAGGTCTCGACGCCGAGAAGGAGCCCGAGGCGCGCGAGGCGAAGCGGTTCACGATGTTCGCCAACGCGTTGGAAGCGGTGACGCAGTTTGCGGCGAAGAACCCGACGGCCGACGTGAAGCCGCTGATCGCGGGTATCGACAAATTGCTCGCCTCGAATCCGTCGGCCAATATTCGCTTGGCCGCCGAAAACGTGAAACGCGAACTGCAGAAGCGCGCGGGGTAACGTCGTTCGCTTCGGACTAAGGATCGAGATTGCGGCGCAGTCCGAATTCGGTACGGCGATGATGGTGCTTGAGGACCAGCACGCGCACCTCCTCGGTGTTGCAGCGATAGTAGATTCCGTACGGAAAGCGAGCCATCGCATAGCGGCGAATTCCGCTCTTCACGATCGGCCAGGCGTCGAGCGCGCGAAGCACTGCTCCGATCGCCTCGTCGAGTTCGCGAATGAAGCCTGCGCCTAATCCCGGGACGCGCGATTCATAGAATGCAACGGCCGCTTCCACATCGGCTTGAACCGCGGGATGGTAGATTAGTCGCATTTCAGAATGCGACGTGCCGCGAGGAGGATTTCTTCGTGCGTACGACCGACGGCCTCGCCGGAGGCAAGTTCCGCATCGCGCCGCACCGCGAGCGCCAAATCCTCATCTTCTTGTGGTTCCGTCACCGGTCGCGCGTCGCCGAGGCTCTCCCAAAGCGCCTGGGCGATTTCCACTCGCTCGCCGACCGGGAGCGCCAGAATCAACTGCGTGATTTGCTCCATCGTCATCGTGGTTTTCTCCCGCTTGAGCAGGCTCGATCAATCTTCCGAGAACGTCTCCATTCTAATCCAGGACCGAAGAGCAGTCGAGAAAACCGAAATACTAGCGATCATTCCACGCCGAGCGTTTTATCGCCCGCAAAACGAAACGGCTTGCCTCCCAAGAGGTCGGTGCTCGTGATCGTCGGACAGACCGTGCTTTCGACGTAGGCGACCATCAGGGCCGTTCCTTCGTAGTGGCTCACGTGCGGCCGCATTGCCGGGTTGTACATCGTGTCGGTCAGGTCGCGCACGAGCACCACGTTCTTGCCGTTGCGCGCCATTTGCCGCAGTCCGAACGGTCGCCCTAGCACGCACATGTTGAGATGCACGCCGACGAGCATCACGTTCTTGATGCCGCGCTGCGCCATGAGATTCCAGATCTCGACGCCGGAATCGCTGATCGCGTCGCCGTCGGCGATCGAGATCGCGTCCATTTGCTTGATCCAAGGAGACTTGGGATTACGCCCCATCGCCGCGAGCTTCGCCGCCCATTCGGCGTGCTCCGTCGGGTCGTCGTCTTCGCCGCCGTCGGATTGGTCGATCGGGTAGGCGACCTTGTCTTCGGCCGAAATATGGCGGCACCATTGGCCGATTTCTTTCGGCAGGTCGGCGGCCGCAGGCGCTTGTTGCGCAAGCTTTCGGCCGGGTGCGTCGGCGTAGGCAGGCATGCAACCGCTGGGGGCGTGAATGACGAGCGCGCCGCGTTCCCGCGCCGCCTTGAGAAAGGCGTTCATCCGCGGCGCGAGCGCCTCGCCGCGACGGACCGCATTCAAGCAATGGTGCGCATCCCACATGTCGCACACGATCACGCAAGTCTCGCGGGCCTGCCAAGTTTCTGCGACGGTCGTCGGCTTGTAGTCGCCGGATGCGTCGGGCTTACGACTTCGCATCTGGAGGTGAAGCGTCGACGCGTCACCGGCGGCGGGCGGTTTCGCGGCGCTAAGCGGCGCGAGAGAAAGGAAACCGACGACCATCGTCAGAAAAGTAGCGCGGAGCTTCGGCATGGCGTCGGACCTCGAAGGGGGAAGCGGCGGCGGGGCTTGCGATCCAGTTGCATGAATATCGAGCAGCGGCACGCCTCGGTCAAATCGCGTTGCGGGCCGAGGCGGATCGGGCCGTCCGGTTCGACGTTTGTTCCGTGGCGCGGCGGAGGATAGACTGAAAACCTCGCCGTCCGTTCTCTCGCCGAATTTCCCGCTTACCCGGTCATGCGCGCTCTCGTTTCTTCGTTGCTGAGTCTGATGCTCCATGCGTCCGGTCTTACGGCCGCGTGGTGGTTGGCGGCTTCGTCGATCCTCACGCCAGACGTTCGCGTGCAGTCGGGCCGGACGTCCATCGCATTGCAGGCGTCGATCGCCGCGCAAGCTCCGACGGAACGACTTCCCGAGCCGGTGCGAATGCTTCCGGCGCCGAAGCGCGAGCCGGTCGAGGTGCGGCCCGAAGACGAGTTGGCCGAGGCCGAGCGCGAGGCGCAATCGTCGGCGCGTGAGCAGGCGCAGAAGCTGGAATTGGCGATGTTGCCGGAAGAGCTGTCGCAACCGCTCGTCGACGATTTGCCGGAGCGCCGCGCGACCGACGATACGAGCCCGACGATGCGTGACGAGCCGCTTCCGCGCATTCGCAAACAAGCGACGGCGGTGCCGCCGCCGGAGCCCGCCGCAGCGCCGTCGGTGGGCAGCATGGCGGCGGAAGCCGAGCAAGGGGCGGCCGTCGACGAGTTGCCGCAGAAGCTGCCGACCAACCCGTCGCCCCCGTACCCCGCGGAAGCGGCCGGCTTGGAAGGTCGTGTCGTGCTCTACGTGGTCATCGGGGCCGACGGCCGGCCGGAGTCGGTCGCGATTTACGAATCGAGCGGTTCCGCGGCGCTCGACCACTCCGCCCTCCGCACCGTGCGCGATGCGTGGCGTTTTCGTCCCGCGGTTCGCGCCGGCGTCGCCGTGCGGTACGCCACCTACGTGCCGATCCGCTTTCAGATTCGGCGCTGATTCCGAGCCGATTCTCGGCCGGCCAAAAATCGCCTGGAGATCGCCCCACGGTTTCGCTACGTTGCCGGGTGATCTTCGGCAACTCGACTTGCGGTACGCCGTTGGGTTTGAACGTCTTACGGTAGACGTAAGTCATCATTCGCTTTCGGCACTTACGGTGACGGCGAAAGACGGACTGCGTACATAAGTCGAGTTAAGAACGCACAACCCCAAAACCCACAAGGGGTGCGTACATAAGTCAAGTTATGTACGCAGCGGAACAAAGAGAATCGACGTAAGTTGGGATTGCGAATTGGGACTTACGTCGAATCAACCTTGTTCGGATAGCGTCGCGTGCAATGCCGGCGGTCGACGTTCCGTTTTCTGTAAGAGCGTTAAGGCTCGGCTGCATAGGCCCGATATTCACTGTAACCAGCCTGCTTTAATTGCCGGCGACGCAAGAAAGGGCGGCATGCGAACAGGTTGCCAAGTACGACGACATACGACCGCCATCGCGGCGCTCGGCGCTTGTACATGGTTTGTGCTCGTCGCTCCGTTCGCGCATGCGCAGCAACCATCGCCGCCGCCGATCTTCGGCGATATTCCGACATTGCCCGAAACGGTCGTCGAAGCCGAGCCGCCGCGCGTTGCCGAACGGTTGGCCAATACGGAGCCGGCCGGCGGGCAGTCGTTCTTCAACGCCAACTCGTTCGACGCCTTCACCAGCCCCGGCCGCGCGCAGGCGCAACTCGGCGCGTCGCAAACCGCTTCGCAAGGCACTTACGGTCGGGCCGATCTCGAGTATCGCCCCTTCCTCCGCCCGGGCGAAGTGCTCGAACTCATACCGGGCCTGATCGTCACGCAGCACTCCGGCAGCGGCAAGGCGAATCAATACTTCCTCCGCGGCTTCAATCTCGACCACGGCACCGACTTCGCCGTGAACGTCGACGGCGTGCCGATCAACCAACGCACGCACGCCCACGGCCAAGGTTATCTCGACATCAACTTCTTGATCCCGGAACTGATCGACCATGTCGACTTTCGCAAAGGCCCGTACTTTGCCAAAGACGGCGACTTCGCCTCGGCGGGCGCCGCCGACATTTCGCTGAGCACCGCCTTTCCGCAAAGCTACGTGAAGCTCGGCGGCGGCACGTTCAACTTCTGGCGAGGGCTCATCGTCGACAGCTCTCAGCTCGGCCGGGGCACGCTGCTTACCGCATTGGAGTTTCAATCGTACGACGGGCCGTGGGTCTTGTCGGAGAATTTGCAGAAGTACAACGGCGTGATGAAGTACACCGTCGGCGACGACGAGTTTGGCGCGGCCGTTTCGCTGCTCGGCTACAGCAACGATTGGGTCTCGACCGACCAGATTCCGCGCCGCGCCGTAAACTCGGGCTTGATCTCGCGGCTCGGCTTCATCGACCCGACCGACGGCGGCCGCACGGCGCGCATCGGCGCGAATACGCAGCTCTGGCGACGGAGCGACGTTTCCGAAACCACGGCGAACTTCTACAGCACCTACTATGACTTGGACCTCTGGTCGAACTTCACCTACTTCCTCGACGATCCGGTCAACGGCGATCAATTCCAACAGGCCGATCGACGCGTGACGTCGGGCTTCAACTTGCAGCACCGCTGGGATGCCAACTACGCACGCAATACCGTCGGCGCGCAGCTTCGCAACGATGCGATTCCCGAAGTGGCGCTCCTGAGCACCACGGCTCGTACGCCTACGTCCGTGACCAGCGACAGCAAGGTCTACGAGACGAGCTACTCCTTGTTCGCCATGCAGGAGTTGACGATCTGGGACAAAGTGCGGCCGAGCTACGGGCTGCGCGGCGACCTATTTCACTTCGACGTGACGAGCCGAAACTTGCCGATCAACTCCGGCACCGATACGGCGGGGATCGTCAGCCCGAAGGCGTCGGTGGCGTTCGGCCCTTGGGCGCAGACGGAAATGTTCTTGAACTGGGGGCTTGGGTTTCACTCGAACGATGCCCGAGGCGTGACGATCAAGGTCGACCCGGCGGACGGGGTTACGCCCGTTGATCCGGTGTCGCCGCTCGTGCGGTCGCACGGTTACGAACTCGGCGTGCGAACAAAGGCGATTGAGAATCTGACGTCGACGATTACCGTCTGGAATCTCGATTTGGATAGTGAATTGCTGTTCGTCGGCGATGCGGGAACGACGGAAGCGACCGGCCCTTCGCGGCGCACCGGCGTGGAATGGACGAACTTTTACGCCGTGAACGGGTGGCTGCAATGGGACGCCGACGCGGCCTTCACTCACGCTCGCTTCCTCGACGACAACCCGGCCGGCGACCACATTCCCGGCTCGGTCGGCACGGTGCTCAACACGGGCCCGACCATCCTGCTCTCCAACGGCTTCTATTGGACGTTTCGCACGCGCTACTTCGGTCCGCGCCCGCTTACGGAAGACAACAGCATTCGCTCGGCGTATACGAGTCTGTGCAATATGACGATCGGCTATCAGACGCGGAAGTTCCGCGCCTCGGTCGACTTCTTGAACTTGTTCGACTCGAAGGACCACGACATCGACTACTACTACACGTCGCGCTTGCCGGGCGAACCGGCGGGCGGGGTCGACGATTTGCACTTCCACCCGGTGGAGCCGCTGAACGTGCGGTTCAACGTAGCGTGGATGTACTGAGCCGTGCCGGAAGCGACACGGACCATGTCTGCGGCATCGATCGGGATGCGGGAGCCGTCTTACGGGCGGCCAGCGCCGAAGCGGTGCCCGCGAGGAAGAACACCAGCGAGTTGTCGATCGGCGTGTAACTCAACTCGTGGAACAAGAGCTGCGCGGCGTACACCGGCACGGCGCCGAGCACGAGCACCGCTTGCCGTCGGGCCCACGGCGGCACGTCGGCGGTGCGCACCGTGTGCCAGGCGTTGAGCATCCAGTAGGCGAGCATTGCGAGAAACAGCGTTAAGCCGACGAGGCCCGTGTCGACCAGGATGCTCAAGAAGGTGTTGTGATGGACGTAAGGACGCAGCGCTTCGAGATTCAGGTCGGTCGAACGATCGTCGAGGTAGGGAAGCTTGTCGACCGGAAAGCGGCCGAAGCCGAAGCCGAACAACGGACGATCTTGGAACATGAGCCAACTGACGTAGGCGAAGCTCACGCGGAGGTTCGCGCTGTCGGCCGTATCGACGGCGGACTGTTCCCGTTGGAAGCCGACGATCTTATCCATCTGCGTCGCCCCGACGAGCAGCCCGGCCACGACCATGCCGCCGAGCACGATGTTGCGCGTCCGGCCGTGCAGCGTAAGCAGGAGCACCGTGCAAAGCCCGAGCGCCGCGCCGATCCAGGCGCTGCGCGTATAGCTGAAGAACACGCCGGCGGCGTACAGCGGCAGCACGAGCCCGACCGCGACGCGTCCCCACTTTCCCAACGACTCGAACCAAACGACCCCTGCCAACAAGCAAACCGACATGTAGTGCCCGAAGCTGACGCCGTGGACCATCGGCCCGCGAGCGCGGCCGAAGTGCAGCCCGACGCTCGGGTCGGCGATATAGGCCGGCCAGACGAGCGACCATTGCTGGGTGATTTCGCAGATCGCCGTGAAGGCGAGGTAGAAGCCGAAGATCGTGATGCTTGCTTGCACGAGGCCGCTCGCGCGCTCGTTCCACGGCGCTTGCTTCGCGGCCCAATAAACGATGAGCGGCGTGAGGTAGCCGCCGACCCAGCGCCACATCGGCCCGACGTGCTCTTT
>CAZWDN010000272.1:0-7030 GCA_964633125.1 uncultured Pirellula sp. | reverse complement strand
GCATGACCTCGCGGAGGTGCTTCGCCAAGGCGTCGGCCGCCATGAGGGCGTTTTCTTTGAGTTGCCAGAGGTCTTTCGCACTGGCCGGCCTGCGCCAGAGCGCTCCGACCACCGCGCCGAGCGTACGCGCCGTCGACTTCGCCGACATGAGCGGCTCCAGATCGGGCGGTAGGTCTTCGTCGACCGGATCGCTCACGACCCGTAGCACGAGGCACGGCTTGGCGCGCTCCGCGCATACTTCGACGACCGCCGCCGATTCCATTTCGCAAGCCAGCGCCCCCGTCGACTCGCCGAGCGACCGCTTATCGACGCTCCGGGCCACGATACGCGGCACGCCTGCGATGCGGCCCTGATGGTGCGGCGCGGGAATGCCCGCGGTCGCGGCTTTCGACAAGGCATCGGCCAACACGGCGGCAAGTTCCGGGCGGTCGACGAACTCGGTCGCGGCAACGATGTCATTGCGCCGCAGCTCGGGTTGCAGGCCGCCGCAGAATCCGGCCGAGATCAACCATTGCGGCCGATGAACGTCGAGCAACATCCGACACGCGTTTGCCGCCGCGGCCGGTCCGGGCCCCGAAGTGGCCAGCACGATCGACCGGCCTTCGAGGTGCCCGACACGAATCGGCACGCCGGCCGCTTCGATGAATTGCAGATCGCTCAGCAGGTCTTCCGTGCAACCTTGCTCGGCGCCCAGTGCGAAGACGACGCCGATATCGCACGGTTGCCCGAGTGCCATGCTTCGCGCGCCTATTTGTTGACGACAAGTTCCAGCGAGCCGTCAGCCGCTTTGCGCACGAGCGGCGCAGGCTCACCGACGTCGCCGCTGACGCGCGTTAGCGCGATTTCCGGCAGCGGACGGCCGCGCGTGGGTCCGAACAGCATGACGCGCACGGTCCGCCACAACCCGGCGGCCGAAGCGAAGGTCGACGTCACGGCGCTCGGCTCGTAGCCGGAGTGGACCATGCAATCTCGGCACTTCGGGTTACCGCTCGCGCAGCCGTAGTTGCTCCACTCCGTGGTATCGAGCAATTCTTGAAACGTTTCGCAGTAGCCTTCGCCGACCAAATAGCACGGCTTCTGCCAGCCGAACACGTTGTACGTCGGGTTCCCCCACGGCGTGCACTGGAGCTGATACTTCCCCTGGAGAAACTCCAAGAACAGCGGCGACTGGTTGAAAACCCACTGGCGCGGCTTTTCCAGCAGCGCGCGAAACAGGCGAATCGTTTTCTCGCGCCGCAGAAAGTGTTCTTGGTCGGGCGCTTTTTCGTAGCTGTAGCCGGGGGAAATCATCATCCCTTCGACGCCGAGCCGCATCATCTCGTCGAAGAAACCGCGAATGCGCTCGGGATCGGCCGTATCGAAGAGCGTTGTGTTCGTCGTGACGCGAAAGCCGGCCTTGAGGGTCGCCTTGATCGCCTCGACGGCGACGTCGAACGTCCCTTCGCGGCACACGGCGTGATCGTGCTCTTCGCGAGGGCCGTCCATGTGAATAGAAAACGACAGATACTTCGACGGCTTGAACTTCGGCAACGCCTCGACGAGTTTCAGCGCATTGGTGCAGAGATAGACGTACTTCTTCCGGGCGACGAGACCGGCGACGATTTCGTCGATCTGCGGATGCAAGAGCGGCTCGCCGCCGGGAATGGAAACGATGGGGGCGCCGCACTCGTCGACGGCCCGAAAGCACTGCTCGGGAGTGAGGTTCTTCCGCAGGATTTCCACCGGAAATTGAATCTTGCCGCAACCGGCACACGCCAAGTTGCAACGAAAGAGCGGCTCGAGCATCAGCACGAGCGGATACCGCTTCACGCCGCGCAGCCGCTTGCGCATCACGTACGAGGCGACGGTAAACATCTGCGACATCGGCACGGCCATGACTTACTCCTACGCAATCCGTTCGACAGGTCGCTACAGCACCGAGGGGTGTTCCAATACGGCGCCGTTCGAGGCGTTCTCGGCCGTTTCCAAATGCTCGCCCACCGCTTCGGCCCAGCGCGAAAGCGCCATCAGCGGGAAGTAAATCTTGTAGTAATGGTACCTCAGGTAGAAAACGCGCGGGAAGCCGGTGCCGGTGAAATCGGCTTCGTCCCACGTGCCGTCGGGCTTCTGCGTATCCATTAAATGACGAACGCCGCGAGCGACGGCTTCGTGGTCGTGCAGCCCCGCCGCGATGAGGCCGAGCACGGCCCAGGCGGTTTGCGAAGGCGTGGCGTTGCCCGTGCCGCGGAGCCGCGGGTCTTCGTACGTATCGCACGACTCGCCCCAGGCGCCGCTCGGCTGTTGGCAACAGAGCAGCCATTGGCGACCGGCGACGATCATCGGATCGTCGGGCGACATGCCGACGGCTCGCAAGCCGGTGATCACTTGCCAGGTGCCGTAGATGTAGTTGACGCCCCAACGTCCGAACCAGCTGCCGTCGGCCTCTTGCGACTTGCGCAGGTAGGCGATCGCCTTGTCGACGGCCGGGTCGCCGAGGCGCCGGCCCAAGGTGCCGAGCGCCTCCAAGACGCGGGCCGCGAGGTCGGGCGTGCTCGGGTCGATCATCGCGTTGTGGTCGGCGAACGGCACGTAGCAGAGCAGCTCCATGTCGTTGTCGCGATCAAATGCGCCCCAGCCGCCGTCGAGATTCTGCATGGCCAAGAGCCAACGCTCGGCCCGCTGCAGCGCGGCGGTCGTGCGGCTCAGGCGGGCCGCTTCTTGTTCCTCTTCGTAACCTTGCGGCGCGGCATCGCCGTCGTGCAGCGAGAGTTCCGGGGGCAGCAGGGCCGCGGAAGTCGGCGCATATTGCTCGGCCAACGCCATGGCGACCATCGCCGTGTCGTCGACGTCGGGATAGAAATCGTTTTCGTATTCGAAGCACCAGCCGCCGCCGGTCGGAGCGTCGACCGTTTCGCACCAGTCGCCCTTACGCACGATTTGCTTGTCGAGCAGCCAGCCGATCGCCTCGCGCATGCCGGGATGGTTGGCCGGCAAGCCTGCGTCGAACAGCGAACGCAACGCAATGGCCGTATCCCAAACGGGCGACTTGCACGGTTGCAGCCGGGCCGTCTTCTTCTCTTCGATGATGAGCCCTTCGAGTCGTTCGGTGCAGTAGCGCATCTCGGCCGAGTCGTCGGAATAGCCGAGAACGCGCAGGGCGATGATGCTCCAAACCATCGGGGGAAAGATCGCGCCGAGACCGTCGCTGCCGGCGAACCGCTCGATCATCCAGTCGGCCGCGAGCTTGAGGGCTCGCTTACGCAGCGGCTTGATGCCGTTGCGTTCGCAGAACTTCAGGCCGCCGTCGACCGTGCGAAAGAAGCGATCCCAGCTCACGAGGCCGGTGCCGCCCGCCAGGCCCGGGCAGCGAAGCGGCGGCCATTCTTCGGGCCGCTTGAGAAACAGCTCCCGAATTCCTTCTTCGGGCGCAATGTTCGACGACGGACGATGAGCCCACATGATCGCCAGCGGCACGACGATCGTGCGGCTCCAGGCGCTCATCGAGTAGATGTTGATCGGGAACCACTTCGGCAGCAGCATCATCTCCGGCGGCACGGCCGGGCATTGGTCGTAAGAGATCTGCCCCAAGAGCGCGAGGTAAAATCGCGTGAAGCTGTTTACGGAGTCGGCGCCGCCGGCCTGGAGGATGGCCTTGCGGGCCCGTTGCATTTCGGCGCTCGACGGCTCGTGTCCGGTAAGCTTGAGCGCGAAGTACGCCTTAACGCTGATGCTCACATCGAGCTTGCCGCCCGGGTATTGCGACCAGCCGCCGTCGGCGTTTTGTTTTTCGAGAATGTAGCGGGCGCACTTCAGCGCGATCTCGGAGTCGTGCTTGCCGAGGAAGGCCAAGAGCAAGATGTACTCGCTCTCGAGGATCGTGTCCCCTTCCAGTTCGGCGCACCAGGAGCCGTCGGACGCTTGTTCGCCCAGCAGCCATTGACGGGTGCGACTGATGGCGCGCCGCAGAGGAGCCGCAAGCCGCTCATGTTCGGGCTGGGCCATGGTGTGCGTCAACGGAGAGTAAGCCACTCGTTGTCCGTCCGTGGACACGAGACGAATGTTCCGGCCGTAATCCATGCCAGGAGCTCGCTATTCGTTGGTCACGGCGCTCTTCCCTGAAACGCCGGCCCGGGTGATTCCATCGCGGGCAACGCGTAGCTTAAGACGATCGGCGCGAACTCACAAGGGGACTGGGATTTAGGGGTGCGGCCTCCCGGCTAGCCGGCAGCGGCGCCCATCGAGCTCGCTACAACCTGAAAATCCGGCAAAACGCGCCCCTACAAAGCCCGCAGCCCTTCCTCTTTGCCGGCAGTGAACTAAGCTAAACGGGCGTTAGGTATTGGGTTCTCGATTCCCGGTTCAGGGTTGCGAGCGATCCGACCCGAGCCCCGTCTGTTAACCCTGAACCCGGCACCCCGCACCCCATCCCTACCGCATGTCACATCCCAGCCGACTGACCGGCATTTTTACGCCGAACATCGTCACGCTCGACGACGCCGGCAACATCAACGAAGCCGAACTGCGCCGCTACACCGAATGGCTGATCGGCAAGGGCGTGCACGGTCTGTACCCGAACGGATCGACCGGCGAGTTCACCCGGTTCACGCCCGAGGAACGGCGGCGGATCGTGGCGATCATGGCCGATCAGACGCGCGGTCGGGTACCGATCTTGGCCGGCGCGGCCGAGGCCAACGTCAAGGAAACCATCGCCGCCTGCGAGTATTACCACTCGCTGGGAGTGCGGGCCGTCGCGATCGTTTCCCCTTATTACTACAAACTGAGCCCGGCGTCGGTTTACGCCTACTTTTACGAGATCGGCCGCAATACGCCGATCGACGTGACGCTCTACAATATTCCGATGTTCGCCTCGCCAATCGACGTACCGACGGTACGCCGCCTCGCGGAAGAGTGCCCAAAGATCGTGGCGATCAAAGACTCCTCCGGCGACTTGCCGCACATGATGCGGATGATCGCGGCCGTTCGACCGATTCGCCCCGACTTCAGCTTCCTCACCGGTTGGGAAGCGGCCCTGCTGCCGATGCTCTTGATCGGTTGCGACGGCGGCACGAACGCCACGAGCGGCGTGGTGCCCGAAGTAACGCGCAAGCTTTACGACCTGACGGCCGCCGGCAAGATCGACGAAGCTCGCGAACTGCAATACAAGCTGCTGACGCTGTTTGACGCGATGCTTTACTCGGCCGATTTCCCCGAAGGCTTCCGCGCGGCGGTGGGCCTCCGCGGGTTTCGCACCGGCCAGGGCCGGCAACCGCTGGCATCGCAGCAACACGAACAACTCGCCGCGTTGCGCAACACGCTGCAATGCATCTTGTCGGAAAGCGGCTTCGCCGACGAACCGCTCGGCGGCTGTCCGCCGCAAACGCCCTCTTGTGCGACGCCCGCCGAAGTGGGCCGGATCGTCGAAGGCGTGATCGCCGAACTGAAACGCCGAGGAATCGCTTAAGCAAACGCAAAAGTAAAAACGCAAATTGCAAAACGGGACAGTTCACGCGTTTTGACTTTTGCACTCTGACTTCTGACTTTACCCATGAAATCACTCGCACTACTCGAAATCAGCAACCTGGCCCCTTCGCTCTTGGCGGTTGACCGCTGTGTGAAGGGAGCGAACGTCGAAATCGTCGGCATCGAAAGCTCCGACGGCGCCGGCCAGTGCATCAAACTGCTCGGTTCGCCGAGCGACGTCGCCGCCGCCGCCGAACTCGGCGTGGCCCTGGCCAAGCAAATGGGGGCGACGGCCACGTGGGCCGTCATCCCGAACCCGCTCGAAGAAATTGCGAAACTAGTCCGTAACAAGCCCGCGTTTAGTCCCACGTTCGGCGACTACGACACGCGGATTCCCAAGGAGAAGTCGATGAGCCCTATCGAATCGGTCGGTCTGTTGGAAACCCAAGGTTTGGTCGCCGCGCTGCACGCCACGGACGACATGCTGAAGAGCGCTTCGGTGAAGCTGGTCGGCAAGGAAAAGATCGGCTCGGCCTATGTGACGATCATGATCAAGGGAGACGTGGCGGCCGTGCAATCGGCCATCGCCACCGGTAAGGCGACCGTCGAACGGCTCGGCGGCAAGCTGATTCTGGCCGACGTGATCGCGCGTCCGCACCCGGATCTTGCTTCGCTGCTGCCGGCGTAAGCAGAGTCTCGCTCGACTACTTGCGCGGAATGCGCAGCGTGAATATTGCGCCGCGTTCGGCGGAAGAATCCGCGTCGATTCTTCCGCCGTGGTTCGTGACGATGCGCCACGCTTTGGCGAGCCCCATGCCGAGCCCCCGGCCCGCTTCTCGTCCGCTGAAGAACGGATCGAACAGATGTTCGCGCACGGCGGCGGGCATACCCGGCCCGTCGTCGCGCACGATGATCTCGACCATCGCGTCGTCGAGCGCGCGGAGTTCGACCTCGATCCGCCCGCCGGCCGGAAGCGCATTGAGGCCGTTGTCGATCACGGCCCGCAGCGCAACCTGAATTTGTTCGGCGTCGACCGCAGCCGAACAAGGCTCCGCGGTTCCGGCAAGCACGACGCGAACCTGGAGCAATTCGGCTTTCGGCCGGAGCCCCTCGACGGCGGCGCCGACGATCGCCGCTAGGTCGCACGGTTTTCGCACCGGCAACGGCGGCCGGGCGAAGAGCATCAGGTCGGCGATCATCTCATGGATGCGCAAGGCCTGCGCACGGATGATGCCCAATTCCCGTCGCCGCTCCGGGTCCGGTTCGTCGCGGAGCAGCAACTGCGCCCGGCCGGAAATCACGGCCAAGGGATTGTTGATTTCGTGCCCCGCGCCCGCCGCAAATTCGGCGAGCGCTTCGAGTTTCGCACGTTCTAGCTCCGCAGCGTCGTACGTCGTCATATTCGTACGTCGTCGGAAACAAAAGTCGATGGTTTGTAGGCAACGCCCTCTGCGGCGTTCCCTAGAAAGGCTCTAGCGCGTCGTGGCCGTTTCGATATCGAGCATCCGGCACATCCGGTCGATGAGCGTATCGACTTCGAACGGCTTATGCAGGAATTCGTTGGCGCCGGCCGCCTTCAAATCGGCGATCT
>CAZWDN010000271.1:0-7049 GCA_964633125.1 uncultured Pirellula sp. | reverse complement strand
GTGGTGCCGAGCGCGGGATTCATGCCCGACATGAACATGTGGTGTCCCCAGACGATGAAGCCCAGGCCGGCGATGCCGGAGATGGAGTACACCATCGGCTTGTAGCCGAAGAGCGGCTTACGGGCGAACGTGGTGAGCATGTCGGAGACCATGCCCATTGCGGGCAAGATCATGATGTACACGGCCGGATGCGAGTAGAACCAGAACAAGTGCTGCCAGAGGAGCGGTTGGCCGCCGCCGGGGCCGGCCGAGGCGCCGTTGACGACGAGCCCTTCCGGGATGAAGAAGCCGGTGCCGACCATGCGGTCGAGAATTTGCATAAAGATCGCGGCGGTGAGCACGGGCAGTGCGAACGCTTGCAGCACCGCCGTGATGAACATGCCCCAGATGGTCATGGGGAGGCGGAACATCGTGAGACCGGGAGCCCGCATTTGGATGATGGTCGTCATGTAGTTGACCGAGCCCATCATCGACGAGATTCCGACGAAGATGAGACCCCAGAGCCAAAGCGTCTGGCCGTTGTGACTACCCGGCGCCGCTTGGTGGATTGCGGAAAGTGTGGGATAGCCGGTCCAGCCCGCGGCCGCCGCCCCGCCTTCGACGAAGAAACTGCAGATCATCAAGACGAAGGCCGGCCACATGAACCAGTAGCTGAGCATATTCAAGGTGGGGAAGGCCATGTCGTCGGCCCCGACCATGAGCGGAATCAGGTAGTTGCCGAAGGCCCCGGCGAGAATCGGGATGATGACGAAGAAGATCATCACCGAGGCGTGCATGGTGACGAGCATCGTGTAGAACTCGGGAGCGATTTGGCCCCCTTCTTTCGCGAAGAGAATCTTGCCGATGATCGGCATTTCGGTCCACGGCCAAGCGAGCTGCCAGCGGATGCCGAGCGCCAGAAGTCCGCCGACGAACAGCCAGAGCATCGTCGAGAAGAGGAACTGGATGCCGATGACCTTGTGGTCGAGCGAGAAGACGTAGGTGCTCAAGAAGCTGCCGTGCGCGTGAGCGCCGTGGGCTTCGTCATGGGCATGGGAACCGGCGACGGTTGTACTCATAGGAATATCGCGATAAGGAAATCAGTATTCGGCAATCAACGGACAAACGGGTCGAACGGAAACGCTTATTCTTCCGCTTCCGCCTTCTTCTCGACATTCGTAGCGGTTTGCTTCTTTTCGAGCTCGGCGAGGAAGCGTTCGTAATCACTGCGCGATTCGACGAACAGGCGTCCCTTCATCTTGTAGTGACCCCAACCGCAAAGCTCGGCGCAGACCAAGTCGTACTCGCCGCTTTGCGTCGGCTTAAACCACACGGGAATCGAGGTGCCGGGAACCGCGTCTTGCTTGATGCGCATGTGCGGTAGAAAGAAGTCGTGCAAGACGTCGGCGCTGTCGAGCTTTACGAGCGTCATTTCGTCGACCGGCACGTGGAGTTCGTTCACATGGAAAAGATCGTCTTCGGTGCCGATCTTGCCGTCTTTGCCCGGGTAGCGAAGACGCCATTCAAATTGACGAGCGGTCACTTCGACGGTCGGCGCCATGTCGGGCTTGTGCATCTTCACATCGGCCCAGGCGTTCATCTGGTAGATGGCGATGAAGAGCAGCGTCGCGGCGGGAAGAATCGTCCAGACGATTTCCAGGTTATGGCTGCCGTGAGTGAATTTCACCGGCGACGTGTTCGTCTTGCCGTCGTAACGCCAGATGAACCAAAACAACAACATCTCCGTGGCGATGAACACCACGCCGGTGAGGCCGAGGATGAAGTTGAAGAGATGGTCGATCTGATAGCCGTGCGTCGATACGTCGCGCGGCAGCCAGTGCTGGTTGAACGGCGCCCAGACGAAGAGCGCGACGCCGAGCACCGGCACCAGTAAGAACAGAAAACTCCAGAATTTTCCCACCGTCGTCCTCCGCGAATCTGGCGATTCGCCGCTATCAGATCAAAGTCGTTTGGGTCGGTCGTATGCTCTATCAAACCAATTCGGCTTACTCGCCCGGCGCGGCGGGCGTCGTCGGCGCGGGGGAGACGCTCGCATGGCCCGGCACCGGCTGGGCGGCGGCGGGTCCGTGCGGCGACGAGCCGTCGATTAGCGGAAGCTTGCCGTGCTCGTTGAAGTACGGCAAAGCCAAGACGTAATCGACGAGTTGCCAATACTCGCGCTCGGTCAGTTTCTTTTCCGCGTTGCCTTCGGCTCCGGGCTTGCCGGCTCCCGGCATTTCCGTGCCGTTGATGCCGGCGTAAATGCGGCGATACAAATCGAGCGGGGCGCGGCCGAAGCGGAAGCGGTTGAGTCGCAAGTTACGCGGCTTTTGTTGCTGCTCCGGCAGGTCCCAGCTGTGCATGATGTTCGTCAGTCGCGTCGCGTCGGCCGTGTTTCCCTTTTCCACGGCGGCGGCGATCAGCAGCTTGGTCGCGGCGAACTTCTTGTCCTTGTTCCAATCGTCAAAGAGCGGCTCGGAAGCCTTGCGGCCGTCGCCCAGGCCGGTCGTGCCGTGGCAGCTGTAGCATTTGGCGCGATCGCCCGCGAAGAGCGCGGCCCCTTCGGCGAGCCACTTCGTGCGGTCGGGGTCCGGCTTGTAGCCGTCGGCGGTCGGCACGATCACCTTGCTTTCGGCTTCGTTCCAGCCGTCGACGATCGGTTGCAGAATTTCAGAGACGAGCATCGCACGGCCGCCGCCCTGTTCGACGTTCGGCACTTTTTCGTCGCCGAAGATTTTGTCTTTCAGAGCCTGTTCGGTTTGGCCGCGAATGGCCAAGTACTTCACGTACTCGACGAGCGCATCGATTTCATCCGGCGGCAGCAGCCCCACGGTCGGCATGGCCGTGTCGTTGATGCCGTCGACCAGAATGCGCCGCAGGTCGGCCGTCGTCGGCTTGGCGTCGCGTTCGGTCGACTTGAATTTGAATTTGCCTTGGCGGTAGTCGCGCGGATACGGGTTGAGGAAGAGCGCCGTGGGCCCGTCGCCGCCGCCGGTCGTGCCGTGGCAGTGGGAGCAGTGTTGACGGTAAAGTCCCTTCTGCGCGACGGAGTACGACTTGATTTCGAAATCCAAGTCGGCGATTTCATTGTTGTGCAGCGCCAGGGCGGCGGCGTCCGCAGCCTTGGCGTCGAGCAACGGTTTGTGCGTCGCGATTTCCTTTTCCAGGGCCGCGATTTCGGCGGCGTTCTTGGCCGTCTTGGCGGCGGCGAGTTTCGGCTCGGCGGCCTTCACCGCGGCTTCGGCCGGCGCGGCTTTGGCGGCCGATTCCTTAGCGGCCGCTTCGAACTTCGCGAGTCCTTCCTTGAGCGCGCCGTAGCGTTTCACCAGCGCGTCGAGCTCTTCCTTTTGCACTTCGGGCGGCAACCCCCCGACGGGCCCGGAAGCGAGGCGAATCTTTTTCAGGTCGAGGCCCGATTCACGGAAGACGTACGGTCGATCGGGCGTGCCGAACATTGCCACGAGCGCGTCGGCGATGTATTGCCGGCCGGGGATGTTGAGCGTTTCTTTGACCTGAAGTTCTTCCGGCGTGCCGACAAGCTTGTAGCGATTGGGATCTTCGTTCTGCGTGTTGAGCTGGAACGAAGGGGATGAATTGCCCGGCTTCGAGCAACCGACGACGAGAGGGGCCGCGAAGCCCAACAGGGCGACGCAAACCATCCCCGGTCGGATGAAGCACGATTCGGAAGAGTGACGCATGGCGAATACCGAAATTGCAATAGGAACAAGCGGCGCGAACGGAGCGACGATCTTAAAGAGCTAACGCAGACGGCTCGACGACGGCGTTCACCGTGGCTTCCCCGTTTTCAGGAATCTTGATTTTGAAGCGACCGGCGGCGGTCCAAGTCAGGCCGTCGGCCTTGCCGACGAGGCCTCCCTTGTCGGCGGCCCCCTTCTCATGCCAGACCTGAAATTCGAGGTCGACTCCCGCCGGCAACTTTTCAATCGTGAACGTACCGTCGGCGGCCGAAACCGCGAAATATGGATCAGGGCGAGCGATGTGGTAGGCCTTCATCCAGGGATGGATGCTGCACGTGATTTCATAAGGAGTGTTGATCGCCTTCTTAAAGCCGGGGTAGTCGAAGCGACCGACCTTGGGTGAGAGCAGCGCGTTGTAAGGAGGATTGCCGCCGCCGGGATCGCCGTTGGAGTTATGAGCCGGGTCGTCCGAATTGAGGATCACGTACTTGTCTTTAATCGACTGGGCGAACACTCGCGTGAGGAAGCGGCATTCCTTCTGGTCGAACAGCACTTCCTTCGGCGCAGCGCTCTCGAAATCCGGATGCACGCGAGGCGCCGCGCGGACGTAGAGCAACACGTTGGAGATTCCCTTGCTGGAAGCATCGACCACGAACGAGTCGTCCTTCACCGGGATCTTGCAGAGCGCGTCTTTGTTCGGGTCGAAGCCGGCGAGTAGGCCGCTCGTCGGCGCGGCGCCGCCGAACGTGAACCTCCCCTTGAGCGTGCCCCAGCCGCTGCCGACGTCGCCCGTGGCCGCACCGCCGGCCGAAGCCGCCGTGGGCTTGCGCATCGCCAGCATTTGGTTTTCGTCGATGGATACGGAAGCCTCGCCCGAACGGCCGCAACCGCCGCTCGCAGCGACGAAGCAGCAGCCGACGATCACGGCGATGGGAACGGCACGGAAGGAGGTTGGCATGATTCGCATCGAACTCATGAAAAACGACCGGATGATAAACGGCCCAGCGGTAAACTCGACGGCGGGTCGCCGTGGCGACCCGCCGTCGTTCGTTGGACTACTTGTTGAACAACTCGGGGCTGACCTTGATTTCGCCGAGGTCCATGTCGCCGGTGAGGGTGACGACGAGGCGTCCCTTTTCCCACTCAGGCTTGGCGACGAGGTAGCCCGACTTTTCGTGCCAGAACTGCACTTCCAATTCCGTGCCGGTCGGCAGGTTTTTCATCGAGAAGCTGCCGTCCTTGCCGGTGACGGCCGTGTACGGGTTCTCGCGCACGACGATGTACGACTTCATCCAGGGATGAATGCTGCACGAAAGCTCTTGCGGCAGCGTCTTCGCGCCCGACACCGGAATTTCTTGTTCGCTGTTGGGCGTGAGCAACGGGTTGACCCCGGCGAAGGCGAAGTTGCTGTTGTGGCTCACGGCATCGGAGTTCTTGAAAACGAGCGCTTGCTTTCCCGACCAAACGCCGACGACATGCGGTTCGAAGCGGCCGTTCTTGTTGTCGACGACGACCTTAGGAGCGACGGCGGCCGTCGCTTCAGGCGTGGCGGCGACATCGTTTCGGATGTATACGGCGATATTCGCAATGCCCTTGGTCGCCGGATCGACGACGAGGTTTTCGTAGTTGATCGTCAGTCCGGGGAATTCGGAAGCGGCTTTAGGATCGGTCACGGCCGTGGCGGCCGGCGCGTCGCCGTCGAGCACAAACTTGCCTTTGAGCTCCGCGGCCGACGCTTGCCGGCCTGCGCAAAGTGCGGCGAGTACGGCGAACGTGGTGGTGTACTTCATGAGGCGTGTCATCAGGTTTCTCCTTGTGAGATCGCAGACCGAGCGTTGCAAGCGGACAGGGCTCCAGGCGAGCTTACGAACTCGGCGACATGCGGACTTCGAACTTCGGGGCTTACTTCTATCGTAGGTGACTGGGAAAACTCGTCGAATCGGTTCGCCTTGCGGCAAAACTCTCGATGCTATTCTTCTCCGGCGGCCGGCGAACCGGGCAGCGTAGGTCGTGCGGGGGGCGGATTACCCGGTGCCGCCGGAGCGGGCTTATTGCCGCCGGCCGGAGCCGGTGCGGCGGGTACCGGGGTACCGGTCGCCGGGGTGCCGACAGGAGGCGTCACGGCCGCGGTTTTCATCAGGTCGGCGACGCGCGTCTTCTCGCTCATCACGCGATCGTAATTGAGCAGGAAGTCGACCACGCCGTCGATCTGTTGTTCGCTGGTACCCTTGAAAAGGTGCTGCGCCACGCTCTGCGTCTTCGGGAAGTTGACCGGCATGCCGGTGTACGGCAGGATTCGGCCCGGATTGGCGATCCACTTTTTCAAGTAGTCGGGTCGTAGTCGCGTCGAGACGCCGGCCAAGTTCGGAGCCAAGCCTGCGGCGGCGCCTGCGGGGCGGAAGTCGCCGACCAAGTGGCACTTCACGCAGAAGCCGTTGTCGGTGACGAGCGTGAGCGCGTCGTCGAGGCGGTTTTTGTCGCCCTTGGGTACGGTCGGCAGCGGCGGCGCGCCGCCCGCGGCCGGCGCGGCCGGAGGCGGTGCCTTGGCGGCTTCCGCTTGCGCGGCTTTCTTCGTCGCTTCATAAGCCGCATTCGCCGAACTCAAATAGTCGCTTTGCAGGCGGCGATCGAATTCGTACGGGTAATCGACGTTATCGAGCGCCGCGAAGTGATGCACGATCGCTTGCGCTTCGTCGCTCGTCATGTGGAATTTCGGCATTCGCAAAACCGCCGCCGGACGAATCGCAAACGGCTCCAGCAGGAAGTCGTGCAACCAGCGGGTCTGCACCTTCTCACCTTCGCCGATGAGCGGCGGCGGTACGAAGCCCCAAGCGTCGCTTGCCTTGACGGCCGGGTTGCGTTTCTTCTCTTCGGCGAAGGCGACCGGATGCAAGTAGTTGGCGAACACGCCGCCGACTTGCGGACGACGCAATGCCTTGCCCGGCGGGTTGAGACGTTCATCGACTTCCAGCGACGTACCGCCGGAGAGCCACGTTTGTCCGTCGATCAAACTCGGCGACCAGAGCTTGAAGTAAACGGCCGGCTCTTCTTCATCTTCCTTGGGTTCCGGCAGGCCGTGAATTTCGGCATGGCCGAGCCCACGACGATCGACGGCCTTCGACTTGGCGATTTCCGCCGGCGAGTAATGCGGCGTGAGGAATGCGTATTCGCCGCTGATGTCCGGGGCCTTCGGCTTGCCGGGCGTGTAGTCGATTTCCCAGCGCTGCATCTTGAGCGTGTGGCAGCCCGCGCAGTTGAACTTCTCAATGACCTTGGCCCCCTCCAACACCGCGGCCTGTCGGGCGTTCGGCTGGTAGACGTACTTGGCCGGAGGCGGTTCGGCGACGAGGCCGAGCACGAACGTCATGATCG
>CAZWDN010000270.1:1683-7059 GCA_964633125.1 uncultured Pirellula sp. | reverse complement strand
CCGTGTAGCTGTGCACGGTCGTCATCAGGCCTTCGTCGATGCCGAAGCCTTCCTTGAGGAGCACGTAGGCGACCGGCGCGAGGCAGTTGGTCGTGCAGCTCGCGTTCGAGACGATGTGATGCTTGTCTTTTTCGTACTTGCCGCAGTTGACGCCGTGAACCACGGTGATGTCTTCGCCCTTGGCGGGAGCCGAGATGAGCACCTTCTTGGCGCCGGCCGTGAGATGGCCGCGAGCCTTTTCGGCTTCCGTGAAGAGGCCCGTCGATTCGATGACCAAGTCGACGTTCAGGTCTTTCCACGGCAAGGCGGCCGGGCCTTCCTTCACGGCCAGGCACTTGATCTTGTGGCCGTCGACGACGAGCGTGTCGTCTTCCGCGACGTTCGGCGACGACTTCTCGCTGTGCACTTCTCCCTTGAAGCGACCTTGCACGGAGTCGTACTTCACGAGGTACGCGAGGTTGTCGGCCGGCACGAGGTCGTTGACGGCGACGACGTCGATCCCCTTGCCGAGCAGTCCTTGATCGCAGATGGCTCGAAAGACCAACCGACCGATACGTCCGAAACCGTTGATGCCGACGCGAATTGCCACGAAACACTCTCCTTGCCAGATGATGGAGCCAACTATTCCCAACGGCGATTTGCCGCGTGTGATCTGCGTTCGCAGCGCCCGAGGATGCAGCCGGAGGGGCGCTTGGCGCTTACCGGCGGCGCGTTGGGCGCTTTCGAGTCGTGAGATTATACTGGCGCGATTATCGACCATCAACCCGCCGGCAGCCGCCGCGCCAGCGCGCGGCGATCAACGTGTCACTCGAAAATGCTTCTTCCTCCCCGCCGCCCGCTTGGCGACTGCCCGAGGGAGTGCCGCGCGGCGTCTGGGAATACGCGAATCGCTCGCATATCGCCGGCGATTACGATGAAGAATTCGCAACGAACACACTTTTCGACTTCGACGAGAAAGTGTTGGAGCGCGCCTTCCCGACGCCGGGGGTGTTCGTCGACTTAGGATGCGGGACGGGACGGGCCTTGCTGCCGTTTGCGCGGCGCGGCTATCTCGCGATCGGCGTCGATCTCTCGCCGCCGTTCTTGCGCATCGTCGGTGAAAAGGCCGCATGCGAGCGGTTGCCAGTCGAGCGCGTGCTGGCGAATCTGATGGAGCTCGGTTGTTTCGCCGATGCTTCGGTCGACTACGCCGCGTGCCTGTTCAGCACGCTGGGGATGATTCGCGGGCGCGAGAATCGGCGCCGATTTCTCGACCATGTATTTCGCATCGTGCGACCCGGCGGCGTGTTCGTCGTTCATGTTCACAATCGCTGGCACAACTTGCGCGATCCGCAAGGGCGCGCCTGGCTGCTGAGGAATTTGGTTTGGGAGCGATGGCGCGGCACGCGCGAGCCGGGAGACAAATTCTTTCCGTATCGCGGGATTCAGGAAATGTTTTTGCACGTTTACACGCGCGGCGAGTTTACGGCCGAATTGGCCGCGTCGGGCTTTCGCGTGCGCGAGTTGATCCCGCTCGACACGGCCCGCCGTCACGAGTTGCCGCGCCCTTGGTTTTTCGGCCGATTGCGCGCCAACGGCTGGATTGCCGTGTGCGACCGTCCATAATGGCAAGACGGTGTTCGTCGCGAGCGATGAATCGCGGCGCCCGCCTTCACTTCCGGAGTTGCTTCCATGTCGTACGGCTATCCCGACCCTCAACAGCGCCGCCCGTTTCGCATCCGGCTGCTGCCGATTCTGATCGGCCTGGTCATGATCGGGCTGACGATGATCAGCCAGTGCCAGGAAGGACCGTTCGGGCGCAAGCAAATCGTGGCGCTGAATCCGGAGCAAGAGAAGGCGCTCGGCGCACAGGCGTTTCAGGAAGTGCTTGCGACCGAGCGACGCCTCACGAGCGGGCCGCTAGTCGAAGCCATCCGCACGATCGCCGACCGCCTAACCGTGGCGGCCGAGAACCCGATGTTCTTAGACAAGGCGAAGCTGCCTACCCAGCCGATGGAGTGGAAGGTCGAAGTCGTCGATAGCGACCAGCAAAACGCGTTCTGTCTCCCCGGCGGTAAGATCGTCGTCTATACGGGCATTCTGCCGATCGCCGAAACCGACGCCGGCTTGGCGACCGTGCTGGGGCACGAAATCTCGCACGCGCTGGCGCATCACGGCGCCGAGCGGATGGCGCAAGAGCAGCTCGTGCAAATGGGCGTGATGAGCATCGGCGGCGCGGCCGGCGATATGTCGCCCGAGCAGCGAATGCGCATGATGCAGGTGCTGAACGCCGGGGCGAAATTCGGCATTCTGAAATACAGCCGGAGTCATGAATCGGAAGCCGACCACATGGGCCTGCTGATCATGGCCGCCGCCGGTTACGATCCGCGCGAAAGCATGCGATTCTGGGAGCGGATGCAGAGTTCGACCGGCAAAGGCAACGCTCCGCCGGAATTCATGTCGACCCACCCGAGCCACGGCACGCGCATCGCCGACCTGAAGGCGTGGCTGCCCGAGGCGATGCCGCTCTACGAAGCCTCCGCGAAGTTGCCGACGAAGCGTTTGCCCGCGGCGAATTTCGGGCCGCGGATGCTGCCGTAAGCTCCCGCAGAAAAACAACGAGCCGTCGCAACGCTAGGTTACGACGGCTCGTCGCTGTGTGATTGTTCCGAGCGAGCGCGGCTTAGCGCCCCTTCTTCTTTTGGATCGGCATCACGGCCTTGATCTCGATCCGTTCCGCCAGGGCCGGCGTCACGGGCGAGTTCGGCTGAGCGAAAGCCTGCGCGTCGCCCGAGATGCTGTCGCCCGGCTGTGCGAGTTGCCAATTGCTGTTGGTCACCGGGATCGTCGCCGCGCCGCTCAAGGTTACGGTGATCGTCTTGCTGCCCGCGGCCACGGTGAGCGTCCCTCCCTTATTGGCCCGCACGGTTCCGCGCACCAAGTAAGCTCCCGCACCGCCCGGCTTGGCGTCGGGGCCCGCAGCGCTCGAAATGCCCGGTACGTTGATTGCATCCTGTTGGATAATCGAAAGCTTGGCGATTTCCTTCGTCGGCTTGCCTGCCGAATCGAGGTCGACCTCAAACTGCACGTACATTCCCGGTGCCACGAAGTCGGGGCCGGCCGTGCCTGCCATCGTCACCTTGCTCTTCGGGTTGAAGCCGAGTGCGTACTTCTTGTTGTCGTCGCCGTCGATGAGGATCCCTTGCGGCACGACCTGCGCGACTTTCCCCTTAATTGCGACGGACGTTCCCTTAGGCTGTGCCGACGCAATGTCCGCCGCTAAACCGAGAGACGTGAGAGCGCAGATCGTAACGACGAAACGACGAATCATAGGGCGGGTCTCCGTGCAATGTCTGAGTCGAAGGGGGGCGGCGCGTGAACGCCCCTAACATACCGCCGCCCGCCGGCGGTTTCCAACGATTTTCCCTGCGGAACACCGCCGTCGCGGTCGCCGGTTGCCGATTGCCGCCCTGCGACGCACAATGGCTTTAGTAGGATTGTTCCTCGCACCCCGACCTTTCCGCCGAGCCGTCATGAGCGACACCGCCGCCGAACGACTGACCGTCCCCAAATTCATGGCTCTCAAGAAGGCCGGGCGGAAGATCACCATGCTCACGGCCTACGACTACACGATGGCCCAATTGCTCGACGAAACGGGCGTCGACGCCTTGCTCGTCGGCGACAGCATGTCGATGGTCGTGCAGGGGCATTCCACGACGCTTCCCGTCACGCTCGACGAAATGATCTACCACGCCGAAATGGTCGGCCGCGCCGTGCAACGCGCACTCACAATCGTCGATATGCCGTTTCCAAGTAACCATCTTGGGCGGTACAAGGCCGTCGAGAATGCCGGCCGCATCCTCAAGGAAACGCGCTGCCAGGCCGTGAAGCTTGAAGGGGGCGCCGATCAGGCGGAGATTATCGGCGCGCTCACCTCGGCCGGCATCCCCGTCGTTGCCCATTGCGGCTTGCGTCCGCAGAATGTCCACCTGCTGGGCGGCTATAAGGTGCAACGCGATCACGATCGGCTCGTTCGCGAAGCCCATGAAGCGGAACAGGCCGGCGCGTTTTGTGTCCTTCTGGAATGCATCCCGGCGACGCTCGCCGCGGAGATCACCGCCTCGCTCACCGTGCCGACCATCGGCATCGGCGCCGGCGCCGGTTGCGACGGCCAAGTCCTCGTGACCAACGACATGCTCGGCCTCACCTCCGGCTACGTGCCGCGCTTCGTCAAGCCGTACGCCGACCTGCGCTCCGTCATCAAGCAGGCCGCCGAAGCGTTCAGCGCCGACGTCCGCGCGGGCCGCTTCCCGGGGCCGGATCAACAGTTCAAGTAAACCGCGTTCGAGTAGTTGGAATCATGCCCAATCGCCTGGCGAAGGAAACGAGTCCGTACCTCCTTCAGCATCAGAACAATCCGGTCGATTGGTACCCCTGGGGCGCGGAAGCCTTCGCGGCGGCAAAGAAACTCGATCGGCCGGTATTTCTCTCCGTCGGCTATTCGGCGTGCCATTGGTGCCACGTCATGGAGCATGAAAGCTTCGAGAACGCGGAGATCGCCAAGAAGCTCAACGACAACTTCATCAGCGTCAAGGTCGACCGCGAAGAGCGCCCCGACGTCGATCAGATTTACATGAACGCCGTGCAAAGCCTGACGGGCCGCGGCGGTTGGCCGATGTCGGTGTTTCTCACTCCCGACAAGCAGCCGTTTTACGGCGGCACCTATTGGCCCCCCAAGGCCGCGCGCGGCATGCCCGGTTTCGACGCCGTGCTCGATGCCGTGCTCGACGCTTGGAAGAATCGCCGCGCTGCGCTTTTCGACCAAGCCAAACAACTGACCGACCATCTGCAAGTCGTCGGTTCGGCCGGCACCGGTCCCGGCGATGGCGTGCTCGACGTCGGAGTCGTCACCGTGGTCGAAGCGGCGCTCGCACGCAATTTCGACGCGCGCGAAGGAGGCTTCGGCGCCGCGCCCAAGTTTCCGCACCCGATGGACATGCGCGTCTTGCTGCGGATCGCCAAACGCGCGGGCTCCGCCATGGCTCGCGAAATGGTCACCTTCACGCTCGATAAGATGATCGGCGGCGGCATCTACGATCAACTTGCCGGCGGCTTCCATCGCTACAGCACCGATGCTCGCTGGCTGGTGCCGCACTTCGAGAAGATGCTCTACGACAACGCGCTGCTCGCCGGCGCGCTCGTCGAAACCTATCAAGCCACCGGCCGCGATGAGTATGCCCGCACCCTTCGCGAAACGCTCGACTTCATTCTTCGCGATATGACCGACCCATCCGGCGGCTTCTCCAGCACGCTCGACGCCGACAGCGAAGGGGAAGAAGGCAAGTATTACGTTTGGACGGTGAAGGAAGTCGAAGCGGTGCTCGGCCCGGAGGAGGC
>CAZWDN010000270.1:0-1583 GCA_964633125.1 uncultured Pirellula sp. | reverse complement strand
GGCGAACCGCGTTACCTAGCCGCCGCGCAGAAGGCCGCCGATTTCATTCTCACCAAACTTCGCAAGCCCGACGGCCGACTGCTGCACGCCTATCGCCACGGCCAGGCGAAGTTCGACGGCTATCTCGACGATTACGCCTGCCTCGCCAATGCGCTGGTGTCGCTCTACGAAGCCGACTTCGACGCCCGCTGGATCAACGAAGCCGGCGCGTTGTGCGATGTGATGCTCGAGCGCTTCGCCGACAAGGTCTCGGGCGGCTTCTTCTTCACGGCCGACGACCACGAAGAACTAATCGCTCGCAATAAAGACGTGTACGACAACGCCACGCCGAGCGGCACCGGCATGGCCCTGACGGTGCTCGTGCGCCTCGCGAAACTCACCGGGATGGAAAAGTACGCCGCCGCCGCGGAGCGCGGACTGAAATCGCTCGGCGACCTCTTCGAACGGACGCCGACGGCCGTCGGCCAATCGCTGCTGGCGCTCGACCTCTGGCTCGGGCCCGTGCAAGAACTGGTCGTCGCCGCGCCCGACGCGGCGTCGCGCGACGAAGTATTGCGAATCCTCCGCCGCCAATTCCGCCCGCACCAAGTGTCGGCGGCCGTCCCCGGCACCGGCAAGTCGGAATTGCTCGCCGGCATTCTCGCCGGCAAACAACCGGTCGCCGGCAAACCCTCGCTCTACATCTGCGAAAACTTCACCTGCCAAGCCCCGCTCGTCGGCCTGGAAGCGATCACGAAAGAACTGACGAAGCCCCTGTAGGCAGCGCCCTCCGCGGCGTTCCGTTATCGACGACCGCCTACTTCGCGTTCGCAACGTCCGCCCGGCGTCTCGGGTTCCATGGGACTATGAGCCAAATCTTCCTCGGCAAGGAACTCACAGGGCCCGTCTCGCTCCCATCGGCCTAACGCTGGTGATCAGTTGCCGCGACGGCCGATGAAGCGTTGAGTATAAAACTTGTTACGTGCCGTCGCTGTCAGGTGCAGCTACTTGTTCGGCATCATGCTCCATCGGGCTTCGAGCCGCTTTTTTCTAGCGGGCAATTCTTCCTCTGGAAACACATTTACATATTTTCGATTCTTATCTGAGCCCCAAAAACGGTCGTCGACTTTGAATGAGTCGTAGTCGGCACCCTCGATTCTGCCAGGTCCGTAATACCAATACTTCCCGTCTTGAGCCCAGCATTCACCCGTAATTGCAGGGTGATCAATCGAAACCTCAAGGTCTTTAAAGGCTTCCCCATATTTGTATAAGAAATGACTTTTGTCGTTGGAAGTGACCATAACGCGTCTATCTTCTTTGACCACTTTAAACGCATCGACGTCGACCGTTTCCATAGGAACATTACCGCAATAAACGCGATTTGCGTCGCGACTATACAGTCCGGTAAGAACGCGAAAAGAATCGGGATCCGCACCGGGAACTAGGTACTCTCTCAAGTACACGTGCGATTTGTCTTTCGCATAGGAACTCGCATCGAGTAGCTGAAACGTGGATGGATCGGCGCCCTTGATCGTCGCCGATTCCAAGAACACCCGATGCTTGTCTTTGGCATATCGATTGTTGTCAAGCACGATGAACGAGTC
>CAZWDN010000269.1:0-7069 GCA_964633125.1 uncultured Pirellula sp. | reverse complement strand
AGCTGGGCGACTAGGATTCGAACCTAGAATAACTGAGTCAGAGTCAGTTGTGTTGCCGTTACACTATCGCCCAAAGATCGCGCAGGGACGGCCGACCGCACTCGGGCGGAGCAGGCGATTCGTACGCAACTCGTTAAGCGTAGAGCGGTTGTTGCAAAGCGTCAAGCCGCGCACTCGGCAATTGACGCGCTGCGGCGCAGCCCCCTAAAATCGGGCGTTCGGTGGGCTTTCATCGGTGGACGGCGCGGACGCGTTCGCGCTACGTCGCCGGCGGCGCCTCACTTCCTTTCTCCGCTGCGCGCCGAAGTGCAACTTCACGGCGCGCGGATTTCGCTACTCGAGGTTGCCGGGCAGGTCCATGGCGGTTCTTCAAGTTCTCAAGGGCATGACCCCCGGGCAGGTGTTTGCTTTGAGCGGCGAACGCATGATCCTCGGTCGCCATCCGGAGTGCGACATCGTGCTCGACGTCGGCGCGGTGAGTCGGCAGCATGCCGTCGTCGTGCGGATGAACAACGAGTTCTACGTCGAAGATCTCAAGAGCCGCAACGGCACGTTCGTCAACGGCGAAGCGGTCATGGGGCGGCGGCGGTTGCAGGAAAACGATCGCGTCAAAGTTTGCGATATCGTGTTCGCCTTCCACCTCGGCGGGGCGCAGCGCGACGCTTCCCCCGCGACGGTTTCCGACACCGCGCCCGACGACAGTTCCCGCGCCACGTTCATCGACGATATCGGCGCCCGAGCTTCGGGCACGATCATGGGGTCGTTCGATTTGCAGGCCAACCGCTCGGGCTTTCAGATTTCGGTGAATCCGGAACTGAAGCTGCAAGCGCTGCTGGAGATCACGCGTAATCTGGCGTCGTCGCTCGATCTCAACTCGGTGCTCGGCAAAGTCATCGACAGCTTGTTCAAGATTTTCATTCAGGCCGATCGCGGCTTCGTCGTCTTGCGCGATCCGGAAACCGGCGCGCTGGTGCCGAAGGCCGTGAAGTATCGCCGCGGCGACGATGCGGAATCGATCCGCATCAGCCGGACCATCGTCAATCAGGTGATGTCGGCGAAGGAGGCGATTCTCTCGGCCGACGCCGCCGGCGACACGCGGTTCGACGGCAGCCAAAGCATCGCCGATTTCCGCATTCGCTCGATGATGTGCGCCCCGCTCATCGACACGGCCGGCGAAGCGCTCGGCGTCATTCAGATCGACACGCTCGATCAGCGGAGCCGCTTTCAAACCGGCGACCTCGACGTGCTTGCGGGCGTGGCGTTTCAAGCGGCCTTCGCCATCGAGAACGCGCAGTTGCACGACGTGGCGCTGAAGAAGCAGGCCTTCGAGCGCGATCTGGACTTGGCCCACAAGGTGCAACAAGGATTTCTGCCCGACGCGCCGCCGCAGATCGAAGGGTACGAGTTCTTCGATTTTTATGAAGCGGCGAATCAGATCGGCGGCGACTACTTCGACTACATTCCGCTGCCGGGCGATCGCTTGGCCGTGGTGCTCGGCGACGTGGCGGGCAAGGGGATGCCGGCCGCGCTTCTGATGGCGAAGCTGTCGAGCGACGTGCGCTATTCGATGGCGACCGGTTCGTCGCCGGCCGACGCCGTGAACCGCTTGAACGCCGGCTTCGCGCGGAGCGATTTCGAATCGCGCTTCGTCACGTTCGTGGCGGCGGTGCTGGATTGCCGCACGCACGAAGTGACCGTCGTCAACGCGGGGCACATGTCGCCTTATCTCCGCGCCGTCGACGGCACGGTGACGAAGGTCGGCGAAGACGAGAAGGGACTGCCGCTCGGAGTGATCGACGACGCCGAGTTTCAATCGATCAGCGTCACGCTCAAGCCGGGAGAATGCCTGACGCTGTATACCGACGGCATCAATGAAGCGATGAACGCCTCGGACGAACTCTACGGCTTCGAACGCCTGGAAAAACAGGTCGGCCTGCCGTCGCTGCCGATCGGCGCTCTCGGCAAGTCGATTCTGGAAGACGTCAACCTCTTCGTCGGCAAACGGGCCCAAAGCGACGACCGCTGCCTGATCTGCTTCGGGCGGACGAAGTAGGCTCGCTCCGTCGAGCCTAGTAGTGGTAGCGACAGGCGAGAATCCGGATCTTGTCGTCGGTCACCGTATAGACCAGACGATGCTCGTCGTCGATTCGCTTCGACCAGCAGCCGGCCAATTCATGTCGCAGCGGTTCCGGCTTGCCGATTCCGCCGAACGGGTCTGCTTGCGTCTCGTGGATCAATCTCAAGAGCCGCAAGGCCTTCTTGCGATCGGCTTGAACTCAC
This sequence comes from uncultured Pirellula sp., assembly GCA_964633125.1. Lineage (GTDB taxonomy): Bacteria > Planctomycetota > Planctomycetia > Pirellulales > PNKZ01 > PNKZ01. Next base: position 4,789 of record CAZWDN010000269.1, on the reverse strand, counting down.
CAGTTCAAGTCTTCCAGCGCGGCGACGTCAAATCCCAGCTTGCGCACACGCCTGCTCCAACGTTACGCCGTCGCTTCGAGTAGGCGTCGCCGCATCGCGTCCGACTTGAGCAGGTAGGCGGTTTCGCGCTCTGCTTCAATTTCGCGCCATAATTCAATCGGCACGATGACGCTGACGGTTTGCCCGTGTTCATCGGAGACGAACTGGATGGGCGCAATCGGACCGGATGGTGCATCAGACATGAGCGGGCTCCTGAACCTGTACTTTCATCGTACGGTCGAGAGGCAGAATCGCCAAGCTTTCTCCGGTAGAGCGTCGTTTTAGGCTTCCACGACGACCGTCCCTTCGCGGCGCGTGAGTTCCGCGAAGAGTTCCGAAAGTCGCAGCGTGACGGGGCCGCAACGGCCGTCGCCGATTCGCCGGCCGTCGACTTCCACGACCGGGGCGATTTCTCCCATCGTGCCGGTGCAGAACATTTCGTCGGCCCGATAGAAATCGACGAGCGAGAGGTCCGTTTCCGCCACGGCGATTGCGTGCTTGCGGCACAGTTCCAGCACGGTCGAACGCGTGATTCCCTCGGGGCAGGCAACGGCGCGGGGCGTCATCACTTCGCCGCGCGCGACGAGAAACACGTGCGTCGCATTCGTTTCGGCGACGAAACCTCGCACGTCGAGCATCAGCGCGTCGTCGACGCCGGCCGCGTTGGCTTCGATCTTGGCGAGGATCGATTGCAGCAGGTTGTTGTGGTGAATCTTCGGGTCGAGGCAGTCCGGCGGGAAGCGCCGGACGCTGCTCGTGGCCAACCGCAAACCGCGTTTGTCGTATACCGGCGGCTTGTGCTCGGCCAGCACGATCAGCGTCGGCCCGGCTTGATTGAGCCGCGGGTCCATGCCGGAGGTGATTTTTACCCCGCGAGTGAGCGTGAGCCGGATGTGAACGGCGTCGAACATTTTGTTCGCGGCCAACGTGCGGCGGATTTGTTCGGTGATCGCTTCGTCTGACGGTATCTCGGCGAACGCCAGCGCCTTGGCCGAACCGCGCAGCCGGTCGAGATGCTCGGTCAAGCGGAAGATGCGCCCCTGGTAGAGCCGCAGCCCCTCCCAAACGGCGTCGCCTCCTTGCACGGCCGAATCAAACGGACTGACGCCGGCCTCGTCGCGATGCACGAGCCGGCCGTTGATGTTGACGATCAGATTCCGGTTGGCTTCGTAGAACTTTTGTTGCATGCCTGGGCCTAGACCTATTCGATGTCTTGTTCAATGCAATCGCGCTTTTCGCAAGCGCGCGTAAATGGCGTCGCACTCACGAAGTACGTCGAAGAAATTGCTTGGGACCGTTTCCTCGCTCGCGGGCTCGTTGCGCGGCTTGCCGAACGTCGTCGTCTTTACGACTTCGCCGTACCAGTGCGGGGCCCAAATGCCGTCGGTCGGCCGGTAGCCGGTCGGCCAACTGAGCATTTCCTCGCGCATCGGCACGCCGAGCGCGTCGCACAGCAGGCCTAGAGTTTCGCGCGGCCGCTCGAGCACGTCGCGGGCGTCGATGACGATCGGCGTCCGTCCGGTGCGCTGCTTGACGTAGTCGTAAATCTCCGCCTGCTGCGGAAAGCCGAGGTCGAGCGCCGTCGGTTCGTAGTTCTTCTTCAGGTACGAACGCAGAACTTCGTCGGGGCTGCGAATCAGAAAGCAATTCGTCACCAGGTCAAGCCATTCGCGGCCGACGTCCGGCAGCAGATGGTGCGTCATCTGCTTCTGGTAGAAGACTGCACGACCGGCCCGTTCGTCGTCGCCGGCATCATCCTCGGTCAGCCCGCGTACGACTTCGCGCCAATCGGTCGGCCCGGCGGCGATGATTTCCGCCGCCATCGGATGCGGCGCGCCGGTTTGCGCCAAGTAGTAGGCGTAAAACGGCTCGTCGCACACGCGCGCATCGGGCCGGTTCTCCCAGGCCCGCATCATCGCCGTGGAGATGTTGCGCGGGCCCGACCACATGGCGATTCGCAGCGTGCTCATCGTCGAAGCTTTCCCTGATGTTCAAGCGACCACACGGCTGCGACTACTTCCCTTGCGCGAACGCATGACCGGCGATTTCCATCGGCACGGTATAGAGCGACGTGCGGGCCGTGACGTAGAGCGTCTTGCGATCCGCGCCGCCGAACGTGCAATTGGCCGGCTGCTCCGGCAACTTGATGATGCCGAGCAGCTCGCCTGCGGGGCTATACACCTGCAGGCCGAGAGCCGAAGTAATATAGAGATTGCCCTGCACGTCGACCGTGAGCCCGTCGCCTCCCTTGCCGCTCGCCCCTTCAGGCTGCTTAAGCGTGCAGAACACGCGTCCCTTGCCGAGCTTGCCCGGCGAGAGCACGGGGTAGGCCATCATCTCGGCTTGCATGCTCGGGATGACGTAGAGCGTTTGTTCGTCGGGCGAGAGAATCACGCCGTTGGGGGCTTTGAGGTCGTCGATCAATCGCGTGACCTTGCCGTCGGCGGCGGCGTAGTACACGGCCGTCACGCCTTGGGGCAGGGGAGTCGGCGCGCGAAAGTGCGGATCGGTGAAGTAGGTGCCGCCGGCGGCGTCGATCACCAGATCATTGGGCGCGTTGAAGCGATTTCCTTCATACTTGCCGGCCACGGTGCGCACGACTTTGCCCGAAGCGTCCATCGCCGTGAGCTGCCCTTGCATTTCGCAACCGACGAGTTCGCCGGCGGCGTTGAACATGGTGCCGTTGGTGTTGTTCGACTTATCGCGAAACACGCTCAACTTGCCGGCCGTGTCGACCTTCAGGATCTTCTCCGCGGGAATGTCGGAGAAGTAGACGTTTCCTTCACGGTCGGCCGCCGGGCCTTCGGTAAATTGAAAACCGCCGTGCAGTTTCACGACCGGACCGGTCGGGCCGAGTCCGGCGATCGGCTGTTGGGCTTCGTCGGCCGCCGGTACCGCGGGAACGAACGCCAGGCCAATGGCGAGAACGCTAAGAAGAGATCGATACGACGATGCGGTAAACATGGAGCAATCTCCAAGCTGGATGAATTCGGAAAATGCCGACGGCGGAACGCCGCACGACTCAGAATAGAATCCGCCGCACGCGCGATTGCAAGACTCGCCGCGCCCGAGAAAAACGCGGATTAGAGCACGTGTTCTTTGCGAATCGACGTGAGCGCCGCCAACACGGGCTTCGGCAGCCCTTGTTCGTCGATGAGTCCGGCGTGCGGCAGTTCGTGGGGTTCGTCGTCGCGATACTGTTGCCAAGCAATTCCTTGCACCGACGGCTTCGCCAAGAGCATCGGCACGATGTTACCGACCCACTCGGCTTGCCCTTCCGGCGACCAGCCGCCGGGCCATGCTCCCGCGATCGGTTGCGAGCGCGTTTCGGCGCGCGAATCGTCGGTCTCGGCGCTCGGCGCCGCCAGAAAGATATAGAGCGGAATGCCGAGCATCGACCACGTATCGAGCAGCTTGCTCAACTCGAGCGCGTCGCGGAGATACGAACCTTCGCCCGTGTAGCCGACTTCAATTTCCAAGCCGAGCGCGGCGATCGGCAGGCCCGAGCGCACGAGATGGTCGGCGATGTGGATCGGCGCGTAGGCGAGCGGCGTTTTTCGCAGATACTCGCCCCAAGGTGCGTCGAAGCTCACGATGAGCGGCGTTTCGGCGTCAAGTCGGCGAATCGTTTCCACGACCCGGGCGATCACGCGCAGCTTTTCCTCATCCTTAAGCCCTAGCTGGTGCGTGCGGTAGGAGAACGTCGCGCAATTCCAAAATGAGACGCGGCCGAGAAACTGCTGCACGACGCGCGCCGTGTATTCCGCCGAGAATGCGGCAATGGCGTCGACGTCGTCTTGCCAGGCGTTGAGCCACGCCGGGAAGCCTCGATCGTCGAGCTTCACCAACGGCCCGGCACAGGTGTTCATCCCCTGGGCTTGGCACCAGGACAATTGTTCGGAGTAAGCGTCCCATTGATAAACGTCTTCCTCCGGCACGACGTTGCGCCAGACGAGCGGCACGACCGCCGTGTTGCAAAGCGCCGCGGTCAATTTCGTGAGGCCTTGTTCGGGCGCATTGCGACCCAGACAGGCGCCGAAGGCAATCGGCAACTTCGCGACGCTCCGATGCCGTGCGGCAATCGCCTGCTCGGCATAGAGTTGTGCCGTGAGCTCGGCCGCGCCCACGGCGTCGATCAGCGCGTCTTGTGCGAACATGCTCGCGAGTTGGGGCTCATGTTGCCGTACTGCGGCCTCGGTAAAGTGGTGCATCGCCGACTTGAGCTTCGCGCGCAGCGCCTCGCTTTGCTCAAAGCCGGCCTGCTCCCAATCGGCGATTTGGTTGCGCACCGTGTTGAGCTTGCCGCGGGCAAGTTCCAGCGGCAACAAATACGGCCGATCGCGCTGTGCCAGCGTACCGGTCGTCAACAGCGGTTCGCCCCGGCCGTCGACGCGCCACGGCAAATTCAGCTTCGCGGAATCAAAACCTTCGCGCTCGACCAGGAGATCTCCGTTGTCGGCGAAGCGGGCCCGGCAAAAGCTCGGGATCGGGTCGAAGCCGGTGAAATACGCTTGCTGCGCGGCACGATCGGATAGGCGGCTCCGCTCAGGCACGATGAAGCGCAACTGTCCGACCGGCATGTCCGCTCCGCCCGTGGGCCGTAAACTGTTAGGGAAACGCTCGGCGACGAGCGCATGCGACAACGGCTAGGCACGAGCCGCCGTAGGTGTCATCGGCAAAAAAACCCGCAAACCACCTAATTTTCACCTAAGCGCGAGTCTAACCCACTCGGCGGGGGCGCACAAGGCGG
>CAZWDN010000268.1:0-7111 GCA_964633125.1 uncultured Pirellula sp. | reverse complement strand
TAACAAGGTAGCCGTAGGGGAACCTGCGGCTGGATCACCTCCTTTCTAAGGATTTTTTCCAATAGGCGTGCTGCTTCGAGATTTATCTCGAAACGTACGACTGGAAACAAATTGTGAAGCGGTCTGTATCGGTACTTGAAATCAGTTGCTCGTCGTAAGACTTGCAACAGCTACCATATTGCATTGACAAAACCCACCTGGGCTGAGCCGCCCAGGTGGGTTTTTTTATGCGCCGAGCTTATTGCACGCAACTCGGCAATGCTCGCGGCGGCGAGCGATGTGTCGGGCAAGTCGGTCTTCCCGGCCTAGGCTTTGGCGACTGCGGTGATGACGGCGGGAAGGTCGGCGACTCCGTCGATAACGAAGTGCGCACCGGCGTGTTGGAGTTTCTCCTTCGCCAGCGTAAGACGCCGTCGATAATCGGCCGGGGCGTTGCGTTCCATGTCGTCGGCCTCGGCCTGTGTCGTACCGAATTCATTGCCGGTGCGGGCCACGCCGACGGCCCACATTCCTGCATTGCGAGCGGCTTCAATGCCGACGGGCGTATCGTCGACCGCCACGATGGCGCTCGTCGGGAACGTTCCGAGCAATTCCGCCGCGCGAAAATTCATCCAGGGCGCAGGGCGCCCCGCCGTTACGTCATCCGAACAAACCATGCAATCGGGCGCATAGCCGAGTCGCGCGGCGCGCGGCGCCACGACTTCCATCAAGGCCCGCGTGTATCCGGTGGTCGAGCCAATGCGAATTCCCCGGCCCCGCAATGCCGCCATGGTTTCCATGACGCCGGGTATCAGATCCCAGCCGTCGGCGAGCACGCTTTTTTGCAGCGGTAGGAATTCCTCGTACATCGCCAGCACGTCCGCTTCGCCCGGTTCACGGCCGTATACTTCGCGCCATCGCGCCGCCACGCGCGGCAGTTTGCAGACTTCGGCAATATGCTCCTGCTTGGCCCGCCCCATCGGCCCGCGAGCTTCCTCGATGGCGATTTCCACGCCGCGGCGTTGGAAGATTTCGACAAACACGCGCATCGGCGCCAAGCTGCCGTAGTCGATCGTCGTGCCGGCCCAATCGAAAATCGCAGCTCTGATTGGCCCGGCGGGCGACGGCTGTTCGACTGCGGACATTTCGGCGACTCTATGTTTTTGCGACGACAGGGAAGTGCTGCGATGCGAGATCGCTCTATGTTCGCACGGCTCATCGCGGCTTAACATAACGCGGACATAATCACGTCGCGAGCGCGAAATCCGGCTTGCGCATCGAATCCTCATAGAAGCATGTCGTCGCTACGAACTTATGACCGCCGGCTCATCCGCTCCTCGTACACGATCAGCGCCGGAATCCGCCGGGGCCCATGGCGACGTTCTGCTTCCGTCATCGTCGCCCGAGGAATGTCGCCGAGTGCGACGTCTGCAGTGGCGAATGCTGCTGACGACGATGTTCTGTTACCTTTTCTATTACACCGGTCGCCAGTCGTTCGGTTTCGCGATCCCGGGAATCGAAGCAGAACTAGGCCTCGGCAAGACGGAACTGGGCGCGGTAAGCACCGCATTGCTCTGGAGCTATGCCGTCGGGCAGGCGGTGAACGGTAACTTGGCCGACCGCTTCGGCGGCCGTCGCCTCGTCGGGCTCGGCGCCGGACTCTCGTGTTCGCTCAATTGGATGGTCAGTTTCGCCGGCGGGTTCGCAGGTCTCATTGTTCCCTGGGGGCTCAACGGCTTTGCGCAGTCGATGGGTTGGGCGCCGGGAAGCCGCGTGCTCGCCAGTTGGTGGGGCCCTGCCGAACGCGGCCGCGCCTACGGTTTCTATGTCTTCGCGGCCGGCATGTCGTCGGTCCTCACGTATGCCCTGGCCGGGCTCGTACTCGAGTCGGGACTCGGCTGGCGATGGATCTTTCGCCTGCCCGTGTTGCTGATGCTCGCCGGCGGCATTGCTTATTACTTGCTCGTGCGCGACCATCCTCGCGAACTCGGCGCGGCGCTGCCCGGCGAAGAGAAGACGCCGGTCGTTGCGGCGGCCGCGCAACCCTCTTCAGCAAGCAACGAAGATTACCTGCCCGTCGACGAAACCTCCTGGCAGCGGTACCGCGCCGCACTCGCCGATCGTCGCTTTCTCGCCGGTTGCGTCGCCATCGGGTTTCAAAGTCTGGCCCGTTATGGGCTGTTGATCTGGGTGCCGGTGTACTTCCTCGGCAAGGAATGGAAATCAGATTCCGGCGGGCGCTGGATCAATCTTGCATTGCCGATCGGCATGGCGCTCGGCGCTTTGGCCAGCGGTAAACTTGCCGATACGTGGTTTCGCCGGCGGCGATGGTTGCTCATTTGCCTTTCGCTTACCGCGGCTTCGCTCACGTCGCTCGGCATGTTTCTGCTGCCGCAAGGACACTCCGGCGGCATCCCGCTGTTGTTTCTGTGCGGCTTCTTCGCGTACGGTCCGCAGTCGGCGTTTTGGGCGTTATGCCCCGATCTGCTCGGCGGCCGACGCGCCGGCACCGGCACCGGCGTGATGAACACGTTCGCCTATCTTTTTGCAGGCATCGGCGAGCCGCTCATCGGCTACGTCATTGAGAATAATAGCGCCGGGCCGGTCCTCGTATTTCCGATCGTCGCGGCCTCGTGTCTTTTCGGGGCGCTTATTTCGCCGTGGATCCGCCGTTAGATTCCCTCCAGAATTCTCCGAGCACCGCCATGTCCTCCGTCGCCGCACATGCCTGCGTCTTTCACGCGCCCGGGCAACCTTTGGAATATCGTGCCGTCGAATTGCCGCAGCTTGCCCCGGGCGAAGTCCTCGTGCGCGTGCGGCTCACGACGCTCTGCGGCAGCGACTTGCACACCTACGCCGGCTCGCGCTCGACGCCCGTGCCGACGATTCTCGGACACGAAATCATCGGCGACGTCGTGGCGCTAGGCGGCGAGTCGACGAAGCAAGATTTACTAGGCCGGCGGATTCGGCTCGGCGATCGCGTCACTTGGTCGATTGCGGCGCATTGCGGCGAATGTTTCTATTGCACGCACGGTCTGCCGCAAAAGTGCGAGGTGTTGTTCAAGTACGGCCACGAACGACTTACTGCCGAGCGTCCGTTGAGCGGCGGCTTGGCCGACCATTGTATTCTCACTAGTTCGACGCCGGTGCTGATTCTGCCGGAGTCGTTGCCGGACGAAGTCGCGTGTTTGGCCAACTGCGCTACGGCCACGGCCGCCGGAGCCGTACGCGTCGGCGAATTGGCGGCGGGCGACAATGTCGTCGTCTTCGGTGCGGGCATGCTGGGCCTAACGATGGCGGCCATGGCGCGCTCGCGCGGCGCGGCGGAAGTCGTCGTTGTCGACGTCGCCCCGCAACGCTTGCGGCAGGCCTTGCGATTTGGCGCGACCGCATGTTTTGAATTCAGCTCCGACGCCGCGGCAATCGTCGAAGGCGTGCGAGGTCGCACCGCCGGTCGCGGCGCCGATTTGGTTCTGGAAGCATCCGGTTCTCCCGAAGCAATGGAGGCGGCCTTGAAGGCGGCGCGCATCGGCGGGCGAATCGTCTTCGTCGGCGCGGTTCGGCCGACGCGTCCGATACCGCTTGATGCGGAGCAATTGGTCCGCCGCGTGCTGACGTTGCGTGGGTTGCACAACTACACGCCCGACGATCTCGCCGCGGCCGTGGCCTTTCTCGATGGAGCGGGCGACTACCCGTTTGCCGAGTTTGTCAGTCGCCCGTTTCCGCTCTTGCAGGCGGAAGCCGCATTTGCCGCCGCGCAGCACGGCCCGGCGCTGCGCACGGCCGTCCGCCCCTGACGGGCGTCGAATTGGCTGCAATCGCGGGACTTTTCACTTTTCGCCGATCTGGTAAGCTGTCGGCTTCTCAAATTTCGGCCTGCGACGATATTTTTCGGTTGTTGGAACGACATGAAACACGCGATCACCGGCGTCAGTCCTGCGGCACTCGGCGAAGCCACGGTTATGACGGTTTGGCCCTCGATGGGGGCCACGCCTTTCGGGCAGTTGCTTGGTCGACTGTATGCCCTGCCGCTCTTCGGCAAGGTCATCGCGCTGGCGAGTATTCCGCAAGCGTTGCTGCTGTACTTCTGGAACGTACTTCCTTGGAGTATGCGGCGTTACCGTCTGACGAACCGACGCGTACTCGTCGAACGCGGCCTGAGCGCTAAGGTTGATAAAGAAGTATCGCTCGACAATTTCGACGCGATCGAACTGCAAGTGCTGCCCGGCCAGGAATGGTTCCGCTGCGGCAACTTGGTGTTCTTCAAAGGCAAGGTGGAGACTTTCCGCCTCGACGGCATTCCGATTCCGGAAAGTTTTCGTCAAACCTGCCTGAAGACGCAACGCGGCTTTGCGGGCGTGAAGAAGGCGGTTGCGAAGTAAATTCGCGGCGTGCCCTTCGGACTGTGCGTTGCCGGAAGTACTGAGTACTCAGCACTGAGTGCTTTAATACGGAACGCTACGATCCCAGTACCTTGCGCAGTAGATGCGGTAGTCGACTTTCCAGCGGGATTGCCGGTTGCGGCAATAAGAATCGGGCCGGGCTCGTCGATTTCGCATCTTTCGGCGCGGCCGATTTGGGCGCGACCGCTCCCGGACTCTCCAACCGCCCTTGCGGAGCCGATTTCGGTTTTAATGCGGCCTTGTTCGTCGGCGCGGGTTTCGCTGCCGCATTCTTAGCGGTCTCGCCGCGAGGCGGTTTCACCGGAGTCATCGCCTTCGGAGCGCTCGGCTGTTCTTGCGGCCTTGCCGTGACCGACGGCTCGACTTCGTTCTGCGGAGCCGTGGCGGAAGGAAGCGTCACCGGCACCAACGGTCCCGCCGGCACGACACTGCGCGGTGAGGCGTCTTGCGTCACCGGCGGACGCACTTCGGCGGGGCGACCTGACGCGGGCGGATCCGCCGGAACCGCTTTCATCGGCGGGCTTTGCGTAGGCTGATCCGCGGCTTGCGGCGGCGTGATTCCGAAATCTCGCCCCAGGTCGACGACCGGCGGAGTCGCGGCATTCCACGGCTGCGGCGCGCCGTACTCGGCTTGCGCGGGAAGCGGCGCAGGAACGTTCGGTAGATCGGTACGCGAGGAACCGAAGAGCGTCGATGCGTACGGCACGATCGGCGTGGCGACGCGGTCGTCGTCGCGTACCGGACGTGAGACGGCATCGTCACTGCGCGTCGAATCGGCGGCGGATCGTGTTCCGCTGGAATACGATCCGCTGGGCGGTTTTGCCGGTTCTGCGGACTCGGTCCTCGACGCGCACGCCGCCGTCGCGCCGCATGCGGCGACGATGGCAACAAGCGTCGTTAGTCCTGGTCCCACACGAGCCATACAATCCCCATAGGGCGCCAGGGTTACGCAACGGGCCCCGAAAAGATAGCTCACGCTTCGCGAGGGTCAAACGAACCGGCCAAAAATGCCGCTATCGGCGGGGATCGCTCGGGAATCCATTGCAACCCGCCGACGATTCATGGATACTGAATTCACCTTGCCGTCGCCCGCCCGAACCTCACGACGGCTCGGAATCGAGTTTCGCACCTACCCGCCCGCCCGTTCGTCGCCCGCCGCTCCCTCCCGCCTTCCCGCACGGACGAACACCGATGCTCGCCTGCTTCTTGAAGTCTCGATCTTTCGTACTTGGCTTGCGCTGTTTCGCCGCGCTCGTATTGTCGCAATCCGCGCTCGCGCTGTCGGCCGCGACTCCCGCGCCGATCGAGAAGACTTCCCCGCCATCGCCGGCGGCGCCGGTCTTCGAAACGCATGTCCGTCCGATCCTCAAAGCCCATTGCTTCCATTGCCATGGCGAGGAAGACGAATTGCAGGGGGGCCTCGATCTGCGACTGGTGCGCTTGATGACGAAAGGGGGCGAGTCGGGCACGGCGCTCGTGGCCGGTAAGCATGCCGAGAGCTTGCTGTTCGAACGGATTGCATCCGGCGAAATGCCGCCGGGCGAAAAGAAAATGAGCCCGGCCGAGCGCGACGTCGTCCGGCGTTGGATTGAAGCCGGCGCTCGCACGCTCAAGCCGGAGCCGTCGGCGATCGCCGACGTCACCGACGAAGATCGTCAGTTCTGGTCGTTTCAGCCGGTGCGCGCCGGGCAGCCGCCGAAGGTGAAGCAAGCATCCGCCGTCCGCGCTCCCGTCGATGCATTTCTCCTGGCGGAGCTTGAAAAGAAGTCGCTGGGCTTTTCGCCGGAAGCGGAACCGGCCGTGCTTGTGCGACGGTTGTATTTCGACTTGCTCGGCCTGCCGCCGACGCCGGACGAGGTGGATGCATTCGTTCGCGACTACGCCGTCGATCCGAAGGCGTATGAAAAGCTCATCGACAAACTGCTCGCATCGCCGCATTACGGCGAACGCTGGGGCCGGCATTGGCTCGACGTCGCCGGTTACGCCGACAGCGACGGCTACACCGCGGTCGATTCGGAGCGAAAGTTCGCCTACCGCTATCGTGATTACGTCATTCGTTCGTTCAATGCGGATAAGCCGTGGAACGATTTCATCGTCGAGCAATTGGCGGGCGATGAGTTGGTGAAGCCGCCGTATGACGCGCTGCCCCCCGCGGAACTCGACAAGCTCGTCGCCACCGGTTTCCTGCGGATGGGCCCCGACGGCACGAGCGACCCCGCGGCGGATCAGAAGCTCGCGCAAAACGACTGCGTCGCCGAGACGATCAAGATCGTGTCGACGTCGCTCTTGGGGCTGTCGGTCGGTTGCGCGCAGTGCCACAACCACCGCTACGATCCGGTTTCGCAAGTCGATTATTATCGCTTCCGCGCCATTTTCGAGCCGGCGTTCAACGTGCAGGCCTGGCGAGTTCCCAAGGCCCGGCTGATATCGACGACCACGGCCGCCGCCAAGAAGCAAATCGCCGGCGTCGATGCGGAGATCGCCAAGGTCTCAGCCGAGCAAAGTGCCGAGCTCAAGAAGCTCATGGACGAAACGTTCGAGCTGGCGCTTACGAAGTTGCCTAAGGAATTGCACAAGTCGCTGCGCACGGCGCGCGACACGCCGGTCGCCAAACAAACGGCCGAGCAAAAGAAGCTCTTGAAGGACAATCCCAGCGTCAACATCACGGCCACCGGCGTGCGGCAGCAGTTGGGCGTGAAGTATCGCGCCTGGGAAACGAAGTACACGGA
>CAZWDN010000267.1:0-7116 GCA_964633125.1 uncultured Pirellula sp. | reverse complement strand
GGCGGTGCCGCGCACGCCCGACGCCGATCGTATCCACCCGGCCACGCGCACGTTTCAGGCGCTGCGCATCGCGGTGAACGACGAACTCGGCGCGCTGGAAACATTTCTCCGCGATGCGCCGGAGTGCGTGCGTACCGGCGGACGCGTGGTGGTGATTACGTTTCACTCGTTGGAAGATCGTATCGTGAAGGAAGCGTTTCGGGATGATGCGCGCTGGACGCCGCTCACCAAGAAACCGATCACGGCCTCCGAAGCGGAGCTGGCTCGCAACCCCCGGGCGCGGAGCGCCAAGCTTAGAACGGCAATGGTTAACCAATTGGCAGGGATGCCCACACCATGAACTTTCGAAAACGTCAGCGCTTGGAAGCCCAAGAGGCTGTGGAAAGCACGACGAACAAAGATCGACCGAGTAAATCTCGGCCTCAAGGAGGAGACGCAATGGGCTTGGAGAAAAAACTAGGCTTAGGCTTTGTCGGCGTGCTGTTCCTGACGTTTTGCGGCGTACTCACGATGCGTCTGACCGACACGACGCCCGAAGAGAAGGTCGACATCAACATCGGCGCGGGTGTGAGACAGCAAGATGCGCCGCTCGCGCAGACGCCGACTCCTGCGAACGCCGGCAAAATGCCTTTCGCCAACAATCGCGGCGCGGCTCCCGCGCAACCCGCCGAAGGTTACGCGATGAACAATCGGCCGACGCAGCCGAACATGCAAACAAGCCCGCCGCCGCAGGCTCCTTCGTACGGCGGCGGATCGCGCTACGGCACATCGGCATCAGCGCAGGCGACGCTGCCGCCGCCGAACTTAACTTCGCCGAACATCGCCCCGCCGACGGTCAGCGGCGTGCCCGCGGTCGCCGAAGTGGAGCGGTCGTTGGCGAACTCGGGCTACTCCGCGCCGCCGTCTGCACCATTGCCGACGGTCGCGCCGCCGTCGACCGCCGTCGCCGGAGCAAATCCGCTGCGCGAAACGAGTTCGAGCATTCCGCCTACGGCTGCGATGCCGACCAACGATCGCTATGCGTCGCCGAACATCGGGACCGCTTCGCCGGTTGCAAGCGCCGCCGCGCCGGCAGCTTCGTACGGCGCCTCTCCATCGACGGCCATGACGCGCGAGCCGCGTACGCTCGATACGGGCGCCGCACGTCCGCAACCGCTCAACTCGGCGGCTACCTTGGCGCCGCCCCGAACTCCCGGCGTGGCCGCGCTCGCTCCTCCCGGGGGCGACGTGCGTAGTCCCACGGCCCCGATGAACGCAACGCCGATTGCCTCCGCGCCGACAAGTTCCGGAAGCGTCGCTCCGGCATCGGCCGTGGCCCCGGTTGCGTCCGGTCGTGATCAGCCGTACGTCGTGGCGCCCGGCGACAACTTATTCGAAATCAGCCGCAAGGTTTACGGCGACGGCGCTTACTATCGAGCGTTGTTTGCCTACAACAGCGACCGTTATCCGCACGCCGAAGACATTCGCAGCGGCAACGTGCTCGACGTACCCCCGGCGGAATACCTCAAGCAGCGCTATCCCGAACTTATCGGCGGCGCGACGGACGGCGCGGCAGCGCTCGGGCGCACGACGGCCGCCGCCGGATCCAGCTACACGGTGCGCGAAGGCGACACGCTCTTCGACATCGCGCGGAAGCAACTCGGCCAGGCGTCGCGTTGGACGGAGCTATACGAACTCAATCGCGCAGCGCTCGGCGAGAACCTCGAAAACCTCCGCCCCGGGGTCACGCTGCGGTTGCCGTAGTTTTGGCGTCGCGCGCGAGCTCGACGGCGTAATTCACTCGATGCCGTCGAGAAATCCGGCGAGCTCGCGAAAGTAACTCGGCGGCTGCGGATCGTTGTGGCCGCCGTCGGCGATGTTGAAGAAGTGCTTTTTCTTGGCGGGAGCGCTTTCGAAGAGCGCGCGCCCCATCGCGTGCGGCACTAGCTCGTCGGCGTCGCCGTGGCTGACGAAGAGCGGTCCGTCGTAGGCGGCGATCTTGCGAAGCGAGTCAAATCGCGTACGCATGACCCAGCGCACGGGAAGAAACGGATAGATCCGCGCCGCGACGTCGGGGAGCGACGTGAAACTGCTTTCGACGACAAGCGCCCGGCAGCCGTCTTGTGCGAGATCGACCACCACGCCGCCGCCGAGCGAGCGGCCGATCAAGACCACGCGCTCCTCGGGCACTCCGCTTCGCACGGCGAGCCAGCGTCTCGCCGAACGGGCGTCGTCGAGCACTCCCGCCTCGCTGGGCGATCCTTCACTGAGTCCGTAGCCGCGATAGTTGAAGCCCAAGACCGTAGCATCCAGTTGATGTTGGAGCGTCTTAAAGTAGTCGGCCCAGTACGACATGTTCCCGCCGTTGCCGCAGGCGAAAAGCACGACATTCCGCGGTCGAGCGTGCGGCAAATACCAGCCGGAGAGTTTCGTGCCGTCGTTCGCGGCAAACGTAACTTGTTCGCCTTGTGCGGTCGGCGGGTTCCACGTGCCGCGGGGATTGCGGCTCGGCATGAAGATCAGGCGATTCTCAATAAACAGCAGCATCAACAACACGCCTAAATACGCGACCGCCGCGAATCGCAACGGTCGCCAGGGAAATCTCGTCAGCACGGCTCGAAACATGGAAGCGTCCGTCGCTGGTCAACACATCGCATTTTACAACTCCTAATTATAGGCCGTGTGTATCGTTTGGTGAAAAGTCGCCGGCGGTTTTCGGCCCGACTCGACGCCGGCGTTCGCCGCCGGGTAGACTGGCGCGCGATGGTCGCCGCCTAGCTTGTTCTCGGGTCGAGTTCCGCCGCATGTCGTCGAAATCGCGAAATCGCCGCGCCGCCAAACATGTCGCAGTCGACCATTTTGATGCGCCGCCGGCGTCGTCGAACATGGAGGGGGCTCCGATTTTCGCGCTGCGCGTCTGGATCGCGGCGATGTACGCCGCCACGCTGTGGGTGACGCATCGGTTGTGGATCGAGCGTGCCCAGCCGCCGCTCTTGCCTTGGATCGAACTCCCCGCATTCAGCGGCTACGGCGAACTGCTGTTTGCAACCGCCTGCCTGTTCGTGGTTTGGCCGAGGTTCGGGCTGGTCGCCAACGTCGTCGTCGGTTTGGTCGCCATGACTGCCGATCAAACCCGCATGCAGCCGCAAATCTTTTCGTTCTGGCTGCTCATGCTCGGCACTTGGCGCGCGCCGTCGGCGCAACTGCTCGGCCGTACGCATCTCGCCTCGCTCTGGTTTTTCTCCGGCCTTCATAAACTCCTCAGCCCGGAATACTTCACGGCCGTCGGGCCGTGGATGTGGCAAGGTCTGTTCCCGCTCGAGCGTTGGCCCGACATGCCGGACTACTCGCGCCAGTTGGCTACCGTGATCGCTTCGACGGAGCTGTTGCTGGGCCTGTTCATCTGGTGGCGTCGTGCGCGGCCGGTGGTCGCCGGCGTGGCGGCCTCGCTGCATGTCGGCATCGTCGGCATGCTTTACTCCATGAATGGTTGGAACACCTCGGTTTGGGGCTGGAACTTGGCGCTGGCGGCGACGGCCATCGTGTTCGTCGGCGGGTGGCGTACGCCTCTGGTCGAGCAGTTGCGAATCTGCGGCTCATTCGCCTCGTTGGCGGCGTTGCTCTTGTTTGTTTCGCCGATGCTTTTCTACGTCGGGACGCTCGACGCTTACTTATGCCATTGCTTGTATTCCGCCAACGTGCCGACTGCCCATTTTGTGCCGGGCCCCGAAACTCACATGCCTCCCTACCAGCTTCAGGGGATGGAAGGTCCATACTGGAAAAACCTCAATGTTCCCCAGCCGCCGACTCATAGGAACTTCGAACTTTACTTCCGGAGAGTGGCTCGGAAGGGCGATAAACTCATAGTGTCCGACTCTCGGGTCTGGGCGATTCGAAGTGGTTGGGGGCATTACGCATGGGAGTTCGGCGAGTCGGGCATTCAGCGTATTCCCTTACCGTGAGACGGGTTAGCGCAGAATGAAAGCTAAAAATACGTGTTAAATCGGCATGGTCACGTTGATCGACAGAGTTTAACATGTCGGCTCCCGCTGAAGTGGTTATACCGCGGTCGGCCGGCGGCCAAGCGGGAGACGGGGTTCGCCGATCTCACGGAACGAGGTCGGCCGTTGGTGTCGGTCACCTAGGAATTGTGCGAGAGCTTTTGAGAGAACGATGCCTAAGAAATCTTCCTGCACGTTCTTGACCGGAGCGACGGGCCTGATTGGTCGCTACTTGATGCGCGACCTGCTTTGCTCCGGCCACGAGTTGTGTGTGTTGGTGCGCCCTTCCAAGAAGCAATCGGCCGCGCAACGCATCGATCAACTATTGACGATGTGGGAGCGACAAATGGATCGCGCTTTGCCGCGGCCCCATGTCGTGGCGGGCGAAGTTACGCAACCGGGCTTGGGTTTAGACGCCGAAGCTCGCTCCTGGGTGAAGACGAACTGCGACAAAGTACTACACAACGCTGCAATCCTCGAGTTCTACGGCTCGGATCGCGCGGGCGAACCGTGGTTGACGAATCTCACCGGCACGGAAAACTTGCTGGGCGTTTGCGATGATTTGAACCTTCGGCAGATGCACTACGTCTCGACCGCGTATGTCTGCGGCGATCGAAAGGGGCCGATTCTCGAAGACGAGTTCGCCTGCAATCAAGGCTTTCGTAACGACTACGAAGAGAGCAAATTCTTCGCCGAGAAGGCGGTGCGCGACGCCGCGTTTTTCGACCAGACGACGATCTATCGCCCGGCCGTCGTCGCCGGCGATTCCGTCACCGGGTACACCAGCACCTACCACGGGCTCTATTTGTATCTACGGATGATCGCCACGATCATGCCGCAGCAAACGCCCGATGCCGACGGCGTGCGGCGTTTCGACGTGCGGTGGAACTGCACCGGCAACGAATTTCGCAACATCATTCCGGTCGACTGGGTGGCGGCCGCGATGTGCCGCATTTTCAATACGCCGGCCGCGCACGGCGGCACCTATCACTTCGCCCCGCGTAATCCGATCACCTTGCGTCAACTCGTCGACTACATCGGCACCTACTACAACTCGACGGGCGTGGAATTCGCCGGCGACGTGCAAGTTTCGCCTGATGAAATGGGCCAACTCGAACGCGAAGGACACGCCGCGATTTCGATCTACGAATCGTATCTCACGACCGATCCTCGCTTTGACATGCGCAACACGGAACGCTTCTGCGCCGACCTGCCCTGCCCCGACATCGACCAAGCGATGATTCATCGCTTCATTCGCTACGGCGAGGAAGATCGCTGGGGGAAGCGCCGCCAGCAGGCGTCCATGCCGAGGGCTCCGATTGCCCCCGCCGATTTGGGCGGCCTGCGTTCTATGGTCGGCGGAAATTCCTAGATCGGGTAACCAGCTTTGCCCGTCGATCTCTCAGGAATCGTCTCGGCGTCGTCTTGGGTCGGCTGGGGCCTGATCGGCCTCCAGTCGGCCGTCGCACTAGGCTATGCCGCGTTGCTGCTGTCCGCGCGTCGTCGCATCGCAACCGACGAGCAGTGCCCGCGCGCTCGGGTGATTCTCTGCTTGCGCGGCTCCGATCCTTTCTTGCGCCGCTGTCTCGAAGGCCTGCTCGCCCAAGACTACCCGGCCTTCGATATTCGGATCGTCATCGATAGCCGCGGCGATCCGGCTTGGCGCGCCGTGGAAGAGATCATCCATCCGCACGTCGAGTCGGGCCGGGCGCCGCGCGTGAGCGTCGAGGAATTGCGCGATCGTCCTGAAACGTGCTCTTTAAAAAACGCTTCGCTGATTCAGGCCTACCGCGGTTTGGAGCCCGAGGTCGAAGTCGTGGCGACGATCGACGCCGATTGCACGCCGCATCGCACTTGGCTGCGCGAGCTGGTAGCGCCGCTGGTCGACCCCCGCGTCGGCGCCGCGACGGGCAATCGTTGGTACATGCCGGAAGACGCCGCTTGGGGCGGGCTGATTCGCTACTTGTGGAACGCCGCCGCCGTCGTGCCGATGTATTGGCACCGCATCGCCTGGGGAGGCACGCTCGCGATGCGGGCCGACTTCGTGCAAGGCACCGATTACTGCGATCGCATGGCGCGCACGCTTTGCGAAGACACGATGCTGTTCGATGTGCTGCGCCGCAACGGCCGGACGCTGCGTTTCATCCCGTCGCTGCTGATGGTCAATCGCGAGTCGTGCGACATCCCCGGCTACTTCCGGTTTTGCCGCCGGCAGATGCTCATCGTCCGATATCATTCGCACGTGGCGCTCGTCTGGGGGCACGGGCTCATCAGCACCGCCTTCTTCTACTCAGCGACCTTGCTCTGCTCGGGAGCGACGCTTGCCGGCCGCGCGGCCGAAATCGCGCCTTTGGCGACGTCGCTCGGCTGCTATTTTGCTTCGATGCTCGCCTTGCTCGTGCCGCTTGAACTTGCGGCCCGATCTCGGGTTCGCGCCCGCGGCGAATCGACCGCTTGGCTCACGCCCGACAAATGGTTGCGACTGCCGTTCGCGCTCTTTCTCACGCAATCGATCTACGGCGCAGTGGCCTGGTCTTTGCCGTTGGCGAAACGCGTCGATTGGCGCGGCATCCGCTACACATTTCTTCCCGGCAAACGCTTGCGCCGCGAAAACTACGAGCCCTACCAAGAAACGCTCGCGGAAAAGCATTCGCTCTAACGGAAACGAATTCGACGTAAGTCCCAATTCAGTTGCGCGACTTACGTCGATTCTTATTTACGCCCTGCGCACATAACTCGAGTTATGTACGCACCCCTTGTGGGTTTTGGGGTTGTGCGTAGATAACTCAAGTTATGTGCGCAGGTGGTTTTTTACCGTCGACGTAAGTGCGGAACACGAGCGGTGACTTACGTCAAAGTAGTAGGCACACTCCGTGTGCCGTCGGTCGCAAAACCGAGGACGCTTCAGGCTATCGTCGAAGACGGTGCTGCTCACGGCACACGAAGTGTGCCTGCAACACTCAAATTGCCAAAGATCATCCCGCAACGTAACGAAAACGCGGGGCGATCTCCAGGCGATTTTTGGCCGGCCCGGTTTACGGGAGCACTTCACGTAAGGCCGCGAGGTAGTGTGCGACGTGCTCCGCCGTGTTGTACCAATGCACGGCGGCGCGGAGTCGTCCGTCGTCGCCGTGAA
>CAZWDN010000266.1:0-7117 GCA_964633125.1 uncultured Pirellula sp. | reverse complement strand
GGGCCGGCCAAAAGTTGCCTGGAGATTGCTCCGCCGTTTCGCTACGTTGCGGAGTGATCTTTGACAATTCGAGAGTAGCAGGCACACTCCGTGTGCCGTCCGCAGCATCGACTTGGGGCAATAGTCGAAGGCGATTTCGTTTTTGCGCCCGACGGCACACGAAGTGTGCCTGCAACTTTGACGTAAGTCACTTCTCGCTCGTGGCACTTACGTCGCCGGCAAAAAGCGACCTGCGCACATAACTACGGCTAAGTGCGCACAACCCCAAAACCCACAAGGGGTGCGCACATAACTCGAGTTATGTGCGCACCCGGTTTTTCAGCGTCGACGTAAGTCGCGCAAGCGATTGGGGACTTACGTCGAATTGCGGGCTCTGTAGGGAACGCCCTCCGTGGCGTTCCGAGCACAATGCTGGTCGCGGAACGCCACGGAGGGCGTTCCCTACAGGAGGCGACAATTCGACGACACGACTACAGCCGCATCACCGCGTTGCCCGCCACGCGCTTCACGAGCCTGCGCATTTCGAGCACGCTGATCGTCGTGAGCACTTGGGCGACCGCCAAACCGGTGCAGGCGATCAGCACGTCGACCGTCGTCGCTTGCCCTTCGCCGATGACCGAAAGCACGAGCTTTTCGTTGGGATTGAGCAGCAACTCGGCCGGCTTGTGCACCGTCGGGCCGTCGGGCGAAGCGCTTGGGGCGGCCTCGGGCAGGGGGCCGAGTTCTTCGAGGATGTCGTCGACCGTTTCCACAAGCTTCGCGCCGTCGCGGAGCAATTGGTGGCAACCGTGCGACATGCGGCTATCGATGCGGCCCGGCACCGCGAAGACGTCGCGGTTTTGCTCCATGGCGTGCCGTGCCGTGATGAGGGCTCCGCTGCGAAACGCCGCCTCGACGACGACGACGCCGAGCGAGAGCCCGGCGATGATCCGATTGCGCTGCGGAAAGGCGCCGCTTACCGGTTCGGCACGGAGCGGCATTTCGCTGATGAGCGCGCCTTGGTTGACGATCTCCAGCGCCAAGGCCTGATGCTCAGGCGGGTAGATTTTCGACAAGCCGGAACCGAGCACGGCGAACGTGCGCCCGCCGGCGTCGAGCGCGCCGCGGTGAGCGGCGGCATCAATGCCGCGAGCCAACCCACTGACGACGGTGACGCCGGCACGAGCCAACGCTTGGCCTAATCGTTCGGCGGTTTGTAGCCCGTAGCTCGTGGCGTGCCGTGAGCCGACGATCGCCACGGCCACGGCGTCCTGCGGCTTGATCGTCCCTTGCACGTACATGATCGAGGGCGGGTCGGTGATCTCGGCGAGCCAGCGCGGATACTGCGGCGTGCCCCGTGCGATGACCGCCACGCCCGCGGCGCGGCAGGCGTTGAGTTCCTCTTGCGGATCAAGTTCGCTACGGCCGCGGAGAATTGAATCGCTGAGTTTCGGCCCGATGCCGGGCACGCTTTGCAACTCGGCTTCCGAGGCCGCGAACACTTCGGCGGGTGAACCGAATCGTTCGAGCAGGGCTTGCGAAAGGCGAGGTCCGATACCGTCGACGAGCGCCAGCCGCATGCGGGCCAAGAGCGCGGCATCGCCGTCGTGAGCATGGTCGCCCGGGCCGACGCGATCGGAAGAGTCGTTATCAGAGGAGCGTGCGTCGCCGTGATCCATCAGGCCGAGTCCCGCGCTTTCGAGGGTGCGAAAGGCGGGCATTATAGGGGGATGCGCGATGAAAACCTAGTCGCAGTCGGCAAACCTAGGCGCATCCGGCAAACTACGCGACGACGGCGGGCGAGTCGACGAAATCGTCGGCGGCCGCGACGCAAGCAGTCGTCACTTTTCCGGGGGCCGAATCGATCAACTCGAGCCGCCGGACCCGCACTTCGCGCGGGGCATCCACGGCCACCTGTACGCGGCCTCGGCCGATGTGCGTGATCGTCACGCGAATGTCGTCGCCGATCACGATTGCTTCGTTCGTCTTGCGCGAAAGCATCAGCATGGCGGGTTCCTTCCTGAAAACTTCGAATGCCTACCGTCTTCACGATTGAGTTACGGCGAGCACGAAGCTAGCAGCGGGGCGCTAGCGTTTGATGAGCGGAGCTTGGGAACTCGAAGAGGGAGCGAATTCGCCCTCGCAGGAAGGGGAGCGGGCCTGATCTTCGGTTCGATTTTCGAGGAGATTTCCCTTGCGACGGTCGTTTCCGGATAACTACACCGGAGCAATCGTTACCCCCGGATTCGATCAAACTTTCTCCCGCAGGCGACCGATCAAAATGCCCGAGCCCTCACGGAAACAAATCCGAACGCCTCCGTCGACCAACGGGGCGGCGTCAAAGCCGTCAACGTCGGCACGATCGGCGGCACCGGCCGTGTCGGGCCCCCAACGTACGACAGTTCCCGCCGTGCCCCGAGATCGTGGTATGCTATTAAGTTCCGGAGTCGCCGGTAGCTTTGCAGAAGTACGTCCGATGGGGTTAGTTCATCCGCCGCTGCAGTTCTCACTCGGCCTGCCGTACGGGGCGGTGCTCCAGGAAGCGGGCGTGCAGTTCGTCGTGGTCAGCAAGTCGGCCACGGCCATGCGCGTGCTGCTCTACGACCACGTAGACGATCGTGAGCCGGCGGACATCATCCACCTGAACCCGGAACTCGACCGTTGGGGAGACGTGTGGAGCGTATTCGTGCCGGGCGTCGGCGCGGGGCAACTCTATCACTTCCAGGCCGACGGACCTTTCGACCCCGCCCGCGGCCAGCGATTTAACGGCAAGGCCCGGTTGATCGACCCCTACGCTCGCGCGCTGGCCGGCAAGTTTTTGCCGTCGACCGACGGCATCATTCGGCCGCCGAAGTGCGTCGTGGTGGACGACACGTTCGATTGGCAGGGAGACCGGCATCTCAAGCGCAATCTCTCGGAAAGCGTGATCTATGAGATGCACGCCAAGGGATTCACCGCGAGCAAGTCCGGCGGCGTGAAGAATCCGGGCACGTACCTCGGCATCATCGAGAAGATTCCGTATTTGAAGTCGCTGGGCGTAACGGCCGTCGAGCTGATGCCCGTGCACGACTTTCCGACCGAAGGGTGGATGGGAGAAGCGCTGCCGCGCGTGAACTATTGGGGCTACGACCCGATGGCTTTCTTCGCGCCGCACCGCGGTTATGCCGCCTCGAAAGAGCCCGGCGCTCAATGCCGTGAGTTCAAGGAGATGGTGCTCGAATTGCACCGCAACGGCATCGAGGTCATTCTCGACGTGGTGTTTAACCACACTTGCGAAGGGAACGAGCACGGCCCGACGTTGAGCTTCAAAGGCCTGGAAAACAACGTCTACTACATGCTCGCGGGCAACGGCGAGCACTATAAAAACTACTCCGGGTGCGGCAACACCGTAAACGGCAACCATCCGATCGTCCGCGAATTGATTTTCCACTGCCTACGCTATTGGGTGCACAACTACCATGTCGACGGGTTCCGCTTTGATTTAGCGTCGATTCTGAGTCGCAACCGAAACGGCGACTTGGTGCCGAATCCGCCGTTGGTCGAGACGATCGCCGAAGATCCGTTGTTGGCGGATACGAAGATTATCGCCGAAGCGTGGGATGCGGCCGGGGCATATCAGGTCGGCTCGTTCGCCAATCGACGCTGGGCCGAATGGAACGGTCGTTACCGCGACGACGTCCGCCGTTTTTGGCGCGGCGACCCCGCGACTTTGGGCGCGCTCGCCACACGCCTGGCCGGTTCGAGCGATCTGTACGCTTCGAGCGGTCGGCGACCGTACCACAGCATCAACTTCGTTACTTCGCACGACGGCTTCACGATTAGCGACCTTGTGAGCTACTCGTATAAGCACAACGAGGAAAACGGCGAAGACAATCGCGACGGCGACAATCAAAACTATTGCGAGAACTTCGGCGTCGAAGGGCCGACGCGCCGCAAAGACGTGAACATGTGGCGCAACCGCCAGGTGCGCAACTTCCTCGCTACGCTCATGCTCAGTCAGGGCGTGCCGATGCTTGTGCAAGGAGATGAGATTCGGAGGACGCAACGAGGCAACAACAACGCTTACTGTCAAGACAATCCGACCTCATGGTTCGATTGGTCGCTCGTGCAGAAGCACGCCGACTTGCTTCGTTTCACTACGGCGCTGATTCAGTTCCGCAAGCAGCAACCGACGGTACGTCGGGCGAGCTTCGTCAGCGGACATCTGGGCGACGATCACACGTTGCCGGACGTCGCGTGGTTTAACGCCGACGGCTTGCCGCACGACTGGAGCCCGTTTGACCATAGCTTGATCAGCGTTTGGGGAGCGACGCCGAGCCTACCGGGCACGAAGCATCCCGCTCGCCACGTGATGTTGTTTATCCACGCCGGTTCGCTGCCGCGGGAATTCAAGTTGCCGCAATTGGCCCGCCGCGAACCGTGGCGATTGTTCCTCAACACGGCGGCGGAAAGCCCGTTCGACGTGTTTCCGGACCTCGACGGCCCGTCACCGCCCGACAGCGGGAAGCTGATCGTGCCGGCCCGATCGATGCTTTGCTTCGTCTCGCCGCCGATTTTTAAGTCGGGCAATTAGCGACGACGCGTCCGTGGTCTTCGGCTTCCGAACGGTAAACTTTGTCGACCGTAGGGGATAGTCGCAGCGTGCAACTTCTGCACGACGGCTTCGGCGTAAAACGTCGATAAAGACCTCAAGAGTCGCGCAATTCCGCTTCGCCCAGGATGGGCGTAATCTTCGTTGCAGGGAGGCTGCCGTGTCGTCGCTTCGTTTGCTCGCGACCTGCGCGTTGATTATCGGAACGGCGAACGCAGTTCGCGGGGCGGACGAAATTGCTTGGCATACCGACGTAGCCGAAGCGGTCGCCGCAGCCGGTGAAAAGGACCTGCCGCTGCTGGTTTACGTGACGTCTTCGCACTGCCCGTATTGCGTGAAGATGAAGAACCAGACACTCAGCAACGCGACGCTGGCGGCGGAAGTAAACCGGGGGTTCGTCGCTCTGATCGTGTCGCGCGGCACGGCGCCGGAATTAGAACGCCGCATCGCGGTACGAGCCTACCCGACGACGCTGATTCTTCGCCCTGACGAAAGTGAGCTGGGACGCGTAACGGGCTACGTCTCCCCGGCGCAACTGACCGGCTCGCTACAGCGTTTCTCGGCCCTGCATCTGGCGGCAAGAACGACGCCGGCCGCCGTGAAGTAGCCGGTCGAACGAGGCCGCTCCTTTGCATGGGACGACTCAGAGCAAATCGTTACGCGCGGCCCAAACGGCGGCCTGCGTGCGATCCGTGACGCCGATTTTCCGCAACAGGTGCTGCACGTGCTCTTTAACCGTTTCGGCACTAATGCCGAGGTCCTGCGAGATCTGTTTATTAGTGGCGCCCGTCGCGAGGATTTTCAGGATCTCTTGCTCTCGCGGCGTAAGCGGAGCATGTTCGCCGACGGGCGGTTTGGAAGCCTTCACGAAATTGTTCAGCCGACGCTGATCCGTCCGCTGCCACAGCGATTCCCCCGCGGCGGCTCGCCGGATCGAATCGAGCAGAGATTCCAGGTCGGCCGATTTGTACAGGTATCCGTTGGCCCCGTCCGCGTAAGCTCGGGCTTCGTGCGACGGATTGTCGTGGGCCGAAAACAGCAGCACATTCACGGGGGGGTTGAAAGCCCTAACCGCAGGTACCACTTCCAACCCGTTTTCATCGCCGAGGCGAACATCTAGCAGGAGTACGTCGGGGCGAAGTTTCTCAACCATCGACACAAGGTCTTTGAGCGTCGAAGCAACGCCGCAGACCTCAAATCCTGCGGTTTCCAGGACACTTTTGAGGCCGGAGCGTACCACTTCGTGGTCGTCGACGATCAGAACTCGAATCGACATAGGGGGCGAAACCGCTCGTGATAGCTCGTTTTCGCGGCAGTAAGAGCAGGGGGGAAAGGCAATCGCATGGATAGCACCATACCAGCCCGCAGGGTGGTGGTAAAGGCACACCATGGACAATCACCGCCGCACCTCCCAACGTATTATCACAGTGCCGCGACGACGCTCTGCGGTTAGATTTGAACGACAAATCGACGGCCAACTCATCGCTGAAGAGCTTAAGTCCCCCCATCCCAACCATTTTGTTGCGCGTCAAAGAACAACAAACGCAATGCCCGAAGTCGATCTTTGGTTTGCCGCGTTCGCAGATTTCGACGGCTACGATGCCGCGGCGACCGGCGTGGACTTGCTCGACGAAGAAGAATGTCGGCGGCGGGATCGTTTCCTATTCGCTCGCGATCGCGATAGTTTCGCCCTGTCACACGGCGTACTTCGACTAGTTCTGAGCAACTAT
This sequence comes from uncultured Pirellula sp., assembly GCA_964633125.1. Lineage (GTDB taxonomy): Bacteria > Planctomycetota > Planctomycetia > Pirellulales > PNKZ01 > PNKZ01. Next base: position 817 of record CAZWDN010000266.1, on the reverse strand, counting down.
TCGGAGATCGAACCCGCGGCTTGGCGCTATGCCTGGAACGATTGGGGAAAACCGCACATCGTCGAACCCAAGGCGGAAACTTCGCTTCGCTTCAACTTATCACATACCCGCGGGGGCGCGCTCATCGGGGTTTCACGAAGCCTGGAAATCGGCGTCGATATCGAAGCGACGCAGCGGGAAACCTCGTGCTTAGATTTGGCCGACCGCTACTTTTCGCCCAGTGAGGTCGCGGCACTGCGACAACTGCCCGACTCACGACAGCGCGACCGATTCTTCGAGCTTTGGACGTTAAAGGAGTCGTACATTAAGGCGCGCGGAATGGGCTTGGCCATTCCCCTCGATCAGTTCTCGTTCGCGTTTCCGGCGGAATATGACCCGGCCGGCGAAGTGGTTCCGTCGATCTCGTTTACGCCGCCGCTGGACGATCATCCGGAACAATGGCAATTCGTCGAACGCCCGATCGGTGCGACCTTTCGCACGGCCGCGGCAGTGTGTTGTCCGCGCGATCAGCCGTTAATAATGACTTGGCGGCGGTTGCGTCCTGGACCGATCAGTTCGGCGGAACTCTTGGTTTAGCCGAATCGAACAAAAGAGAAAACCGCGCGGAGCAGGTGCTCCGCGCGGTTGGAGAGTTCGATCTTTTTTCCCGGCCGCCCGCTTAGGAATTCGACTCCGTGAAGGCAAAGGCCGCGACGTTCACGCATTTCGATTCTTGGGCGCCGTCGTACGGGTACGAGTTGCTGTCGCAGAAGTCTTGGGCATCGCCGAAGCCGCCTCCGCCGCTCATGGCACCGTGGCCGGTGACGCCGCTATAGCT
>CAZWDN010000265.1:5937-7127 GCA_964633125.1 uncultured Pirellula sp. | reverse complement strand
AGAGTATTTAGCCTTACGGGATGGTCCCCGTAGATTCAGTCGGGGTTCCACGTGACCCGACCTACTCAGGTACCTCTCGGGAGGCGAATCAGCTTTCGCCTACGGGACTGTCACCCGCTATGGTCTGACTTTCCAGACAGTTCGGTTAGCCGTTCGCTTTGTAACTCCCATGTGAGAGGCCCTACAACCCCGCAGAGGAAAACCTCCGCGGTTTGGGCTATTTCCCGTTCGCTCGCCACTACTGAGGAAATCGATTTTTCTTTCTTTTCCTACGGCTACTGAGATGTTTCAGTTGTCCGCGTTCGCCACGAGTACCTATGGATTCAGTACTCGCACATCGGAGATCTCGGGATCAACACCTGTTTAACGGCTTCCCCGAGCTTATCGCAGTTTTCCACGTCCTTTAGAGCCTCTTATCGCCTAGACATCCCCCATACGCCCTTAGTAGCTTGACCACATTGATCCAACGTTCTTGCCGACCTACGAGCGAAACTTAATTCGATCGCAGCTCGGTGAAAGCTGAAACCCTGCGTCGCCACTTATTAAGTTGAGGGTACTAGCCTCAACCGTAACGATCTTTGATCTTTTGACGGCACACTCGCAACACGCCTGACGTTTCCGCCCGGCGCCCGCTTGTGCCCGTCGAGTAATACTAAGTGCCTTGAAGAACTGACTCGTTGGCCGCTCGTGGTTAGACGAGTGACTACGTGGTCAATTTTCAGATGCCACAAATTACCACAAACCAAATTGTCAAAGACCAAACGAAATCAGCACCCGACACAAAGACGGGTGCTGACTAAGCTGCCGGTAGGCAGAGGCCGAGTTCTACTTTCAACCCCCGCTGAACACAAGTCTTAAAGACTCGGCAGCGGTGAGTCGCGAGAACGCGATCTCTGACCACCCACGTACAACTTTCGCCAACACTCAACTCTGCGTTTTGTCACTTCGACGTGACGAGCACTCAACTTGCGTCGAGCTCACTTGCAGTGCGAAGAGACAAACTTATCGGCTCGTCTCGGTCGCGTCAAGTAATAATTCCAAACTTCGTTCGTTTCGTCAAGGAGGCGAACTTTTTTTGTTGAGAACGACGCGAATCAACCGCGTTCCCAACACTCCTGTTCGTTCCGCAGACGCAACTACATCGGCAGGAGTCTCGCAAAACCTTAGCACTTCGTCAACCGGCTACTCAT
>CAZWDN010000265.1:0-5837 GCA_964633125.1 uncultured Pirellula sp. | reverse complement strand
ACTACATCGGCAGGAGTCTCGCAAAACCTTAGCACTTCGTCAACCGGCTACTCATCGAATTTTTCTCAAGCCACGCCGCGGCCCGTGTTTTACGGCGTTTCAGCCGCCGGCATCGTTACAGATTTCCATCCCGCGGCGAGCTTCCGCGTTCATCTCCGCCGTCTGGTTTGCAAAGTCAGCGAGGTGCGCACGCGGCGCAATCGGACGCCGGTGCTCTCCTCGCTCCCTGTTCAAAATCGTTGGTCGTCTCGCACGCGGCGGCGCTGAACCCGGCCGCACTGCCCGCCGCTCGCTCCCGCCAAGTCCGCCTGCGAAACTTCGAAATCTGCGCGTTTCGCTCGCGAAATGTTTGCGTCGCGCCGTCCGGGCCGTCACAATGCTCGCACAGTTATCGCGAGGGGTGCCACGCCGCACGTTCGGGGTCCCTCGCGCGGACCGTCCGCACGCACGCGGAACGGCGAAAACTGCACGGAAACCGCAAAAACACGGGCTCGGAATGCTGGCCAAGTTGCATACGTTCACGCTCGTCGGCATCGACGCCGTGCCCGTCGAGGTCGAAGTCGACGTCTCGGCCGGCGCCCTGCCGAAGACCGTGCTCGTCGGCCTGCCCGAGGCCGCCGTCCGCGAAAGCGTGCATCGCATCGAACGGGCGCTGGTGAACTCCGGCTACCAAAAGCCCGAGGACCGCATCGTCATCAATCTCGCGCCGGCCGACGTGCCGAAGCACGCCGCGTCGTTCGATCTGCCGATCGCGCTGGGGCTGCTCGCGGCCTCGGGGCAGATCGCCGGCGATGCACTCGGCGAATTTGCCGTCGTGGGCGAGCTCGCGATGGACGGCGCTGCGCGGCCCGTGAAAGGCTCGCTCTCCATGGCCATCGCCGCGGCCGAGCAGCGCAGCCGACGCGGACAGGGCGCGAAGTCCAACGGCCATGCGCTGCGCGGCATCATCGTGCCGGCCGAAAACGCGCAGGAAGCGGCCGTCGTCGCGAAAGTCGAAGTGTTTCCGATTTCCAGCCTCACGCAAGCCGCGGCGTTTCTCTCGCGGCAAGTCGAAGTCGACCCGACGCCGACGAGCCTCGAGCGTTGGTTCGAATCGTACGGCAATTACGAAGTCGATTTTGCCGACGTCCGCGGCCAGGAAGCAGAATCGCATTCTCCGAGCGTGCTTTCGCAGCAGCGTGGATTAATGCACTTATGTTCCAGCCTGAGCCTACATGACGCTCAACTCCCACAATCACGGCACCGAATTGTTTTGCTACGGCAGTTAAGAATGCTTGTTGATCGTCGAGGTTCTTAGAATGCTCTTGAGTTCGCGCGGAAACCCTTAGCCAGAGAATCACAGAGTCATTCGGTTTCAGGTCTAAGCTGCTGATGTGGCGGCTCGCTTGTCCTGGTTTGCACATATTCGCCACAATCATGCGAGGCGACGTATAGGGAAGCTTCTTCATTTTGGGCCATCCATCTGATTTAAGGGCGACTCCGACGGCTGGGGGGATGGATGTACCACCACAGCCGTCGGAGTTCTTCGCGGGGATCAGCCGCTCACCTTCGCTCGCGATATGATCGGGATGAGATATCCATCCAGGCAAACTTAGTAAGCGGAATTGGCCGCAGGTAGCAAATGCCAACCTTCGGGCCGCGAGTACAAGGTTGGCATTGCCATCGCCTCGCTTTGGGCCTCAATTGCGTAGCTTCGCGTCCTACGCACTATTCGAGGGTCCAAGGGGAGTTTTTGCGGGCGGGCGAGCGGACCGCTGCTACGGGGCGTTTAAGCGATTCGTTGCCCCCGCGTAAAGTCTACCGCGAAAATCTGCGACGCTATGGGGTGTAATCGGCCATACCTTGCTGATGGTCGGCCCGCCCGGCTCGGGCAAGACGATGCTCGCGAAGCGCCTGCCGACGGTGCTGCCGGAGCTCACGCCGGACGAGTCGATCGAGACCAGCCGCATTTACAGCGCCATGGGCCTGCTCCCCTCGGGCCAGCCGATTCTCGCCACGCGGCCGTTTCGCAATCCGCACCATACCATCAGCGACGCGGGCCTGGTCGGCGGCGGCAGCACCCCGGCGCCGGGCGAGATATCGCTCGCAAATCACGGGGTTTTATTCCTCGACGAACTTCCCGAGTTCAATCGCCGGACGCTCGAAGTCTTGCGGCAGCCGATGGAAGACGGCACCGTGACGATCTCGCGGGCCTTGAGCAGCACGACGTTCCCGGCCCACTTCATGCTGGTCGCCGCGTTGAACCCCTGCCCTTGCGGCTACCGCAACGATGCCCGTCGCCGCTGCAATTGCGCGGTGCCGCAGATCGAGCGGTACATGTCGAAGATTTCCGGCCCGCTCTTAGACCGGATCGACATTCAAATCGAAGTGCCGGCCGTGCCGTTCAAGGAACTCTCGGCGACGACGCCCGGCCTCACGAGCGCCGACATGCGGGCCGCGGTGAGCGCGTGCCGCGCGGTGCAGGCCAGTCGCCTCGGCGCCGGCCGCGCGCGCTACAACGGCCAACTCACGAGCCGACAAATCCGCCAACACTGCACGCTCGACAAAGACGCCGGCATCCTGCTGAAAGGCTGCATGACCGAACTCGGCTTCTCAGCCCGCGCCCACGACAAGATTCTCCGCGTGGCGAGAACCATCGCCGACCTCGCAGGCTGCGCGACGATCCAAGCGGAACATGTGGGCGAGGCGGTGAATTATCGATTGCTCGATCGTGAATTATGGAAGTGAATTGAGGGCCTGTGTGTAAAGGGTGGCCCCGACAACTCGTTGTCGGGGTCGCACAGCGACAAGAGGATTCTGTTGCATGAAGTGCCCTGTTTGGGGGCCTCTAGCGCCTTCGGCGCACGGACAACAAGTTGTCCGTGCCACTTCGCGGGGTCGCGCAGCGACAAGAGATTTACGTGGATTTCAACCGACCTATTCACATGATTTAACAATGCTTTGTGGTTTCTAGAAATGTGCGACGAACCAGTTGTATTCGAACGCGTCGATGACGTGCTGTATTGGGCATCGGGTGAATTCATGCTTAAGTGGCGTCCCAACGGCGGTACTGTGATAATGCTCCGATCCGCGTGGACGGCAACGCTTGTATATGTCGGGGTGCTGTTGTTCAAGGAGTTTGTGAATCCGGCAAATACGTGGGTGCCAAAGTTTGATCGGATTGGCGCCGTAATTCACGAGTCACTGTCATGGTATGGCGCGATCTTCGCTGCTTTCTACGCGGGGCTCTATTCGCGTTTTTCGTCTCAGTGGGCGTATCTGGCAGGGCTCTATAACCAAATGCAGGAAGCGCAACTGGCAATCGGGCGCTGTCGCTCACGTGCTCAATCGAGGCGATTGGCAATATGGAACGCGGCATTTATTGAAGACGCAGAAGACCTCCATTTGGCTTGTAAGCCAATGTTCGCCTACTCTCAATTCCCGCCAAAACCCTCAAGAACGCCGTCGAGATGGCACTGTCGGAAGCTGACCGACACGAGGAATTTCTTAATAAGAATCCGATGCCTTCGGCTACGCCAGCCGAGGCCGGTGCCCTGAAACTCGTCGATGTTCTCGATATGGAGTTCTTGCTCGACGACTAACAACTAGTTTTTGCTTGTTTCTTTTCAAAATGGAGTTCGCGAAATGCGGAAAGCTCTCGTTGCGTTAGTTCTTTTTGGTGCCATCGCTTCAATGGGAGCGATGCAGCAACCGGTTGGTTATTCGATTTCCGACGCTTTGCAGAAGCTCGGATTTAAGCTCGACCCGTTTCCGCAGGATGGAATCGGTGGGCCGCACAAGTTTACCGTCACGAAGGATGTGATTAAGAAGCTCTCAGATTTGGAAGGCAAGACAATTGTTGTTGATCACGACGGCACTGTCAAAATCGTCAAACCGAAGAAGTGATTAGCTAGCATAAATCGTTCACCGTAAAGGTCGGCCCATGATGGGCCGACCTTTTTTTATCGCCTGTCTTTAGTATTCTTTTCGGCGGTCCAGCGTGCCACCCCGCGGGTTAGGGAAGTTGGTTATCCGGAATCTTCAAAGCCACTTCAATCGCCCTTTCAAATGCGGCTCTAATCTCTTCGTCTTTGGGGTCGCCATTTGCTTCGATCAACATTGACATATCAATAGACGAAACGAAAGTCGGGCGTGCGGCTGCAGGCTTCGATGTAGTCATCCAAGGCTCAATGTCATAACGCTCAAGCCTTTCGTTGCCGAGCGAGTCTACAAACGTCAGCTCGACATACCAAACGACTCGATGTTTCGGCTTTTTATCATCGACCCATTTGAGAGTATAAGTCGGCAATGCCCGGTAAATACCAGTAAAAGCCTCGTGCTTCGGGTAGCGAAATTGAAACTCGTTGTCGTCGTTGGGCAGACGTTCTTGAAAAAAATTGGTCAATTCGACTCGTCGCTTCGGCCTGTCGCCGGCGTCAATCTCAAGGTAGTAAATCGCCTTGCCGTGAAGAGTGCGGCATTTGCCGCCGGTATTGCGAACCATCAACGTCATGTAGTGTTCGCTCCAAATGTTCTGAAACGTGAAGTACGGCGTAAGACTGGTGCGGGCAATGTCCGCTTGCAATTCGGCCGTTTTTAATTCCTTAGTCGCAATTTCAAGCTCTCTCTCGGCAATTTCCACCGAATGGCCGGCAATCTTCGTTTGTTGCCAACCGATGTAGGAGCCGATCAATGTAACGGCGACGACTTCTGCAAGCCGAAGGTACGGCTCACGAGATTCAAGCCAAGAAAGAAACGCCGACTTGTTTTGCATGGTTGCGCCCTCGGTAAACGTGAAGCCGATCACGAATTATACAGAAGGTGCCATCCTTTGGTCCTCTTTGGGGAAATTCCGTCGAATGTTGTTGTCGTTTGCTTCTCGATAAGTCTAGCTTAACGTCGTCGGGCGGAAGGATGTGTCAGGGTGGCGTTCTTCTCTCTTTTCTCGGAGGCGCTGGTCATGAACAAGTTCTTTCTCTTGGTGTGCGCTCTGGCGTTGGTCGTCGGGTGCGGCGGGGCGCCGACTTTGGATACTTCCAGCGAGGCGAGTTTCAAGGCGAGCATGGAGGCGATGGCGAAGAATATGAGCGAAGAGGAGAAGCAGAAGTTTGCCGCGAGCGTGGCCATGCACGGCATGGGGAACATGTTTCAATCGGCCATGAGCGGAGAGAAGCAGGAACTGCACGACATGCTCAAAGACCTCCACGGACTCACGGCCCAGCAGATCATCGCCAAGGGGCAAGAAAAGGCGAACGCGCCGTAGCAGTGGGGCGATTTAACCACAGGGACACAGAGGCACAGGGAAGACGGGCGGGGAGAACGGGCTCACTTGGTTGCGTTCTCCGTGACTCCGTGGCTCCGTGACTCTGTGGTGAAAACGAGGCGTCCCCTCGCTCGCGCTTCGGGGCTAGTATTCGATAGCAACACCCCTCTGCATTTCATCCCCCACATCCCCTCTGCATCCCCCGATCTCCTGCTCTGCGTCTCTGTGCCTCTGTGGTGAAAAAAAGTTGCAGCCGGCCAAAACTTCTCTGGATTTTGGGCCGGCACATTCGGGATACTGGGCGTAACAAATCGCATTCGACCTCTGCTGCTTTGCAGTACGTCGAAGCGTTCGTCTGCGGAGGAAGGTGCTCGGAAAGACGCTGTCGCGTGAGGAAGGGAGCCACCGGTCGGAACACCCGGTCCCGAGGTAACGCGCATGCTCGGCACCGACCTTCGGGCTAGGTACGCCGTAAGAGATGGAGTCTCTCAAACGGCCTTAGGAAGCGAGCGATGAGCGTGTTTTCGCGAGACACGCTCACCGGTAGCGGTGTCGACGGGTCGGTAACCAATCCGATTTCTTACGTCGATGCGTG
>CAZWDN010000264.1:0-7133 GCA_964633125.1 uncultured Pirellula sp. | reverse complement strand
ACGATCGTCGGCTGGGTTATCTTGGCCGTGGTCGTCGGCTGTCGGCTGCATCCGAGCCTGCGGCACGTGCGCGAGCGGCTTTTGAACGTCAGCCCGAAGCTCAGCGCCCTGCGAAAGTCGTAGTGTTTTGCCTGGTATCTCGGCCGGCGTCCCGCCGCCGGTGCCGGCATCGTCCGGCCGATCGATCTTGGCGCGCCCCGCCCCTTGGGGTAACTTTCGCCCGCTCGTTTCGACGTCGAGGATCGGCGTCTTGGGAAGCGAGCCGGAAGGATCGCGTCCGTGCGGCCGTGTCGATGCGACGCGGCGCTAAGGACGTGCCGCGAGGGAAGGAGCCCGGAATGAGCGCGCCCTATCAAAACGTCGGTTTCCACGTCCGGTGGATGATTCGTCGCGACATGCAAGAAGTGCTCGCGATCGAAGCCGAGTCGTTCGAGTTTCCGTGGTCGGAAGAAGAGTTCATTCGCTGCTTGCGGCAACGCAACTGCATCGGCATGGTCGCGGAACTGAACGATCAAATCGTCGGTTACATGATCTACGAACTGCATAAGAATCGGCTGCACGTTCTGAACTTCGCCGTCGACGCGACCGGCCGACGCCAAGGGGTCGGCGCGAAGATGATCGCGAAGCTCATCGGCAAGCTTTCGCCGCAACGCCGCAGCCGCATCCTGCTCGAAGTGCGCGAAACGAATCTCGCCGCCCAGCTTTTCTTCCGCGCCCAAGGCTTTCGGGCCGTCAGCGTGTTGCGCGATTTCTACGACGACACGACCGAAGACGCGTACGTGATGCAGTATCGCTATCGAGAAGCGGATGCTCCGATGCTCGACGCCTCGCAGATCACGCGGCTGGCGGGCTAGAGCAAGTCTCACATTCGCGCATGCGACGAACGGACCGGCGGCCGCATCGAAGCGGCCGCCTTTTCTTTGCGCGACGACGGAGGCGCAACTTCCGTCGTGAAATAAAAAAACGGGGCGGTGTCCCCCGACACCGCCCCGCCGCGTGCCCCCCGGCTCGCGTGATTTGTCAGCGACGCAGACCTCGACTCGCGTCACGAGTCGGACTTCTTGTCGCGGCGTGCACATGGTGATCGTCTTCCGCCGCGGAATCGTTCACAAAAATCGGCGCGGAATTCTGAGCGACGGCGCGCGGCGCCTTCGCTGCGTGCGCCGCGGCGCTTGCGGCGTGATGCGCGATCGGCGATTTCGCATGCGGGGCGCCTTGTAGCGCCGTTTCTTCTTGCGTCACGCGCACGAATTCTTCGGAGAGTTGCCGTAAAACATTCGGCGGTTGTCGCAACGTCGGGTCGAGACGCTGCGCTTCCGCGAGTTCGCGCCGCGCGTCGTCGACGCGTCCTTGCCGCGCGAGGATGATCCCCAAATTGTTGTGCGCCGCGGCGGGATTCACCGCGTGTGCGAACGCGTCGTACGCTTCGTCGTAGCGTTGTTGTTCGGCGAGAATCACGCCGAGATTCACCCACGACCGTTTGTGCTCGGGCTCCAACTCGATCGCCTTGCGCGCCGACGCTTCCGCGTCGTCGAGATCGCCGCGTTGGAATTGAAAGTAGGCATAGTCGTTCCAAAGCTCGGTGCTCGTCGCGTCTTCCTCGAGTGCGGCTTCGTATTCGGCCGCGGCCCGCTTCTGATCGCCGAGATGTTCATAGAGCGCCGCCAAACGCAGGCTGATGCCGGGACGGTCGGGCTCCAAACTACGAGCCCGTTCATATTGTTCGACCGCCGCCAAGTGATCGGCGTGCGCTTCCATTTCACGCGCCGTCGCCAGGCAAGCGTCGGCCGCGGTGACGGCCGCCGGGTTCGCCGTCGACGATCGCGGCACGGCCGATTGCCGTTCGGCCTGCGGTGCGCTTCGGTTCGTCGCGGTCGTCGGCGCGGGGAACGGCAGGCCGGAGCAGCCGGGATAGATCCCCAGCAACAACAGCGATGCGGCGCGGCGAAGCCTAGATTTGGAAATGGTCATGGTTCGGTGCGTTCGGAGAGCGGCGGATCAGGACGGATTCGCGCCACGATGGATCGACGACGGTCTTCTCCCGGCTCGAAAGCCGCGAAGCGCGTCGTTCCATCGCCGCCATGCGCTTGAGCCGTCACGTCGCCGTTGCGATCGTCGGTGGTGGTTCGTGTTCGGTACTTAGTGGGTGAGTGGTTCGTGCTAACTGCTTGGTTCGTGGTGCATGGTTCCCGGCACCGGGATTGAGTACCAAGTGCTCGGTGCGGAGTCCGCGGTTGGATCCCCGGCGACGCTTGGTCGTCCGACGACGACCGTGGGAGGACGCGGCGCGTGAGCCGAGAGAGCGTCGCTCGGTCGGGCGACTGCGGCCGGCGTGCCGAGTGAGGCCGTCGGATCGCGATGCAAGGGCGGTGACGTCGTTGCCGCCGGTGGGGCGGAAAACGGGCGCGCAGTGCGGCGACGAATAGGTGCCGGCAAATACATCATGTCGACTGCGGTGGGGGGACCGCAGGCCAAGACGACGAGTCGAAACGGGGGAATAACGCGCGGTCGAGAACGTCGTCGCGCGGGGGGCGCTTCGGCGTCCGCGTCGGAGGTGATTCGCGGCTTCGTCAGGAAGCCGCGGTCTCCAACACGGGGGGAATTATCGGCCGTGCCGGTTGGGAACTTTGGTAAAAGAGTTCCGAATGTGAGGGCGCTATAAGTCGGCGGTTGGCAGCCGGCAGTAGGCGGGACGCAGATAAAGTCCGGAGCCATTGCCGGCAGGCACGCAAATGCTTGCTGCCGCCTGACCGCTGCCAACTGCCGGCTGCTCTACTCTCCTTGCAGCGTCAGTACCAAGCTCCGGCCGTCGGCGTGGTTGCGGTGTTCGCCCAGGTAGATCCCCTGCCACGTTCCCAGACATAGGCGTCCGTCCTGGACGGGAATGCTTACGGAACTGCCGATCAGAACCGATTTCACATGCGCCGGCATGTCGTCGGGCCCTTCGATCGTGTGTGTGTAGGGAAAGCTCTCCGGGGCAACGGCGTTCACGGCCTGTTCCAGGTCGGCCGGGACGTCGGGATCGGCGTTCTCGTTGATCGAAATCGAGGCCGAGGTATGCCGGATGAAGACATGGAGCAGCCCGACCCTGACGTTTTTCAGTTCCGGCAGAGCCTCGCAAACGTGGCGGGTTACGAGGTGGAATCCACGTCGAAATGCCGGCAGGCGAAACTCTTTGTGGACCCACATGACGGCCGTCTCCCGCGTGTAAATGTTTCGTAATTTTCACCCTAAGCCGCAGCGGCATTTTCCGGGCTCATTCCGCACTAAGTCATTTTAAGCAAAACGTTTAACGGCGATAGCGACTCCCCCGCCGGTTAGCGGTGTCAAATGGGATTCTATCAAATCACTCTGAAAAAAATTTGACATTATCGAGACGTCGAGAATAATCAATCGCTTTACGAGACCGCTGTCCTACCCGCCCAGTACGCGAGATCGGCGAACACGGGTTTGCCTGAGCTACGTACTCCCAGGCAGCGGTCGAAAGAGGTTGAGCCGTATTCGTATCGAGACATTGTTATGTTTCGGTCCGGCTCGGGTTTCTTGTGTATCGCGGACGGGAGCTTCCCGGGCGGTTGGAGAACGGCCAGTTGCCGATTCTCCGGCCGTCGACGGTGACGGGCTTCGACGCGGGGCGGATATTTTGCGGAGGGTAAGACGAGCAGCGATGGGTAATGTATTTGATGCGATTCTTCAGTTTGGACACGACGAAGACTACTCCCCCCGGATCACCGACGATTTTGTCCCGACGGACGCGCCGGCCGGATCCAACGAAAAACTCGAAGCCTTGGCCCGGCGCATCGCCCTGGGTTTGCCGCTCTGGCACCCGGAAGATCGCCAAGATTACAGCGGCCTGACCGGCGCGGTACGCCCGCGCGAATAGTTTGAAGTACGCCGGAGACATTTCGTAGGCTGCGATTCGTTTCCCGGCAATACAACTGAGCGGAATAAGAAGCGGCGACTCGCATCAGGCGCGTCGCCGCTTTCTTTTTTGCGCCAAGTCAGGTTTGCAGAATAGTGCATTCGGCCGGCTTTCCCGCTATCGCGGATCGCCGGGGATCGTCACGAGCCCCAGGCCGCAGAGTACGTTGCGCGGATCGTCCGGCGACATCCCGTGGATGCCGACGACGAGCGAGCCGTCGTTCACGAGCGGGTCCATGTCGCCGCCGCCCATGCCGCCGGGACGCTCGCTCTCATAGCTGTCGTTCGGGTTGAGGCCCGCCGTCGTGATCCGCATGAAGACGATGCGCAGGTTCGCGATACCGAGGCCGGCGCGAATCTTGAGCCCGCCGACCGCGTAACCGGGCTTCGCGACCATACGGACATGCTTCCCTTCGGTCGTGCCTTGCCACTTGCCGTCGACGACGCCGGTACGCGTACGATAGACGGGCTTTACCGAGCGAATGGTTTCGCTATCGATGAATTTTCCGATCGTCACTTCGAGTCCGACCAAAAGCGCTCCGCCGGGCGGGACGTCGCGATAGTCGACGTTGCCGCGCCCCAGCATTTCCGAATCGACTGTCTTCTCTTCGCGCACGGCTTGTTGGATACGCGCGAAGAAGGACGTTTCGTCGGCTTCTGTGAGCGGCGGAGCCGGCTTCGGAGCAATGGTCACTAGGCCGATGCCGATCCAACCTTCCTGCTTGTCGGGCCGCGACGACATGCCGTGGATGCCGACCACCGGGCGGCCGTCGCCGCCGAGCATTTCCCGCTCCGAGCCCCCCGACGATCCGCCGATCGGCGGCGTTTCGTAGCGATCGGTCGGGTCGAGTCGTCGATCAGTGACTCGCATGAAAACCAGACTCAGATTTACGACGCCCAAGCCGGCGCGAACGTTCAGGCCGCCGACGGCGTAGCCCGGCTTGGCCTCGATGCGAACGGCCTGCCCGTCGGCGTTGCCGCGCCATGCGCCGACCTTCGTCCCTTCGCGACTCCAATATAACGGTCGAACGGAGCGGATAATCGTATCGTCGAAGAACTTTCCGGTGACGACGTCGAGTCCGATCAAGAGCGCGCCGACTTCCGGCACGTCGACGAACGCTTCGTCGCTACGCCCATGCTGCTGTGACGACAGCGTGTGTCCTTGTTTGACCGTCGCTTCGACGTGCGCAAACAACGACGACTCCGCAGGGGACGGCGCCGAGCGGGGCGCGAGCTCCGGCAGCGGCTTGGGAGGCGTCGCCGACGGTTTCGGGGGCGACGCGGTCGGACCGAGGTTAGGGGGCGAACTCGACGGCGGCGACGTTTGTCGCCCCTTCGGCTTGGGCGTGGATTGGTTCGCTTCCGTCGCACGCCGGTTTGGTTCCTCGGCGATCTCGCGCAAGCTTGGCCGCTTGCTTCGCCCCTTGTCGTTCGTCGATTGCCGCGCCGTGTCGTTGTCGACTTCGGCGGTCTCGTCCGACGTTCGCCCGACCGTTTTGTACACGACCACGCCGGTGAGCGCGAGCATCGCAAACACGGCCCCGGCGATCGCGGCGATGACGATCCACTGTTGGTCGCTTCTGCCTGGGGCCGGCTTGCCGTCGAAGCGCCGCGGAGCAGGTCGCGAACTACGGGGCCAGAACGTCAGCACGGTCGATCCGGCGAAGCCGATGAGCAGCAAGCTCCATTCAAACAAAGAGACGGAGCCCCCTTTCTTCGTGAGATTGAGCCCCACGAAGTAAGCGCCGAAAAACGTCATGGCGCCGAACGGAATGGAAAGGAGAATGCGAGCGACGGACATCGGCTGGCGCGGCATGTTCCCCTCGCGTTTGGAGAGCAACGGCGAGACCGAACGCTCCGAAACGGGGCAATCGGCTTCGCGTCAACCTACTCTTTCGCGGCGACGATGCCAATTTTTTTCGCCGAACGGCCCACGCTACGCGAGATCTTTGCCGATCGCGTACAGTTCGTCCGCGTCGAGCACCGCGTCATGGCGCTCGAAGAGCCTGCGCAGCCCCGCTTTGTGGATTTTCATCTTCGTGCCGCCGACGCCGAGCGGTCCGTAGCACGTGACGTCGCCGCGCTCGACCGCTTTGTCGAACGCTTCGATGCCGCCGATGCCGGCCGGCGGCACCGCATTGAGGTCGATCGCCACCTTCACACCGGACGCGTGCCGCAGGGCCTCGGCCGTGAGCAGTTCGACGCCTGCTGCGCCCGCTGCGATGACGAGCCCGCAACCGGCGAGCGCTGCGGCGGCTTGTGCGGGGTCGGCCGCCGCGTGCGCCGAGAGCTTGGCCGCGGGTACGGCCGCGCGAATCTCTTGGCAAACTTGCTCGGCCCGCAACGCATCGCGCGAGGCGACGCGGACGGTCGCTCCTTCGCGCGCCAGCAACCGTACGGCGCGCCGGCCGACGGGGCCGGTCGCGCCGAGCACCAGGGCCGTGGTCGCGGCAAGGTCGAGATGTTTGCGCGCCGCCAGCACGGCGGCCGCCGCCGTGGTGTTCGCGCCGTTGGAGTCGAGCATCACCGATACGCGCATCGGCCCGAAGAACGATTTCTTCACCGCCTTGAGCACGGCCTCGCCCGCGGCGACGTCGGAGCCGCCGATGAAGAGGGCCGTGTTGTGGAGGTCGTCGACGCCGCGCGTGAAGATCGCGCCGTGAACGCGATCGCGGACGTTTTCGGCCGTAATTCCCGAGTGCCGGAAGAGATGCTGCACGCCGGCATCGACGGCCACGACGCCGTCGAAAACGCTCGGCTGCGAATCGGTGTCGAGTTGAACGAGGATGAGGGGCTTCGACATAAGGGAGAGGGCGGAGGAGGGAGGGGGGAAAGAATACCGACGGGATACCGGGAGACGTCGCACTAGTCGCTCGTCTCCGGACGTTCATGAAACGCAACAAGCTCGCCGGGGTGGGCCCGACGAGCTTGATTGGCGTTGGTTGTTCCTACGACGACAAAGCTTAGAAGCCTTGGAAGGGGTGCTTGACCTTGTCCTTCTGGGCGATCATTTCGTCGGCCGTCGGCTTGCCTTCCATGGCGTTCTTGATGGCTTGCTTCGTGGCTTCGTAGTTGTAGTCGTAGATCTTCTTGTCGTCGGCGGCTTGCCAGTGGATGAACACGCCGCAAACGATGACGAGTTCTTCGGCCTTCGACTTCGGGATGATGTTTTCCGCCACGGCGTCGGCGACGGCCTTGGCGACCGCGGCTTG
>CAZWDN010000263.1:0-7133 GCA_964633125.1 uncultured Pirellula sp. | reverse complement strand
TGCGCGCACGCATGGAGGTATTCTTGTCGACCACGCTCGCTGCTTCGCGCCCTTTGGAAACTTCCGCCGCCGATCTCCCGCCTGACGACGCCGCCTTGCGCGTGATTCGCCGCAACGGCCGGCTCGCTTCGTTCGACGCTCAAAAGATCTCGCTCGCCATGACCAAGGCGTTCTTCGCCGTCGAAGGGAGCGCCTCGGAACATTCAGCCCGCATTCGTGAAACGGTCGAACGCTTGACGCGGCAAGTGGTCGACGCGCTCCAGCGCCGGCCGCAGCCCGCCACCATCCACATTGAAGACATTCAAGATCAGGTCGAGCTCGCGTTGATGCGGGCCGGCGAACACAAGACGGCTCGCGCCTATGTGCTCTACCGCGAGCAGCGGTCGCAACAACGCTCGAGCGATCCGGCGCTGCCGGCCTTTCCCGTGTTGGAAATCACCACGGCCGACGGTTCGCGCCGCGCGCTCGATTGGAACCGATTGCAGACCGTCGTGCGGGAAGCCTGCCGCAACTTGGTCGACGTGCAACCCGAAAGCGTGTTGCACGAACTCGGCCGTACGCTCTACGACGGCGTGCCGGAAGCCGACGTCGCGCGGGCCCTGGTCATGGCGGCGCGCACGCACGTGGAACGGGAGCCGAACTACTCGTTCGTCGCGGCGCGACTACTGCTCGACGGCTTGCGACATGAAGCCCTGATGGTGCTCGACGTCGCCAAGACCGAAGCGACGTTCGACGAAATGGCGGAACTCTATCCCGACTACTTCGCGGCCTATATTCGCTACGGCATCGAGCGCGAACTGCTCGACCCGCGGCTTGCGGAGTTCGACCTGGAGCAGCTTGGTCGGGCCCTCGACGCGGCCGGCGATCTGCGGTTTACGTATCTCGGCTTGCAGACGCTGTACGACCGCTATTTCCTGCATGCCGACGATCGCCGGTTTGAATTGCCGCAAGCCTTCTTCATGCGCGTGGCGATGGGTTTGGCGATCGGCGAAATCGATCGGGAACGGCACGCGATCGAATTCTACAAGTTGCTCAGCAGCATGCGCTTCATGAGCAGCACGCCGACGCTCTTCAACGCCGGCACGCTCAGGCCGCAACTTTCGAGCTGCTACCTCACGACGGTGCCCGACCGACTCGACGGCATCTACTCGGCGCTGCGCGATAACGCGCTGCTCTCGAAGTATGCCGGCGGCCTCGGGAACGATTGGACGCGCGTGCGAGCCATGGGAGCCCACATCAAGGGGACCAACGGCAAGAGCCAAGGGATCGTGCCGTTTTTGAAGGTGGCCAACGACACGGCCGTGGCCGTGAACCAAGGGGGCAAACGCAAGGGGGCCGTCTGCGGTTACTTGGAAACATGGCATCTCGACATCGAAGAGTTTCTCGACCTGCGCAAGAACACGGGGGACGATCGCCGACGAACGCACGACATGCACACGGCGAATTGGATTCCGGATCTGTTTCTCGAGCGCGTGGAAGCCGGCGCCGATTGGACTTTGTTCTCACCGGACGAATCGCCGGAGCTGCATGACCTCTACGGCCAAGAGTTCCGCGCGAAGTATGAAGCCTACGAAGCGAAGGCGGCCCGGGGGGAAATGAAGGTGCACAAGCGCGTGCAGGCCCTGGGGCTCTGGCGGAAGATGCTCACAATGCTCTTCGAAACGGGGCATCCGTGGATCACCTTCAAAGACGCCTGCAACATCCGTTCGCCGCAGCGGCATGTGGGCGTGGTACACAGCAGCAACTTGTGCACGGAGATTACGCTCAATACCTCCGACGATGAGATCGCGGTTTGCAACCTCGGCAGCGTGAACTTGGCCGAGCATGTGGTGAACGGACAGTTTGACAACGGCTTGCTTCGTACGACGGTGACGACCGCAATGCGGATGCTCGACAACGTGATCGACATCAATTATTACGGCGTGCCGCAAGCGCGACGCTCGAACCTCCGGCATCGCCCGGTCGGCCTGGGAATCATGGGCTTTCAGGACCTGCTCTATAAGCTGCGATTGCCGTACGCTTCGCAGGAAGCGATCGAAATTGCGGATCGCACTTCGGAAGCGGTCGGCTATTTCGCGATTCAGGCCTCGACGGAATTGGCGGCCGAGCGCGGGCGCTATCCGACGTTTCAGGGGAGCTTGTGGAGCCGAGGCATTCTGCCGCTCGACAGCCTGCTCGAATTGGACGCCGTGCGCACGAAGCCGGTCGACGTGCCGCGCAACGCTTCCTTGGACTGGAACGCGCTCCGCGAGCGCGTGCAGACCATCGGCATGCGCAACTCGAACTGCCTAGCGATCGCGCCGACCGCCACGATCTCCAACATCTGCGGCGTCGGGCAATCGATCGAGCCGACGTATCAGAACCTGTTTGTGAAGTCGAACCTTTCGGGCGAGTTCACGGTGATCAACCCGTACTTGGTCGACGACTTGAAACAGCGCGGGCTGTGGGACGAGACCATGGTGAACGACTTGAAGTATTTCGACGGGAGCGTGCAGCAGATCGAGCGCATCCCGGACGACTTGAAGCAACTGTATCGCACGGCGTTTGAAATCGAGCCGCAGTGGCTGATTGCGGCGGCCGCGCGGCGGCAGAAGTGGATCGACCAATCGCAATCGCTGAACCTGTACATTGCCGAACCGAGCGGCCGGCAGCTCAGCGAAATGTACTTGGCGGCCTGGAATCAAGGGCTCAAGACGACGTACTACCTGCGCAGCCGGGGCGCGGCGGGGATCGAGAAGTCGACCCTCGACGTCAACACGCGCGGTATCCAGCCGCGCTGGATGAAGTCGCGCAGCGCTTCGGCCGACGTGGTGGTGAACCGCGGCGCGGCGGAAGAGATCGTCGAAGGCGCCGCCTGCCCGACCGACGGCTCGTGCGAAGCGTGCCAGTAAGACATACGTGGCGAGTGGTGAGTGACGAGCGGTGAGAAATCGCCGCACCGTCGCTCGCCGCCCGCCACTCAACACTTATCACTCTCCAGGGTTTTCCTCATGTCGTTTGTCGCTGAAACTTCGCTCGAAACGTTGCCTCCGTCGGTCGGTCCGTCGGAGAAGCGGTTGCTGAACGCCGACCTCGTGGCCGTCAACCAGTTGATGCCGCTGAAGTATCACTGGGCCTGGGAACATTACCTAAACGGCTGTCGCAATCACTGGCTGCCGCAGGAGGTGCCCATGGATCGCGACATCGCCCTCTGGAAGAAGCCGGGCGCATTGTCGGACGACGAGCGGACGATCGTCCTCCGCAATCTCGGCTTCTTCAGCACGGCCGAAAGTTTGGTCGGCAACAATCTGGTGCTCGGCGTGTTCAAGCACGTCACGAATCCGGAGTGTCGGCAGTATCTCCTGCGGCAGGCCTTTGAAGAGGCGATCCATACGCATGCCTTCCACTATATCGTGGAAAGCCTGGGGCTCGACGGCCATGAAGTGTTCTCGATGCATCGCACGGTGAACACCATTCACGACAAAGACGGCTTCACCATGCGACTCACCGAAGCGCTGATGGATCCCGACTTCCGCACCGACACGTTCGCAGGCAGGCAGAAGTTCGTGGAAAACTTGGTCGGCTACTACGTGATTATGGAAGGCATCTTTTTCTACAGCGGCTTCGCGATGATGCTCAGTTTCCATCGGCAGAACCGGATGACCGGAGTCGGCGAACAGTTTCAATACATCCTCCGCGACGAGAGCACGCACCTGAACTTCGGCGTCGACCTTATCAACGGCATCCTTGCGGAGAACCCGGAGATCTGGACGCCCGAGCTGCGCGAGCGGATCGTCGGGCTCGTCGACGAAGCGGTGGAGCGCGAAATCGCTTACGCCGAAGATTGCCTGCCGCGCGGCGTGCTGGGCCTCAACGCCGACCACTTCCGCGACTACGTCCGGCACGTCGCCGACCGCCGGCTCGAACGTATCGGACTTTCGGCCCGCTTCAACGCGCCGAACCCGTTTCCCTGGATGAGCGAGACGATCGACTTGAAGAAGGAGAAGAACTTTTTCGAGACCCGGGTGACGGAGTATCAAAGCGGCGGGGCGTTGAGTTGGGACTGACGACGGGCCGTCTGTAGGGAACGCCCTCCGTGGCGTTCCGAGCGCCGTCGATGGGGGCGGAACGCCACGGAGGGCGTTCCCTACAGGCAGACGCTCGCCGGCCGATACATCGGCGAATCCGCAAATGCTTGCGTGGGGGCGGCGCGGCGGCTTAAAGTAGCGCCCGCCGCCTCTTCATATGCACGTCGCCCCCTCGGGAGTTTGCCGCCTATGCGTCGCCTCGTCTTGTCGTTTGTGTTCGCTTGCGCGCTGGCAGCGCCCGCCGCAGGCGCCGAGAATACGAAGGCCGCGCGGCCGAACATTCTCTTCATCTACGCCGACGATCAGTCCTACAAGACGATCAGTTGCTACGGCAGTTCGCCGGAGTGGGTGAAGACGCCCAACATCGACAAGCTCGCCTCGCGCGGCGTGCGCTTCGAGCGGTCGTACCTCGGCGCCTGGTGCATGCCTTCGCGGGCCTCGCTGCTCACGGGCCGACTGCAACACGCCGTACAGTCGATGACGATGGAAGGAACGTATCCCGGCAGCAAATACGATCCGGCCCAGTGCCCGTTCATTCCCGCCGAGTTTCGCAAGGCGGGCTACCACACGGCGCAGATCGGCAAGTGGCACACCGGCACCGACACCGGCTTCGGCCGCGATTGGGATTATCAGATCGTGTGGAACCGGCCCGGCCATCCGGAAAACGCCGGCAACTACTACGTGAACCAAACGCTCACGTTCAACGGCGTCGACAAGGAAGTGAAAGGCTACTCGACTGACAACTACACCGAGTGGGCCGAAGCGTACATTAAGGGAGCGAACCGCGACCCGGCCAAGCCGTGGTACCTCTGGCTCTGCTACGGCGCGGTGCACGGGCCGACGACGCCCGCCCCGCGGCACAAGGGCGCTCTGCAAGGGCATCAAGCGCCGGTTCCGGCGGATATCGTCGGTCCTTGGCCGGACAAGCCGAAGTACTTGGCGAAGACCGCCGCTTGGATGCGCGACCCCGACGGTCGTCCGGCGCTCGCGAAGAAGGCGAAGAAGGCCGGCAATTTCGATTCGGCCGAAGCCGGCAAGGCGTACGACGCCTGGATTCAGCAAGTGAACGAGTGCAACATGGCGCTCGACGAAGGAGTGGGCCGCGTCCTCAAGGCGCTCGAAGAATCCGGGCAGCTCGCCAATACGCTCGTCGTCTACACGGCCGACCAGGGCTACGGCCTCGGCGAGCACGGCTTCAATCAGAAGGTGGCGCCGTACGACGCCACGGTCTCGTCGCCGATGATCATCAGCCGGCCGGGCGCCATTCCCGAAGGCGTCGTCTGCAAGCATCCGATCAACGCGCCGGACTTGGTCGACCTGTTCTGCCGCGAAGCTGCGGTGACGGTGCCGTGGAAGACGCATGGTCGCGACATTCGCCCATTGCTCAAGAACCCGACGACCGAAGACTGGGTCGCGCCGACGCTGATGACGCACACCGCGCGGAGCTACGGCGCGGAGACCGACGTGATTCCGACCGATGAGCGCCTCACGGCGGCGAGCGAAGTGCCGTGGTACGCCCTCCTACGACAAGGCAAATACAAATACATTCGCACCTTCGTCAAAGAAGAAACGGAAGAACTTTACGACCTCGCGGCGGACCCGGAAGAATTGAAGAACCTCGCCGGCGACCCGGCGCAAGCCGAACGGCTGCGCACGTTGCGGGAAGCGGCGATCGAAGAATTGAAACGGACGGACGCGAAGTTCGTCGACGCGTTACCGCCGACCAAGGCCGAGCAAGCGGCGAAGCGCGCCAAGAAGGCCGGGAACGTGAGCGACCGGAGTGCGCCAAAGTTTCGTCTCGTGGCCGACTCCAAGGAATTGAAAGAGGAGAAGAAACCGGCCGTCGGGCTCGCGGCTCCGGGAGTTTTCAACGGCCTAGATGTTCCCCATTCGCTCGACATTTACTGGATCGACGTCGAAGGGGGCGCGGCGACGCTCATCGTCACGCCGGTCGGCGAGTCGGTACTGATCGATTCCGGCAACCCGGGCCGGCGCGATCCGGATCGCATCTTCGCCGTCGCCACGAAGGAAGCGAAGCTCAAAAAGCTCGACCACTTGATTACGACGCACTACCATCGCGACCATTTCGGCGGGGCTGCGCAACTGGCCGGCTCACTACCGATCGGCACCGTGTGGGACAACGCCGAGTGGGCCGAACAGCGCGAAAAGCCGGACGCCGAATACACGGCTTTCAAGGCCGAGGCCCGTAAGCAGATTTCTCCCGGCGATTACTTGCCGCTCGAAGAATCGCTCGGTCCCAAGCTCTCACTGCAGTGCCTCGCCGCACGGCAGAAGTTTATCGAAGCCGGTGGCCCCGCGCACGAATGCTGTGCCAAGAACGAGCAAGCCCCGGTCGACAATACGGACAACGCCAACAGCGTCGTGACGCTACTCAAGTTCGGCGAGTTCGACTTCCTCGACACGGGCGACCTGACGCGTAACCGGGAGTTCGACTTGGTCTGCCCGCAGAATCGGGTCGGCACGGTCGACGTGTTCCAAGCCAGCCACCACGGGCTCGACGTCAGCAACCATCCGGCGCTCGTTCGTTCGATCGAGCCGCGCGTGGCGATCGTCAACAACGGCGTCACGAAAGGGAACATGCCGCTGATGTTCGCGACGCTGCAAGAGACGCCGTCGATCAAGGCGGTGTACCAGATGCACAAGACGCTGCGCGAAGACGGCACGAGCCACAACGTGCCGGACGCATTCATCGCCAATCACGATAAGGACTGCCGGGGAACCTTCATCAAGCTGAGCGTCGCCGCCGACGGCAAGAGCTACACGGTGACGGTCCCCTCGACAGGACATTCTCAAACGTACGTCTGTAAGTGATGCGCGGCGAGCCCGTCGCGCGGCGGAATCAACGCGCGCTCGTCGCTCCGGCGGCCGCCGCCAAATCCGCGGCCGTCTGCCGGAAGTACGCGTCCTTGCCCTGCGCTAGCACGGCTTCCGGCGTGACCGTCGCGAACAAATGCATGAGTCGCGCCACGACGCCGGTCCAGCCGGTTTGATGGCTCGCGCCCAGGCCCGCGCCGTTGTCGCCGTGGAAGTATTCGTAGAACGACA
>CAZWDN010000262.1:0-7147 GCA_964633125.1 uncultured Pirellula sp. | reverse complement strand
CACGGCCTGCCCGAGGTGGAAGTCTGGACGATGGCCGGCTACAAGCTGACGGCCGGCGCCGGACAAACGCCGAGCGTGTCCCTCACGCTGTGCCGCGGCAAGGAGACGGTGACCAAGGAAGTGACGGTCGGCGACGGGCCGTTCGATGCGCTCTTCCTCGCCATCGAGCAGATTACGGGCATCGAAGTCGCCTGCCGCGACTTCAGCGTGCATAGCGTCACGGTCGGCAAAGACGCGCAAGGAGAAGTGACCGTCGAGGTCGAGCACGGCGGGCAACTCTATCGCGGCCGCGGCGTATCGACCGACAGCGTCGAAGCCAGCGCGCTGGCGTTCTTAAACGCGATCAATCGCGTGGCCGCGACCGCCGGTCGGCCGAAAGATCGCGTGAGCCCGCACGAAGCGAACGCGGCGACGGTGCCTTCGGCACCGAGCGCCGAAACGACGAAGAGCTAAATCCTGAACGGCGCGTCGATGTTGCTACGAGCAGTGCGAACCATTTGGCGGACGGTGCTTGGTTTTGTCGCCAGACAGCCGAGGATTCCGCACTGGCTGGACCGCACGCGATCCGCGCTGCCGCGCCGCGTCTTGGGTCCCATCCAGCGGGCGACGTTCAAATACGAATATCGCGGATTGAAATGCGTCAAGAACCCGTTTGATATGGCGCTCTATGCGCTGCTCATCGGACGCTTGCGGCCGAAAACCATCGTCGAGGTCGGCTCGGGGAAGGGGGGCTCGGCCCTCTGGTTCGCGGATCAGATGCGCGCCCACGGCCTGCCCCCCAACGTCGTCTCGGCGGACATTCAGCCGGTCGTCGACGTCGCCGCGGAGGGCGTTCGGTTTTTGGCGGGGGACATCCACAACCTTGCCGCGTCGGAACTCCCGGCGATTCTCGCCGCGTGCCCCCGACCGCTGCTAATCATCGAGGATGGTCCGCATACCTTGGAAGGCTGCCTCGAAGCGCTGCGGTTCTTCGACGGGCATCTACGGTCGGGAGAATTCATCGTCGTCGAAGACGGGATTCTGCGCGACCTCGGGCTCAAGAGCTTGGACAACGGCCCCAATCGGGCGGTTGCCGAATTCCTGGGCGCCAACGCCGACAAGTACGTCGTCGATCGGACGTATTGCGACTTCTTCGGGCACAACGTCACATGGAATACGAACGGCTACCTGCGACGCCTGTAGTCGCCACGGACTCCGTTTTCCTGACTCCGGTCGTCGGTCTTCGCCTTACTTCGCGATGAACGCCAAGTAGTAGAAGATCCAGCCGGTAACGGACGTGGCGAGCAAGTCGAGAGTCGCGATCCATCCGAAGCGCTTGTGCCAAATGCTGTGAGCACACGGCCCCGGCGGCGATGGAATGTTGCGCAGCGCCCGGACGACGACGGTCGTCCAAATCAGCGCCGTCGTCACGGCGAAGCAAAGGTGCAGGGCCAACGCCTTTTCGACCAAGCCGCTCGCATAGTGCGGCGAGTTTTGCGCTCCCGACCGCCAACCGGCGCCGAAGCGCATATCGAGTTCGAAGAGCGTCACGGCGACGAGCAAGATCAAGCTCAGCGTCACCTGCACGCGTTTGTGCAACAAATAGTTGCGCCGCACGCGCACCAGATAAATGCTCCAGAACAAGACGGGCGCGGCAACGAACATGGCCAGAAAGACCACGTCGAGCATGAAGGAGGCCGGTGTGCCGAGAAATCCGTGCATGTGCGCCGTCGTCGAAGGTGAGCGGATTCGCCGTTGCCGCGTATCGTAACCATTTCCCCTATCGGTCGGGAGTCGAACTTGCTTGAGCCCGTCGCGGTAAGCCGTAGCAATTGGCAGAGCTTTGCCGTGTCGATACCATGGGAGCTCTGCGATTTCCGTGATTCGCAAAGGTTTTCGGCTGGGTGGCGAAATAGGCAGACGCACAGGACTTAAAATCCTGGGGTGGGTAAACCACCGTACGGGTTCGATTCCCGTCCCAGCTACTTGTGAATAAGGAAGCATGCTTAGGCACGACGTCGCATACAGCCTTGTTTTCCGAGGCATCTTCAACATCATCATGAACGTTGGAGTTAACCGAACTACTCTGCATCGACTCGCTGGCCGACGCATCACTTGCCACTTGATCGCATCCTGTGCGCTGCACCAGCCATGGCCATTCCTCACGTGTTAGCACACGCCGACGGCTACGACGGTCATACGTGGCATTGGGCTTACGAACAGAGGTTAGCGGATCGCGAGGTAGCTTGTGATGCTGAGAAAGCCAGCGGGTAAATGACTTAAGCGCCGTAAGGTACGCATTCCTCGTGCCGCCTGAATGGGCTCGTCGCCGCGATCCTGCTGACCTCAAAGGCCCGACCGCTGCGGAGTTGCGAGAAGGACTTCCGCTAGAGGCTACGTTCACCACGGCGGGCCGGATTAAGTTCGAGGATTTGACCCTATCCCTCAAATACCCGAGCTTTTGGGAGTACGGAGAGTTGCACTCCGATCAGGTCGACGCGACCGTGCGAATCATCCGCCCGGAGCACGATCCCGTTCATGCTGGAATTACGCTACTCGTGACCCGCAGTCCGACCGCCTTGGATGGCCCCAAGCCTTTACTACCGCCCGGTACGAAGCTGGTAAGAGAGAAGCGATTGCCGTTTGGAACGACGGAGATGATCTTCGCCGAGTTCACGACGGCCACACCGCTCAATGAGTACCAGCACGGCCTGATGCTCGAATCAACCGACTCGACACGATATGTTGGCCTGATTGCGAGCTGTCACGGGCCTGTTAGCAAAGCTATGGCGATCGAGCAGCAGTTTGAAGAACTTCGGGCCACGTTCGAGGCGGTGCTGTATTCGCTGAAGTTCGAGCCGAAGAAGGTAGGGGAGTGACACCAATCCCATCAGGCCTGTAGGAGACACGATTGTGCGTAAGAAACTGCCTTGCTTGCCGGCGATCATACTTGCTTGGTCAGGATGCGTCTGCTCTGTAGTTTCTTTGCAGGCGGCTCCGCCAAATACGCCGCCAGAGTCTGATGCTTATCGTCTGGTCGTGCTTGCGGGTAAACCAACGGCCTATTGGCGACTGGGAGAGGCGGCCGGAGCAAGGCAGGCGCATGACGAAACGGGCAACAGCCATCATGGTGAGTACAAAGGTGATCCCAAGCTAGGTTCGCCGGGCGCACTCAAGCTAAGTTCTAATGCGTCGATGACGCTGGACTCAACCTCGTATGTCGAAATCGCCAACGACCCTCTGTTCAGCCAACCGACAAGCGGCGAGGGGCTTACCGTTGAGGTCTGGCTGCGTCCCGATCGGCTGGATTTCGCCGACAACGGCAACGATAGCTACATTCACTGGCTTGGCAAAGGAGGTACCGGAGAAGCGGAATGGGGCTTTCGCTTCTACACGAAAGCCGATAAGGAGCGATCGAATCGCATTTCGGCCTATATCTGGAATCTCGACGGAGGGCTCGGTGCAGGAGCCTATTCGCAAACGCTCTTGAAGGTCGGCGAATGGATTTACCTTGTCGCCTGCTATGAACCGGGCGATGCCACGACTCCTACGAAGCCTGGGGTTCGGTTCTATAAGAACGGATCGCTTCAACAGGCACCTCCCAATCCGGGAACGCTTTACGAAAACCCTCCCGAATGGAGCATCATGCCGAAGCACGGAACTGCGCCGGTTCGCCTTGGGAAACGAGACGACAAAACCGGGCTCGTTGGCGGACTAGACGAAGTCGCAATCTATCCTCGGATTCTCTCGGCCCAAGAGATCCAATTGCACTACCAGATCGCCACGGGAGCTCGAAAACTGACAGGAGCCGAATGGACGAAGCTGCGACAACTTGCGAAGCCGAAGTAGTCAGCCCCGCCTACTTCTTGCCCGATGCGGCAGGTTGAGGCGTCTTCGCCTTCGCCGGATCGTCCCATTCGATTACGCAATTCGGTAGGGCTTTTTGCAGGGCGGCGACGGTGGTGGGAGTGACTTTGGTGTTCGTCACAATTAGTGTTTTCAGCTCCTTGCAGTTGTGGAGCGGTTGCAGATCGACGACCGGCGTACCAATCAGGGTCAATCTCGTGAGCGGCAAGCCGCTCAAGGGAGTGAGATCTTCGATCGGCACCCCGTTGCAAAGCAACGACGTCAGCGGCGTTCCCGCGAGCGGTTCCAGAGTCGTTATGCTCTTGCAGCCGTCGATGCCGAGATGCTTCAGAGGACTTCCTGCGAGGGGACGCAAGTCGATGATGGCCGCATTGAATGCGTTGAAGCTGTTAATACGCATGCCCTGTAACGGCGTAATATCCCGCAGTTGCGATGATCCGGCGAAGTAGACGTCCGTGAGTTGCATTCCGGCGAGAGGAGTAATGTCGGATACGTTGGGCAGCGACAACGCCCTTAGTGGTAAGCCCTGCAACGGCGATACGTCGAGGACGAACGCTCGTCCCCCAGGCAGCAAGCGGTAGGTGAGTTCCTCAAGACCGAACAAAGCTTGAATCGGCGACAAATCGCTGAGCGAGCGAGCGGCTAAATGCAGGCTCGTCACCTTGCCCGCCGTGGTGACGTGCGTTTCCGATAGGTCGCACCTCGGATTCAACTCGACCAACTTCTTGCTAACGGCTTCGATCTGCTGCTCGGCGGGCATCGCCTGCACGTCCTTCATCCATTGCGGGAAGGCGGGGTCGTGCATGAAGAGCTTGCCGGAAGCAGCGGGGACGGCGGGCTGCGGCGTAACGCTCGCCATCGTTGATGGGGCAGTGATTTCTCGGACGATGCGGAAGCCTAGGTTAGGGCTCGTCCCAGACGGAGGAGATTTGTTTCGAAATGCCGATCGACAATGGAACGGAATACTCATCCAGTGGCCGCCACGTATCACACGCATCAGGCCAAAATCCGGTCCCGCGTTACTGCCTAGTGCTTTTTGTTCGTACCATTTCGGGTCGAAATAATCTTGGCAAAACTCGCCAAGATTGCCATGCATGTCGCGTAAGCCGAAAGAATTGGCTGGCTTCAACCCTACCGGCCAAGCTTGCCCACGACAGTTTCTCCAAGTCCAGGCGAATTTTTCCAATGAATTTACGTCGTCGCCAAAGGAATACTGCGTAGTCGTACCGGCGCGACAGGCGTATTCCCATTCCGCCTCGGTCGGCAGTCGATAGCCGTTTCCGCGAAGGACCGGCCAATCCTCGTTATCGCCTCCATAGGGTCGGTCACGCTTTTCTCTTTCGCTGAGCCAGACACAAAATGCTGCCGCATCACACCAAGAGATCAGGCTGACGGGCGATTCATCGGTTGGTTCATAAAATCTAGGTCTAAGATATGTGGCGGGTTCATTTGTCGTGGCTGTTGCAGGCGGACGGTTTGCGGCGTTGGGAGAATTCCCTGAAGGAGCACGCCGCTCCGCATCAGTCTTATAGCCAGTGGCAGCTACAAATTGCTTGAATTGTCCGACAGTGATTTCGTTTACGCCCATCAAGAACGGCCTGGTAAATGCCACCCGATGTTGTGGTTGTTCAAAACCGTTGAGAGGATATGTGCTCTTGTCTGGCTGATCTGCAATCAGTTCCTCAGCCACCTTCAATGCCGCTTCGACTTGCTCATCGGAACTCCCCATCAAGAACTCGCCCGGCGGAATCAGCACCATCTTCGCACCGACGCTGTTGACGGTCTCCACTTCGGTGCCGAGATGCTTAGCCCAGGCCTGTTGATGGGCCTTGGCTTGTGTTGCGTCGAAGGGGGCGACGGCGAGTGGGGGCGTCGGGCCGACGGGCTTTGCAACCGGCGGCGTGACGACCGACGGAACGGCAGTCGTAACACCCGACGGACTCGGCGAGGCTCCTACGGCGGCCAGCGGCGATTCTGCTGCTTCGGTTATCGTTGCGGGCTTCGTCATGGGAGTACCGCGGTCGATCGTCGATGTCGATATCGACGGGGCTATGATCGCGGCAACGGGAGCGACAGAGCCGGCTGTTGTCGCCACACATAACGGACGAAATCCGCTTTCGGAGTACCCGTTCCCTTGCGACCAAGGCTTTCGAGCGGAAGAGCGAAACTCATTCAGGAAAATGCACCAGAACGATCCGCCTCGCAAGGTCCGACGGACATTCGAGGCGGCGGTGAGGAGCGGTCCGTTCGGATCGACGACGGCGCCCTCCGCATACGGCTCAAAAGCATTGTCACACCATTCCCAGGCGTTGCCGTGCACGTCGAACAACCCCCAGGCGTTTGGCTTCTTCCCGGCGACCGGATGCGAGCGCTCGCCGCTGACGGCCCGCGTCCAGGCATATAGATCAAGTTGCCGCGGATCATCACCGTAGTTGAAGAGCGTCTGCGTTCCGGCCCGGCAGGCATGTTCCCATTCGGCTTCGGTGGGCAAGCGATACGTCGCGTTCTCGGCTAGCGATAATCGGCGGCAGAATTCGACCGCGTCGTTCCAACTCACGTACGTTGCGGGGCACTGAACGTCATCCACGGCTTGACGCTGATTCGACCACGGACACGTGCCCATGATCGATTTCCATTGGCCTTGCGTTACTTCCGTTGCGGCGATGCGATAGGGACGTGTCAATGTCACCTTGTGCGTGGGCAGATCGTCGTCGGTCAGTTTCTCACGTGAGAGAATGAGTTCAGCCTGTTTCGACCGCCCCATGTCAAACTCACCGGGTGGAATCAGCACCATCTTTTGACCGACACTGTTGGTTGTCTCGACCTCGATGCCAAGATGCTTGGCCCAGACCGCTTGATGGGCCTTGGCCTGAGCCGCGTCAAAAGGGGCTTTGGCGAGAGGAGGAGTGGATCCCTGGAAAGCGTCAGTCGATGCGATGGTCGGCGATGACGTAGGAACTACGGGGGTTACCGAGGCCGCTATCTTGCTTGTTGTAGGTGTCGATGTCTGTACCGTGACCGTGCCACCGTCAGGCACTTTAACGCGGGCGACTTCCTGACCGTCTTTGTCGTGGATGATGACCCACACGCCCAGCAGCAGGAACAAGAATCCGGCGGCACCGGCCGAAATCAGCTTCACCGGCGGCTTCTTGCCTCCCTTACCGCCGGTCTTCGGCTTCGTCGCCGTCGGACTTGGCTTAGCGCTCGACGCCAACGACGGCACGATCTCGCTCTTGGGATCGGTTTGGAGTTCCGCGCCCGAATAAGCCGCCGTCTGCTCGGGTACGCCGATCGCCGTGTG
>CAZWDN010000261.1:0-7171 GCA_964633125.1 uncultured Pirellula sp. | reverse complement strand
CAACAGGAACATTGCAATGCCGGATCGTCTCGACAGCGCCCTGCGCAGATTTGAACGAATCCGCGCCCGAAGCGATGACGTTGGTGCGCCATTACGCCTCGGTAGAGAGTTGTCGCATTGGGCGCAAGAAGAAGTCTGCGCCGTCGTGGAAGAGGCGGTCCGCCGCCCTGACTTTCGGCGTTTGGCGCGTTGGAGCCTCGATCACTTAACACCCAATGCGAAAACCGAAGCCCGTCAACTGGTGGAGGCGGTAGATCATGCGCTCGTGGAAGGGGCGGCGCAACTTGCGGCACTGACGCGCAAGCCGCCGCTGAGCTTGGCCCTGACGGAAGCGTTGCAAAACGGCGAAACGCCTTCCCGTCGAAGCAGGGATCGGGCTCCCTCGGCACCACGGTCGGCGCCGCCGACGGTCGCCGATTTTGTCGCGGGGCGTCCCTGGCGCGATCTTGTTTCTATCTACGATTATTTTGGTTATGTCGGCGAACTGAATCTGGCGGACCGATCGGCTTGGCTCGGTCCCGACTCCCAGCAGGCCCAACTCGCCGAGTTTACGCCGTTTATTAACCCAACGTTGAAGCTGCCCGGAGACTTGATTGCGCGCAGCTTGTTCATTCGGATCGAGTATTGGCAAAGTCGCCTACGGAAGTTCATGGTCCATTGCGACAATTTGCTGGCCCGGCGGTCGCCGCGAATGACTAAGGCCCGTACTGCGCTGCGCTCGGCGCTCCAAGGGATTAGTCCGGCGGTGCAGAGACTGGAAGACGTTTGCCGACATGCGGACGACGTCCGTCTTCGCGAAGCGACCGTCAAATTGCTACAGATGTTCGCCGCATATCGCCCGCGCGCCGACTTCACTTGGTTGAATCCCGGCGACTACGCACCAGAGCACGCCGGTATCTGGCGTTACCATCTGGAGCATCGCGCCGATCTCGACATTGCCGATGACGTGGCCGCCGCCTTGCGTGAAATCGCGTCGCTCTATCGCAGCGAATTGGATCCGGACTTAGTGATCGAGGAGAAAGTACGTCAACTACCGCTGGTCGTGATCGATGGTTCGGGACGCCGTGAGGTGTATTGGCAGGGTAATCTCTGTGACGTGGATTGGAACCGGCACAAACGTGCCTTTACCCTCCTCCGGGCGCTCGTGGAAAAGAGGAAACGCGGACTCGGCGTCGATGCCGCTGATGACTTGGGTATATCGCTGAAGGATGCGAAGGGAGACCTCATGAGGTTATTGCCGGTACCGCTCAGATCGCTCATCAAGGTCCGTCAAGCGACGTACAAGCTGAACTTGCCGGCCGACAAGATGTATCTGGGGAGCTTTGGGCAAGAAGATCGGCTCGAAGAGGTCAAGTAGCGTTCTGCCGATCGCTCCGATCCTGAATATCGACACTTTTTGCGTCATAATACTTGATCGCAATATCGGGCTATCAGCGGATCGACGACGAGCGGCGGATGGCAATCTTGGCGATCTCGTAAGTGATGTCGCCGGTCTGGTTCGGCAGCGTCCGCGTATCGAACCAACTTAAATGCCGTGTTTTTTGCGGCATATCGGATGTGGGTGTCGTAGCTCTTCCGAGCGCAAGAGAGCCGAGTTCGTCTCGGCTTAGGTGTTCCACGCGCTGCGGTCGCTCGTAGCCGGAACTTCGCTCTAAAGATTGAATCGGTTCTCGATTCTCGCACCGTGCGCTCGGCGTGCGAACGACGTTTCGTATCGTTGCCGGGGTCATCGCGGCTTTCCGGTCAGGATCGGAAGCCGACCTCATCAGCACCCCCTTCGAGATCATCGGCACCATGACCAAAAGCATCACGGCGGCCAAATGTTTCGCGCCGCAACATTTGCCGAAAGCAGAACCGTCGTCCTCCTGGGACCTCGCCACGCTGGAGCAATATGCGCAACGCCAAGATCAAGCCATCATCGCCCGGGAGCAAGGTCTCGCGGCCGATTATTGGCTGCTCGGCACGGCGCTACGGCTGCTGCGCAAGCAATTTCAACATGGTCAGTGGTGCCGCTACCTGACGTCTTTGGGAATCGACCGGACGCGAGCTTGTAAGGCGATGGCCATTGCGCAAACGTTCGTCGCTCCCGAAGCAACGGCGTCGCTGAACGTAGCGGAAGCCTATTCGCAGCGTCGTCGACGGACTCGCCGCGAGCAGGCGGCGCAAACGGACGAAACTTCGGAGAATTCGCCCGTTGAGAGTCTGGAGCGTGGTCTGGCCGACGTGGGATCGCAGCTTCAGCGACAAACCGCAGCTCTGCCGCAACTCTCGCCCCCGCAGGCTCGTACGCTCTTGGCCTTGGCCCGAGAAGCGGCCGACCGCCTTGCGCAGCTGACTCGGTATCTCGAACAAGCGGCCCTTCAAGACGGCTTTGAAGACGATGTCGTTTCCGCAGTGCTGAGCGGAACCGCCTTGCGCGACGATCGGTAACGGACTTGGGCCACCCGTTCTGCGACGACGCACGGCGCGCAGCAACTTCTCACCAGATTTTTTCCAGATTCGCACCGTGCGCACGGCGTGCGAAGCGGCTTTGTCAGAATCCGCCCCCATCAGCCGGAAATCGCCGCGGGACCATGTTTCGAGCCGTAACTCGACATGCTCGGCCGTCGGACCGGCAAGGCTGCTACTCGTACTACAGGAGATTTGAAATGTCGAAGTCTAGTTCCTCTCGCTCTGCGGCCTGCTTGCGGCGGCGTAAACGCCCGCCGCTCACGGTGGCGATCGTCGCGCCGCGGCGCCGCTCGGGGCTGTTCCTGCCCCTGTTGGTGTTATGTTGCCTGCTGCTGCCGGCCGCCGTGGGGGCGGCGACGAGCGAAGCCGTCGGTCCGGGGATCGGCGGCCCCGTGTATTCGGCTGTTCACGTGCTGTGCGTGTCTACGGCCGATGACCGTGACGACGGCCTCCCGGTGGATCGCATCCCCGACGGCCGTGCGCTCCGTTCTGTTGGCCGCAAGCCGCGGCGTGGTTCCCGTCGCAGCCAAGAACTGCAACGCGAACGTGAAGAACGTCGCCGCCGCACGATCGCCGAGATCGACGCGATTCATGCGGAGTACTGGCGGGAGGCGGCGAAGCACAAGAATTGGCCGGTCGGTACGGCCTACGCCCGGTTCTCGACGCGCTTCCAGGAGTCGATCGGCGACCAGGTCCGCAAAATCCTCGAATTCGCGCTCGAAAATCAAATCCGCGTGCCGCGGCATTTAATCTTCTTCGACCTCGCCGTGCGCGGCGTCAAGAATCGCCGCGCCGGCCTCGATGAAGTGCGCGGGACGCTCCGCAGCCGCAAGGCGACGGTGTTGCTCTTGTTCTCGACGAACCGGTTGTTTCGCAAAACGTATCGGACGCTTGAGTTCGTCGACACGATTCATCGTGAGTTGTGCGCACGGTGCATCTTCGTAGTAACCGGCATCGACACCGACGATCGGACCGAATGGGAGTCGCGGCTGCACTTGCACGCGCTGATGGATCAGTTCGTGGTTCGCTCGGGAGTCGCGCATATTCATGCCGCTCATGAAGGGATGTTGGAGCGTCGGCTCGTCTTCGGGACCCTCTCCTACGGCTACGGCGGTACCCCGATACCCGGCGAACTCACCAAGCTCGGCAAGCCGCGCCGCGAGATCATCGTCGACGAGACGACGGCCGAAGTAGTCCGGCGGATTTTTCGCTGGTACGTCGAAGATCGGCTCGATGTGATCGAGATCATCCGCCGCTTGAAGGCCGACCCGGCGATTCCCTTGCCGCCGCGGGCTCTAAGCGGCGAGTGGACCCGCTTGGCGGTGCGTAACATTCTCAAGAACTCTCGCTACATCGGGATCTGGAAATACGGCGTGAGCGAGAGCGTCTTCCTGCCGGAAGCCGACTACGTTCGGCAACGCCCGCGCGTCGAGCCGCTCAGGGAAGTTCGGATCGACGCGCTGCGGATCGTCGAGGACGCCCTGTGGTACGCCGCTCAAGAACGCTTGGCGACGGAGCGCGGGACGCGGCGCGGACGCCCTCCGATCGACGGCGATCGGGAGTCCCGGCCAAAGCTCCTCAACGGGCTGTTGGTCTGCCCGACGCACGACGATCAAGTGTTGTACGTCGGCGGGCCGCACGGCAACGCGATGGTTTGCCCGCTCTGCCGGGCGATGCCCGCCGCCGAGCGGCCGCTCTACACGGTGCTCAATCGTCGGCTGGCGGCGGAATTGTTGATCGCCAAACTCGTCGAGTTGCTGGCCGGCGACGAGGCGCTCATCGAGCAGAGCATCGCAGTCTGCCGCAGCGCAGCCGAAGGGGCGCAGCAGCCGAATCCGCAAGAGGGGGCTCGCCTGCGACAAGAGCTCGCGCAGCTCGAACGGGCGATCTCCATGACGCGGCGCACGATCGGCGAATCCGCGGAAGAACAAGCGGCGGCCGAACGAGAGATTCGGGAGTTGCAGGGGGACGCCGCCGGCTTGCGGGCCGACTTGGCGCGGCTCGCAACGGCCGCCGAGCGGATACCGCGGGTGCCGACGGTTGCCGAAGTCCACGTACTGTTGAGCGAGGCGACGGCTCGCCTTACGGCGGCCGTCGGCTCGGATGACGATGAAGTGGTCGCCCAAGCCCGGCGAATGCTGGAATTGGTGACCGATGGTCGGATTGCGCTGGAGCAACAAGGCGAGCGCAAGCCGCACCGGGGTTGGTTACGGGGCCGGTTTCACGTCCGCCTCTTGCCTTACCTCGTCGAGCAATGCGGCGGTGAAGCCATGGGTGACGGCATCGAGGTGACGATCGACTTCCGCCGCCCGTCGCCGCGCGACGCCGAAGCCGAGCAGGCTTGGCAACTCCACGAGCAAGGCGCTTTGCACGTCGAGATCGCCGAACAGCTGCAATGCTGCAAGGCGAAGGTGACGAAGCTCTTGAAGCAGGCGGCCACCCAGCGCGGCGTGCCGTATGAAGACGGCCGTAGCCGCCGCTCGAACCTGGAGCGCAAACATCGCGAGCCGCCGCTGTTTGAGCGTATGGCGCCGGAGGTCGGGCGTCTGGCGGATGAAGGATTGTTGTTGGCCGAAATCGGCGAGCGGCTCAAGCTCGACCGCACGACGCTGACGAAGGCCTACAACAAGTATCGTAAGGATCAAGGCCTCCCTCCGCTCGACGGTCGAGCGCGCCGCAAGCTGCTCGATCATAAGAATCGTCCGCGGCCCGACGATAAGTCGTAACGACTCGACCGCTTCGCTCAGCCCGGTTCGGCACGTTGCCGAACCGGGCTTTTTTGTTGCGCCGACGACGACGTCGGCGTTCGCTTTGTTTCGAACTCTCATCCTCAAGGAGCTGCTTACGAAGAAATCGAACTTAACTGTCACTCCGGGGTTCACCGCCCCTGCCGGCGACGACGTTGCGTTGCGTCGCGCCGAACTCGCATCGCTTTTAGGTCGCTTATTGGCCCGGTGGTGGTTGGAAGCGGCCGGCTCGTCGACCGCGCAAGTCGCAGGCGAAACGAAGTCCGTGCCCCGAGCTCGTGGAACGCGGCGCCGCGGGGGGAGGCGCCCCTGATGTTCGACGCCTCGACGCCGCTGCTTCAGCTCGGCAACGCCAAGCTCGGCCGCGCGATTCACGTCTGGTCAATCCCGGCGCTCGACACCTGTCCCGGCAGCACGGCGACTTGCCGCAACCTTTGCTACGCGCTGCGTCATCGTTTTCGCTTCGATTCGGTCAAGCGCCGCTTGAACCGGAATCGGCAACGGAGCCTGGATGAAGACTTCGTCGAGCGGATGAGCGCCGAGATCCGCTCCAGCGGCGTACTGGTGCTGCGCTTGCACGTCGCCGGAGATTTTTACGACGCGGAGTATACGCGGAAGTGGATCGCGATCGTGAAATGCTCGCCGCGCGTGCGTTTCTACGCCTACACCCGAAGCTGGCGCGTTGCTTCGATCGCTCCCGCCTTGGAAGAACTCGCTGCGTGCAATGCGATCCGGCTCTGGTATTCCGTGGATGAGGAGAGCGGCGTACCGGCGACGGTGCCGCCGACGGTGCGCATCGCTTACCTGCAAACATCGTCTCGCCCGCCGCCGTCGGGCGCGGACCTGGTGTTTCGCCCGCCCCGACTCCGCACGCTCCCCGCGTCGCCGCTGGTGTGCGAACACGAAACGTCCGCCGGCAAACAGCTCGGCGTGACGTGCGGATCCTGTGCACGCTGCTTTCGCTAGAGCCGAACTATTGGGCCGCAGCCTAGTGCTCGACCTCGTTCTGAATTCGACAGCCCGAACCGGCGCCATGCCGGTACGGGCTTCGTGCGGCCCCGACGATCGTTGCCCGGCGGCGAGGCGGCCATGGCCGATTTGTCGACTCGACGACGGTGGACCGCACGCCTTCCCTAAATAACTATTCCTCGACCCGGAGAATCACGATGCGTTTCAAGAACATCCTTAAGTATTCGATCACGACCGTAAGTCGGGGTGGAGGTGCGACATGACCTCCACCGTCGCACCCTCCTCGACCGAGCTTATGCAGGCCTGGCGCCGGCAACTCGGGCAACGCGCACGAGTTGCCGAGCGCCACGGCCCGCGCCCTTTCGCCGTCGTCGGCTACCGCGCTCGCGGCCCGCTGATCGACGGCTGTGTGCCGCTGCGTAACTTGACGCTCGTGGCGCTCTTTGACGAACTGGCGCCCGCAGGCACGTTGGCGACGCGATTAGTCGGCGTGGCGGGCAACGTCAACGCCGACGGCGTCTGCTTCGGCGGGCCGTCGCACAGTCGCTTCGATAAAGACCTGCGACTCGCGCCGGCCACCGGCGGCCGCGGACCTCGACTCGATACGAATGACGGCGAATTCTTGTCGTTCGCGTTGCAGTTAGAGCGATATCTGGAACGCTGTGCTCGCCACCCATTTATGCCGCGTCGTACGACGCCGCGGCTGCCGGTGCTATCGATCGACGGCGTCGCCGTCGACGGTAAGCACCTGATTGATCTGACAACGCTCCCCAAACGTCAAGTCCTCGCGATCGACAGCCCGGCCACGGATCTACGCGGCCGCTTCGGCACGACCGTATTCGATTTCTACAACACCTGCTTTCGCGCCGGTCGCTAGTCGCGGCCCGACGCTGCCTTTTTTCCTCTCACTTCCCAGGAGATGCTGCGCATGAAGATTCTGTTCATCAATTGTGACGGCGGCGGCTTCGCCGACCACCTCGAAATCCCCGAAGCGACGACCGTCG
>CAZWDN010000260.1:0-7172 GCA_964633125.1 uncultured Pirellula sp. | reverse complement strand
CCGGCACCTGCAACAGCGATCTGAAAAACACTTACGGCCACATCAACATGGAGTATCATGGCCGAAAGATCGCCACCGGCATGCAATTCCTCGGCGCGATCGTCGGCGACTATGCCAAAACCGCGATCAATACCGGGATCTTCACCGGCAAGACGGTCGGCTGCTGCAGCATGCTCTACGGCTTCGTTACCACGAATGTGCCGAGTTTCGTCAACTACGCGCGCTCGTTCGGACAGGTAACCGAAACCCCCGTCGACGTGCTCACGGCGACGCAAGCGCGAATGTTCGCGCGCCGCGGCGTCGAACAACGGGCCTGCGACATTCGTCTCTTACACGACATGTACGAGCTCACTCGCCACGAACGACAAATGGCCGGCGAGCCGCTGAGCTTGTAAACCACGGCGCCGACGGTTATTTTCGATGCTATGCCGAGGCTCATGGTGGAGCCTACCGTTCCTCTCAGGCTCCCCCGCGCGACTTCGGCGGCGAAAAGGGAGCAAATGCCTCGTCGAGTCTTCGAATACCATGAATTTGCGCGACGCTTACGGTCCGGGGAAATTCGGCCTCTCGTTCGAGTTGTTTCCGCCGAAATCGGACGCCGGCGAAACCGAGTTGTTCCAACATGTCGCCGAGTTGGTGACGTTTCGGCCCGACTTTATTACCTGCACCTACGGCGCCGGCGGCTCGACGCAAGCGAAAACGCTTGACGTCATCGAACGCGTGCGGCGCGATTTCAACGTTGCGGTCGCATCACACCTCACGTGCGTCGGTTCTACGGTCGACCAACTACGCGACTACCTGATCCAAGCCGATCGGCGCGGCGTGGCGAACATCGTCGCTTTGCGCGGCGACCCGCCGAAGGGGGAGACGCAATTCCGCGCGGTCGAAGGGGGCTTGCGCTACGCCAACGAACTCGTTTCGCTCATCCATGCGGAGTTCCCGCAGTTCGGTATCGCCGTCGCCGGTTATCCGGAGAAGCATCTTGAAGCGGCCGACCTCGACGTCGACCTTGCAAACCTGAAACGCAAAGTTGAGAGCGGAGCCGACGCCGTCGTCACGCAGCTATTCTACAACAACGCCGACTTTTTCGAATTCCGCCGCCGAGCCGAAGCGATCGGCATTCACAAGCCGATCGTGCCGGGTATCTTGCCGGTGACGAATTTAGCGCAGATCAAGCGCATCACGTCGCTCTGCGGCGCCGTACTTCCGGCGGAATTCACGACCGCGCTGGAAGGTTGCGGTGACGACGCAGCGGCGCAATTCGAAGTCGGAGTCGAGTTCGCGGTGCGGCAAGTACGCGAATTGCTCGGTTCGGGCGTGCCGGGCATTCACTTTTACGTTCTTAACAAATCCTCGGCGACAAGCCGTGTCTTGCGCGGCGTGAATCTCGCGCGCTAAACGGGCAAAAAACTACGCCGCTCGGGCGCTCGGCCGACCAAAGTTGTGCCGATGATAGCGATCTGCCTTCCACATGATGCGTCGGGCCATACGCTTTGATTCCGGCGACAACTTCTTGATGTCGAAGTACTGCTTGAAGAAACGCAGTCGGTCGGTACGCGTCACGCCCGGCACATAAGTAGAAAAGCAGAGCGCGCCCAAGTCCTTAATCTGCCAGCGCGAAAGCCGCGAATATAGCAATCGCCCCAGGTCAATTAGCACCAGGTCGAAGCCGTCGGGGCGCTCCGGGTCGTCGCGTAAGAACATGTGGCAGACGTAGAAATCGCGATGGTAGAGTTTTTGGTCGTGCAAGCGGCGGGCCATGTCGACGATCCGCATGATCAGCGCTCGTTTTCGCCTTCGCCGTTCGACGGCGGGCATCCGAGCCAAAGGGCCCGGGATGTAGATATGCAACGGCATGTAACCTTCGAGCTCTCGCGTCGCCAGGATGCTACCGCAAGGATTCGCCGGATCGGCGCCGGAGAACACCGTTTCCGGCACACGCACGCCGAGGGACGCCGCCTTTTCCAAATAGGCTTGCTCGAGCGGACCGGGAAACGACCGGGCCGCGCCGAACATGCGCCGCCACCAAGGTAAGCGGTAATGCTTCTTGACGTACAAGCTGAGGACGTTGCCGCCGACCTTCAACTGATAGCGCCCCGTCGAGCGACCTTGCTTCTCCACGTAGTCGTCCGTAGGGCGCAACTCCGCCGCAGCCTCATACGACTCAAGAGTCGCATCGGCGAGCAGGGCGCGGTACTCCGGATTGATCCAAAACATCAGGCACTCATCACGGGGAATGCGAACAGTAGATCTTGCAAACTGTGCTCAATCGGCAGCGAGACGCGCCAGCCGCATTCGGTCGCGGTCTTCGAAATATCTCCGAATACGTCGCGTAAGTCGTCGCAACGCCGTGGGTCGGTCGATTCCTCGATCGTCGGATTCACGTCCGCCAAACGAAGCATCGTCTGCAACAAGTCGCCGATGCGATGCGAACGGCCGCGGCAAATGTTGTAGATTTCACCGGCACGCCCGTGTTGCATCACTGCG
The DNA here is from genome assembly GCA_964633125.1 of uncultured Pirellula sp. GTDB lineage: Bacteria > Planctomycetota > Planctomycetia > Pirellulales > PNKZ01 > PNKZ01. The sequence continues at coordinate 4,685 of CAZWDN010000260.1, read as the reverse complement.
CGATACCCTTCCACCGCGTCGCGCACGTCGACAAAGTCGCGACGGTGACCGAGCGTGCCGCACTGAATCCTTTGCGAAATACCGGAGCGCACCGCCTGCACCTGCCGCGCGAAACGACCGAGCGCCAAGTGCTCAGGTAACCCAGGACCGACCAAATTGAACGACCGTGCCGCGACGACTTGAACAAGTCCGTCGACGGGCAGATCACGCACGATGCGCGTCACGGCCAGCTTAGCTTTTCCGTACGCCGTCGCCGGATCGCAAAAAGCCGTTTCAGCGGCAGGCAGTTGCGCGGCGCCGGCCGTTCCCAATTCGGCGGCGCTGCCGACCACCAACATCCGCACGAGTTCGCCCGTGCGTGAGGCGGTCTGCATGAGAGCCGAATGGAGATTGCGAAACCCGTCGACAATCGTCGCGTGAAGCGATTCCGCAGACGCCGCAGGCGTACACGCAGCCAAGTGATAGACGCGCGACGGGCGCACTTCTTCAATCACTTCGCGAACGGCCTCCGCGACGGTAACGTCGCACGCATAATAGCCTACGACGGCCGCGGTAGTCGTAGGCGAACGGCCCAAACCGACGACGTCCGCACCGTCGGCGCGCAGCGATTCCGCCAGCCACCGTCCGGTGAATCCGCCGACTCCGGTAATGAGCGTCCGCGCCGACATCGCGCTAAGCCGCCTTCACGTGTTTGGGATAAAATCGATCACGATCGCGGCGATACTCTTCGCAGGCGGTCGCGTAGTCGTCGGGCCGACCGATATCGAGCCAGTAGCAATCGTCGTGGAACGTTTGTACTTCGCGCCCCGCATCGCGTAAACGTAGCAACAGTTCGGGCATCGAGATCCGCTCGCCCGGCAGGATAAAATCGCAGACGTCGGGTTCCAGACAATAGATGCCCATACTCACGGCGAAACTATGGGTCGGCTTCTCGATGTATTCGAGCAAGCGGCCGTCTTCATCCGTTTCCAGCACACCGAGATCGATCTTCACTTCGCGACGATATGCGGCGATCGTGGCTGCGGGGCGTCGCAACTTGTGAAACTGAGCCAAGCGATTGAAATCGAGCGTCGTCAACAAGTCGCCGTTCATCACGAGAAACGGCTCGGTCGCTCGGGGCAACAATCCAAGACACCCGGCCGTGTCGAGCGGCGTCGTTTCGCGAAAGTAGTTGATCCGCAGACCGTAGCGTTCGCCGTCGCCTAGGAAAGCCTTGATCAATTCCGCCAAATGGCCTGTGACGACCGTGAGGTCGGTGATGCCGAACGAATGGAGTTGTCGCACCAAGAGCTCAATAACAGGGGTGTCGTCGAGCGGCACGAGCGGCTTGGGGAATGCGGCGGTAAACGGCTGCAGCCGCGTCCCTTTGCCTCCCGCTAATAATACCGCTCGCATCATCGCAACCGCCCTCTTTTTTACGTTTGCCGGAACTTGACGTCGAAAACCTTGCGCTACGCCGCTTTGGCCTCTTCCGAGACAAGTTGCAGCTTGGGTTGCTCGCGATCGTATTGCACGAGCACGCCCATGAGTTCTCTGAGCCGGGTTTCCATGGTGAAGCGTTCGGCGCGCGATCGAGCCTCAGCTCCCATGCGAGCACGCAAGGCTCCGTCTTCGCACAACAGCCCCAACGCCTCGGCAAGCTGATCCAATTTCCATGGAGAGGAAACCACGAAGCCGTCGACGCCGGTTTGCAACAACTCCGAGGCGCCGTTTTGTTCGGTCGTCACGACCGGAAGGCCGTAATGCATGGCCTCCGGAACGACTAAACTACACGGATCGTAAAATGTCGGCAGCACGAACGCGTCGCTCCCGAGGAACACTCGATTGACGTCTTCGACAAAGCCGAGAAAACGCACCCGGTCGGCAATGCCCAACTGCTTCGCCTGGTTGCGAAAAGACTCGTCGCGACGGCTTCCACAAACGATCAGCCGCGCGTTGGCATGCTTACTTGCCGTCTGCGCGAACGCTTCCAGCAAGGGCTCTAACCCTTTCAACTCGTAATTGCGAGCCAAAAACAACAACGCCGCATCGCCGTTGCTTAGGCCGTGCTCCAGACGGAACGCCGTTCGGGCATCGGCGTCGTGCGTCGACAAGGCGATCGTCGGAATGATGCCGTTATAAACAACGGTCACCTGGCTGCGCGGCAATCCGTGAAATTCGTGAAACTGCCGAGCCACAAAATGGCTCGGCGCGATGACGTGCATCGGCCGGGCGGCGGGACCAAACTGTCGATGTTCGATCCACTGGAACATCCACTGCTTTGGGCTAAATACCTTTCCAAGCTTATGGATCGTGCGACGCAAAGGGCCTTTGAACCGCTGCAAGCTGTGTTCGACGACCGCAGGTTGCGCGCCGGCGACGGCGATATAAACGTCTTGATACCACGTCTTGTTGAAGCCGACGATCAGATCGAAGCTTTGACTCTTGAGCGCGCGCTCCGAGGCACACGCAAAGCGAAAGGCGCGAAACCAGCCGCAGCCCGGCCACTTTTGCACCATCACACGATGCAATGTAATGCCTTCGGGCACTTCGCCGGGATCGGCGCCGCGAGCGAACACATGCACGTCGTGCCCTGCGGCGTGCAACTCACGCGCAATAACGCCGGCATACTTCTCGGCGCCGCCGCGCCGAGCTCCGACCCATTCGATATTAAGGGCGATCTTCATTCGGGCCGTAAACTCGCGTCAGGCGTCCTTGCCAAGGAGGGGGATTCTATCGAGCCGCAAATAATGCAACAAGGCGAAACTAATGCCGGCATCGCCTGCACAACTCCTTATCAAGCCGCGCTCGTGCGGGCCTGCACACGCTCCGCTCGTTCGTTCGCCAAGTCCAATTCCGTCAGCCTGCGCCGCACAACTCGAAACACTTCGTCGACCGTCAGGTCGCGCATACATTGGTGCGTGCCGAGCGGACAGGTGCGCTGTTGGCACGGCCCGCACGGCAACTTCTTTTGCAGATGCACGGCGTCTTGCTGATGGTTTTCGCTCCAGGCGATATGCGTCGGCCCGAAGAGCGACACCACCGGCACGTCGAACGCCGCCGCGAAGTGCCGCGGTCCGCTATCCGTCGTCACCATCAGCTCCGCGCGCGAGACGCAGGCCTTTGAGAGCCCGATGCTCAACGGCTGATCCGCGAGACTCACGACGCGCTCGCTTGCCGCACGCGCTACGATGTCGCGGGCCACGTCCCGTTCGGCGGGACCGCAGATCACAAGCACTTGGCGATCCGATTCGGCCGTGATGCGTTTGGCTAGTTCGGCGAAGTATTCATTCGGCCAAAGTTTCGCCGCGCCGAAGGCTCCGCCTGAATTGAGCACCACGACCTTGCGATCCTCGGGAATCCGCAACGCCCGCCACGCCGCATCGGCGGCCACGTGATCTTGTGCGGTAAGACCCAGTTCAAGCTTCGGCGATTCCGGCGGGCACCCCAGCGCGTAGGCCGTCTCCAAGTAGTAGTCGAGCACGGGGGCCGGCATGTATCGCGGCTTGCCGTACCAGGTCCGTCCGAGTGTCAGCGCTCGCAGGCGGTCGGTCAGCAACGGACCGCGAAACGAACGAGCATAGCCGATTCGACGCGGCGCGCCGCTGAGCCACGCCAAGACGCCGGTCCGTAGAGAGTTCGTCAACAGCACGACTGCGTCGAGTTCCTGCAGCAACAGCCGTTGAACCAGCACGCGCGACTGAAAGTCGCGGTTCTTCGAGCGCGGGTCGTAGAAGAGTTGCGCGTCGAGCCAAGGCATGCCGTCGAGCACCTGCGCCACATACGGTCGCATCACGCCGACCAGCCGGCCTTCGTCGCCGACGTATTTGCGCAAGGCTCGCAACGTCGGCACGGACATCACCACGTCGCCGATCCAGTTCGGTAGGAAGACGCCGACGTTCATCGTCGTGCCCCTTCGCTGCGGGCGGGCTGATGCTGAAAGTGCGGCGCGGGCGGGGCCTGCTTCGCGAGCGATTCGACGATGCGCGAAGTCGAAATGCCGTCGACGACGCCGGTCACGCAAACCCGGCCGCCGTAGGAGGTGACGAAGTCGTAGCCGACGATTTCTTCCGGCTTATACGTGCCTCCTTTGACGAGCACGTCAGGGCGAATAGCGCAGATCAAGTCGAGCGGCGTTTCTTGGTCGAACACCACGACGTTGTCGACCGAAGCCAAGGCCGCCAGCATCGCCGCGCGATCCCCTTCTCCGATGACCGGACGTGACGGACCTTTGAGCCGGCGAACGGAAGCGTCGCTATTGAGCGCGACGATCAAATGATCTCCCAGCGCCGCGGACTCTTGAAGGTAAGTCACGTGGCCGACGTGCAGCAGATCGAAGCAGCCGTTGGTGAAGACGATCCGTCGGCCTGCGGCCCGTTGCGCCTCGGCGAGTGCGGCAATTTGCGCGGCGCTCACGATCTTGCCGGTGCCCGCGGCCCGATCGAGCGCGAGCCGGGCCATGATCTCTTGCCGCGGAATCGGCGTGCAGCCGACTTTTTCGACTTCCAAGCCGCCGGCGACGTTGGCCAACCGCACGGCATCGGCCGGCGCAACAGCCGCGCCGAAGCAGAGGCCGATCATCGCGAGCACCATATCCCCTGCACCAGTGATGTCGTACACGGCTCGGGCCTGCGTCGGATAGACTTCGCCGCGGCCGTCGGGTGCGACCAGGGCCATGCCGTCGCGATCGAGCGTGACGATGCCGA
>CAZWDN010000259.1:0-7178 GCA_964633125.1 uncultured Pirellula sp. | reverse complement strand
TTTGAATGATCGGATGCCCGAAGCAAGCCAAGTCGCCGTAGCCGAGATCATCGGCGAGGAACAAAACGATGTTCGGCTTCGGCCCATCGGCTCCCTGCGCGGCCGCGTCGACAAGAACCAGGAAAAGCAAACACGCCGCCGACAACCAACGAGAATGGAACATTGTCTATCGATCCTCTGCATGAAGCATGTGATGTGCGTGACGTAAAAATTACTTCATTTCGTCCGCAAGTTTCAGGAGTTCCGGAATCCGCTGTTTCGCCTCGCGACCTGCCGGCGAATCGGGGTCGTCTGCCAGCAACATTTCCCAACGTTCCAGCGCGGCACCCGCCATTCCGGCCCGTTGTTTCTCATACTGCGGCGGCAGCGCGCCGGTCGCGTAGGCCGTGAGCCCCCGGGCTTCGGCCAGCAGAAACTTGCGCTGCTCGGCCAAGTCGTCGGCCTCCCAAGGACGCTCGACCTCGGCTTCATATTTGCCGAGGATCTGATTTGCTTCCGCGGCGGCGGGCAAATCTTGCCAGCGCACGGCCACCCCCTGCAATTGCGACAGGCCGGAGTAAAGCGTCTCCGGCTTCTGCAGCCGGCGCTTCGCTTCGTCGAGCAACGCCTGCGACCACGCCTCGCGAGTCGGCGGTTCGACCGTCGTGCGCATTGCCGGCCATTGCATGGCCAAGCGGCGCCGCTGCGGCACTCCCTCTTCCAACCAGCGCAGCGCTTCGGTCAGCACGGCCGCCGACGGCAACCCGTGCCCCAACTTCGGCACCATCCAGACCTTGGTCCGCACGCCGACGTCGGTGAGCAGCGGCCCGCGAAAGCGTTCGATTTCGCCGCGGTTGAAGTCGGTCTCGCCCGTAATGAGGGCGGCGCTCAAGCGATCGCTCGCGCGCCGCCGGAGCCACGACTCCTCGCGCAAACTTTCCGCCGCGCACACCGGCACGACCCCGCCGAAAAACTCCGGCAATGCGAATGCGATGCGGCAAGCAACCCGCGCACCTCCGGAGAACCCGCCCAAGTAGGTTCGATCCGGATCGACCGCAAACCTTTGCCGCACGTCGTCCAGCACGTCGAAGACGATCCGCGTCCGCTCGGGCCCCGGGGTATTGTTGCCCGCTCCGTAGGGCGAGGCGAACAACATCCCCGCGGCGTCGCACACGGTGCGCCACTGCGCGAGGCCCGCCGGGTCGTTGCCGGCCGAAATGAACAGCACCAGCCCCGTCGGCTTCGTCGCGGTCACCGCGCGCGGCACGTAAAGTTCGTAACGCTGCTGCGTCGAATCATAACCCTTGAGCCAATCGGCCGGCGGCTCCGCAGGGCTCTGATTTGCCAAGGCAAACACCCAATCCAACCGTGTCGGCGCGCCGACGCTCACCCGCGGCTGATGCCCGCGCAGCGGTTGTTCCGCGGCCGTGAGTGCGCTGCGACACCAACCGGCGACGAGCAACAATGCGAAGATTCGTGAGCTGTTTTGCATATCGACCTTCCCGCTTATTCGCGCGGCGCTTCGCCGCTGAAGATGCGCACGCGCTGGATGGTCCCTTGAAACCCCGGCACCTTCGTTTCCAGCACCGGCGAACGGAGATCGTCGCCGATTTGCATCTCGTCGTTCGGGTCGGCGGTAATCCATTGCGGCAAGCGCCCCTCGGCGACCTGCTTCCCGTCGACCGAAATCTCCACGCGCTTGGCCCCGGTCAAGCGCACGGCCACGGTCGCCCGCTCACCGTCGATCGGCTTCTTCGCGGCGAACGTTCGCCGGCCGTCGGGCGTCGTGTACGTAAACGTCGGCCGTCCCGCGACGAGATACAACGCATAGCCGTTGGTCTGACCGCCCCGGGCCACGATCATCCCGTCGGCGGCGTCGGCCGTGAACGTCGCCTCCACGGTCCAAGGCCCCACGCTCGGGTCGAGGCTCGCCGTGTTCTTCACGTTAATATGGCTCTTGCCGTCGAAACTTCGTCCGCCTGCCGTGCCCGTCGACGCTTTCATCAGCTTCGTCCCTTGGGCGACTCCGTCATTGCCGCGCCCGGAAGCGTCGACGACATGATTCGCTTCGTCGCGGTCGAAGCGATAGTCGAGCACCCAGGCATTGAGCGGCTTCGGCTCCGGCGGCAACGCTTTCTCGTCGGCGAACTTCGGCACGTGATAGTCGACGGCCTTGGCCTGCCGTTCATACTCCGCTTCCAGAGTGCGCCGCAATTCGGCGTGCGACGGATCGGCAAACAGGTTCTTCGTTTCGTACGGATCGTTCCGCAAGTCGAACATTTCGGTCCAATCATCATGGCCCGGATAGCGAATGAGCTTGGCGGTTTCCGTGCGAACGGCGGTCATCGTCGGCGTCGGCGATCGCCCTTCGCGGAAGTAAGAGTAGAAATACGACTTCCGCCAATCGGTCGCCGCCTCTCCCGCGAGCAGCGGCTTCCAGCTCCGCCCTTGCATTTCGCTCGGAATCTGCACGCCGGCCAAGTCGAGGAACGTCGGGGCCAGGTCGATGTTGAGCGCCATCTGATCGACGGTCACGCCTTGTCGCCCCAGCTTCGGGTAGCGCACGAGCAACGGGATGCGCAACGCCTCGTCGTAGGCCGAGCGCTTATCGCCGAGTCCGTGCTCGCCGAGGTAGTAGCCGTTGTCGCTGGAGTAGACGACGACCGTATTGTCGGCTAGGCCGAGTTCGTCGAGCACGGCCAAGAGTTTGCCGACGTTCTCATCAATGGCGCGCAGCCCGCGAAACATGCCGAGGTTCGTGCCCGACTTCGCGAGGCCCTGCTGGGCAATCGGTCTCTTTTTCCCCTTCCCTTGCGGCGCGGCTTCCACCGCTTCCTCTTGACGATAGACGGCCTTCACGCCCAAGTTCGGCACCGCGCGCGCTTCGGCATCGCCGTAGGTTTGCGCCGTTCGTTCCGGCGGCGTAAACGGGCCGTGGCACGTCTTGAAGCCGACGACCAACGAAAACGGGCGATCCTTGTTCTCGGTGAGGAACTGCCGGGCGTACTCCGTCGAGACGTCGTCGACCCAACCGCTGGACGGCGTCTTCACGCCGTTCACTTCGATCGGGCAATCGAAGAACACGCCTTGGCCGACGAAGCTGGCGGAAAAGTCGAAGCCGGGACGTTGGCCGCTTTGGCTGCCCATGTGCCACTTACCGACGTAGCCGGTGCGATAACCGGCGGCGCGCAACAGCGAGGCATGCGTCACGCTCGTTTCCGGAAACGGCGTGTGGTTGTTCACGACGCCGTTGAGGTGCCCGTAACGGCCGGTGAGAAATGCCGCGCGGCTCGGCGCGCAGAGCGAAGTGACCACGAACGCGTTGCGGAAGCGATACCCTTCGGCCGCTAAGCGATCGAGGTTCGGCGACTCGAGCCAGGGGAAGCGCGCCTTCTCGCCGTGCTCGCGCTGCACGACTCCCAGCGCGTCCCAGCGTTGATCGTCGGTATAGAGAAACAGAAAGTTCGGCCGTTCGGCGGCGGCCAACGCGCGAGCGCTCGCGACGACGAACATCAACAACATCAAGACAAGCAGACGTCGAGCGAGTGTCGTGAAAATCATGGAACAGTCGCTAAGTAAAACAGGGCGTGATCGGAACCTCATCTTCGGCACGTGGCCATTCTAGCGTCGCAACACATCAGCCGCCGACCATCTAACGCGGGTTCGCTTCCCGTGCGGCCGGGTCCTGGCGATAAAACTCGCGAAGCACGGCGTACAATTCCGGGTTGTAGGTCCGCAAAGCGCCCGGCGCTTCGAAAAACGACTCCGTGGCGACGGCGAAAAACTCCACGCGGCTCGTCGCTCCGTAGTAGTCGAGCACCGTCGGCTCGCCGAGTTCGTACGCGCGGACCAGCCGGCGGTGTTCTCGGGCCATCACGTCGTTCCAGCGGCGGCGTTGGTCTTCGGATTCGAACGGCGGCACGCCGTCGGTCTGACGGCCGTTGAGCATGTCGAGCTGATGGGCAAACTCGTGCGCGACGACGTTGCGTCCGCCGCTCATGCCGCGGCCGCACTCCGCAACGTCGGACCAAGACAGAATCACGGGCCCGCGGTACCAAGCCTCGCCGAGCCGGGCCGAACTTCCTTCGACGATCATCCCGCCCCGCTTCATGGTGCTCTCCGGAGCCACGTAACCGGCCGGATAAACAAGAAGCGTGATGACGGCGTCGAAATAGACCGGGGGAAAGCCGAGGACCAAGACGGCGACGAGCCCGGCGATGGTGACTTTCATCTCGTCGGTAACCGCAAGTCCGCCGCACCCTTCCCAATGCTTCTCGGCGACGAACACGCGGACGTAGTCGCGCACGCGAGCTTGCTCGGCGGATGTGAGCCGGCGGTAGTGATGCACGCCGCTCTCAAGCAGGTCCAACCATTCGGGAAGAAACGGTTCCGCCAGAAGCTTCCGTCGCCGGCGGTTCTTGAGCCAGTCGAAGAACATGGGGGTACGACGACTTTCCAGAGAAATGTTGCGCGAACGGCGGCCGAACGGTCATCGTAAAAGATCATGTTCGTCGACGTAAGTCGGGGAAGCCTCGTGTAAACCAACTTCGACTTACGTCGACGGCCCATGGAGTCGTGCGTACATAAGTCGCGTTATGTACGCACCCCTTGTGGGTTTTGGGGTTGTGCGTACTTAACTCAAGTTATGTACGCAGGTCGTTTCCGACCGTCGTCGTAAGTCGCGCTCGAGCGGGCCGGAGTCGGTGAGACTTACGTCAAGGTGGTCCGCCGCTCCGTCGCAAGCTCTTCTGAATTGCCAAAGAACCACCCGGCAAACTAGACATCGTCCCGCCCGTAATCAAGGCAAGTTTTTGGCCGGCCGGCGGACGAAAGGCGGGAAGAATTCCATGGCTTTTGGGCCGGCCGAAGGAATAAAATCGGGGCCGTGCGCGTCGGTTTCCCGAGCGGGTCGATATCGACGATGATTCCGTCGCCGCCGACACTTCTAAGGGCATCTCCCATGCAACGCACTGCGCTTCGTATCGCGTTACTCTTCCTGGTCGTTACGAGCGGCGCCGCGTCGCAAGTCGATGCGGCCGAGTTCGGCGTACGCATTCGTTTCGGGCTCACTGACGAACGCTCCACCAAATGGGACGGCACGATCACGCCGGCGGCCGGCCGAGTGACGCACATCAGCGGCTGGCGCTTCGCCAAGGGAGACGCGATCGACGGCGTGAAAGGGTGGACCGCTGCGACGCGCCCGCTCGCGCAAACCGGGCGAGGCAACAATCAGAAGAAGGCCGCCGCGGCCGCCGAGAAGCGGCAGAACGCCAAGGCCAAGCAGCCGATGGCCGACAACGGCGTGGTAGTTTCGCTGGCCGACTTGCAACGCGACACGCCCGTCGCCGTGAAAACGGCGCAGGGCGATTTTGAGTTCACGTTCGCCGAACTTACCTACGGTAAGGTCATCGAGAAACTCGACGGCCAAGTCGAGATCGAACGAACCGCCGCCGCCGCGCCGCTCACCGCGGAAGCGACCGACGACGACTATCCGTCGACGGCGGTCGCGAAAGACGGCACCGTGTATGTCGCCTACGTGAGCTTCACGCACGGCGATCGCTCGGCCTACAAGCCGTTGGAAGAACCGGAAGGGGCCGCGCCGACGTTCGCCAATAGCGGCCGCGGCTGGCAGCAAGCGCCGAAAGATTTTGGGTTCTTGGCGAACCCGGTCGGCGGCGATCAGGTTTGGCTCCGCGCGCTGCGCGACGGCAAATGGAGCGAGCCGGTCGCGGTGACCGACGGCGGGGGCGACATCTACAAGTGCTCCGTCTCCGTCGACGCCGCGGGACGCGCCGTCGTCGCTTGGTCGCAAAACACTACCTATCCGAAGAAGGATGCGAACTTCGATATTCTTTCGCGCACCGTGCAAGGCGAAGCACTAGGCGAGATCGTCAACCATTCGCAGAACGCCGGGAGCGATATCAACCCGGCTCTCGCAACCGATTCGCAAGGACGCGTGTGGCTCGCTTGGCAGGCCGTGCGCGACGGGCGGTTTCAAATCGTCGAGCGGCATCAAACGGCCGGCGGCAAATGGAGCGCCGAACGCACGGTCAGCGAGCAGAGCCGCAACTGCTGGACTCCGGCCGTGGCGGCGGCGGACGACGGTCGTATGGCGATCGCTTGGGACTCGTACGAGAAGGGAGATTACGACATTTTCGTACGCGAGTTCACGCCGCTCGGCTCGAACGTCGAAAACGCGCCGCAACCAATTCTGGCCGCCGCCGATTCGCCCGACTACGAAGCTCGCCCTGCCCTGACTTACGACAAGGCCGGCGCGCTTTGGATTGCGTACGAACTCGGCGATCCGTCGTGGGGCAAAGACTCCGGTCCCTACGACAACGGCGGCAACCCCCTCTACCGCGGTCGGCAAATCGGATTGATCGTGCGCGAGGCGGGCGAATGGAAAGAGCCGGCCGCGGCGTTCGTCGCCAAACTGCCGGGCGCGCAAGTTCGCAAGCGCGTCAACAATCAACGGGTCGCTCCGATCGAACCGCAAGGAGAAACGCCCCAACAAGCGCGCAACGCCGAGCTGGAACGGAATCTGGCCTACAACAACTTGGCGCGCATCGCGTGCGACGCCCAAGGACGGATTTGGCTGCTATGCCGCTCGCGACACAACGACTTCCGCTTTCCCATGCTCGGCTCGCTCTGGTTGAGCCATGCCGTTTGTTGGGACGGCACGAAGTGGATCGGCCCGATCTTGCTGCCGAACTCCGATAACCTGATGTACAACACGCCGGCCTTGGCCGTGTTGCCCGGCGGCGACGTGCTCGTGGCCCATTCGAGCGATCACCGCCAAGATCGGTTTGCCGAGCGCAACGACCTCGCGCCGAGCGCCGCGGCCGACCCGTTCGACAACGACGTCTTCGCCACGCGCATCGTTTCGCCGCTGGCGAAGATGCAAGAGCGGCAATTGAAGCCGGTGCAGTTTCCGCCGAGCGGCAAAGCCTCGCCTTCCGAAGCGACGCTCGCCGAACGGGCCGCCGTGGATCGCTGCCGCATGCAAGCGGTGACGCTCGGCGACCGCAAGCTCCGGCTCATCCGCGGCGAGTATCACCGGCATACGGAAATCAGCGGCGACGGCGGCAACGACGGCCCGCTGGAAGACATGTGGCGCTACGCGCTCGACGTCTCGCAAATGGATTGGCTCGGCAACGCCGACCACGACAACGGCGCCGGCCGCGAATACACCTGGTGGC
>CAZWDN010000258.1:0-7181 GCA_964633125.1 uncultured Pirellula sp. | reverse complement strand
ACGCTACGTGAGGAGAGAGAAGTAACACTGTTAGTACACAGGTAGATACGTAAGTGAATATGCAATTACGTAATAGGTGACAATAGGCGGGAACTGTCCGAAGTGACCGAGGCGACCGAGGGAATTCCAGGTCCGAAAAAACGCGACTGAAAAACACGGCAGAAGAATATTTGCGAGCAGGGGATTACGGCCGGGCGTCCGGAGCGAGTCCCTACGCTCTCACGCGTCGCCCGCGCCCGCGCGAGGGGAAATCATGAAGACTGAAAATATCGAAGACAAAACGCAGCCAGCCACATCGCCGCCGCCGGCGGGCCTGTCTCGCAGCGACCTGCTGGTTCTACGGGTCGTGGCTGAGCTGGCCGAGCAGCCGGGCTGGAAAGCTTTCAAGGCCGACGTCATTGCCAGGGCCGCGAAGGCGTGGCGTGAGTTTCGCGTTGGCGTTTATGTCGGCATGAAGGGGCCTGACGCGGACCGGGGCGCCGAGCAATTCATGGCCGAAGCGCTTGCCCGCCTGGTGGAGCTGCGAATCGCTTACCCCGTGCTCCCTGACGACGAGCGGCGCAGGGACCCGAGTTTTCCGGCCAAGGCGGTGACGCTCGGCAAGCGAGGGTTCGCGATCGCGGCGGCCGTCTCGGAGTCCGGAGATCTCCAAGGCCGTTCCGGTCAAACCATGGCCGCTCATCGTCGCAAGATTCTCGCCGCGGTACTCGAGGCCGAGTCGGAATGGGAGAGACTGAACCCATCGGCGGCCAAACGATGGCGCGAAGAATGCGAGAAGTACGGCGGCAACGGTCGGCCTGCTCCGGAGAACCTGGCGGCCGTTGTCGTCGAGCCGAAGCGATTACCGGCCGATCGCAAGGCGCTTAACGGCATCGTACGTCGGCTCGGAAAGATCGATCCGTTGCTCCGCAAGTTTCTTGGGGACGGCGTGTCGAAGGTGGCGACCGGAAACCCGTCGCTTTCGCTCGAAGAACTCGTGAGGCAATTGCACGCGAAAAAACACCCGATTGCAGCGCCACAGCAGCGCGCGGAACAAGATTCAACGTAATGCCAGAAAAGCAGCCGTAAGTTCGAGTCACCAAATGCCTGTTCAAGGAAATCGACCGTGCAACAAACGATGAATCAGCGAGACAAGTCGTCTCGCGACCACGCTGAAGCCTCCACACGCTCGGCACGTGAAACCGAAGCAGCCGCAACCAGTTCCGCACGTGAAGCCGCCGCAGCCGCAGCCCGGCCCTGTGCGGCCCTGGCTGAACACCTCCGCGAACGTCGCGAGCAGGACGGACAACCCGAATACGGGAACCGTGCGGAGCTGCAATTGATTGCCGACGGAATCGCACGACAACAGGAGGCGATTGGCACCGCCATGAAACGGCTACTGAAAGGGGCGACCGACAAGCAATCGTAGGACTACGAAAACACCAACCGAACCGAACCGAGGAAACGAAACCATGAAAACCGCTCTTGTCCCCGATGGATACCTTGAAGAAGCCACGCTGCCGGCTACCGACTTGCACGACGAGATTCAATTCACCTACCGGCCCGCGCTCGCGGAAGACTGGGGCGGACTGATGGACGCCAGCCGCTCGCAGGTCGAGTTCGTGAAGTTCGGTCTCGAATTGCTGCCGAAGCAAATCAAGTCGTGGAACATCGTCGACGGCGACGGGAAGCCGTTCCCGATCACGAAGGAGAACATAGCGAGGTTGCGCCCGCAGATCCTTACCGGCTTGCTCGATATCGTGGCCGGTTTCAATCCCGCCGCGCGCACCAAGCTGGACACCGACCTAAAAAACTAGCATCCGGCGTCGCGTTCGTTCTGAGGCATCCCGACTTCAGAACGTGCGCGGACTGCCGGAAATGGATGTTTGACGACAAGTTTCAACTCAAGCTCGGCCGCAATGGCGAACCGATTCCCCGATTAAATCTGCCCACGCCGTGCAGCTCGTGCCCGCGCGAGAAGCCGGAAAACGAAGAAGCGACGACGCTAACGCTGAAGAATCACCGCGCGTTCGGGTACTACCTGAAAACGCGGGCCAGCTTTGGAAAGTACCTGGAAGGAAAGCCGTTTGACGAACTAAACGCGAAGGTACTGCAAATCTGCGATGCCGTGGTTCGCGATCACGAAATGACATTGGCGCTCCACCTACAGCAGCTCGCACAACTACAAGCGAAAACCTAACGACCTACGGAGTCAGAGAACCATGGCAAAAGAACGCGTCATCATTTACACGCAAAAGGTCATCAATGACCCGGGCAACAAGCGCGCCGCCGATGAGCAGATTCGGCAATTCAAGGAACTGGAATCGGCAGCGCTGAAAGCCGGAAAAGCGATCCAGGGAGTCTATGGCAACGCCCGCATTCGCAATTCGAGCATTCCTGTTGCCGCTCGGCTGCCCGGCGGGGCTGGCGGCGACGGCGGCGGGCGAGCCAACACTGGGCGCCAGGCCGTCGATCGTGAACTGCGTGATGAATTCAATGTGTGGAAGCGAGCCAACGACGAGCGCGTTCGCGGCGAACAACGGGCGGCTTCGGCAACGACTAAGGCATGGCGCGAAAGCCGCTCGGCCGTCGTGTCTGCGACCGAGGCCGCGATGCAGTACGCTCGCGCCATCGCCTACACGGTTGCCGCCGACGAGCAAACCGCAGAATCGCTCGTCCGTCTCATCGTGAAGTTTGAAGCGTTCTCACAGGTCGTTAGCGGCACGGCCCGGGCCTTGGAAGCGGTTCGCAAAGCGCAGTCTGCGATCGGCACCATGGGCGCTGCGGGCGGATCGTTTGGAGGCGCTGGCGGAGTGCTCGGCAAGGCATCGGGATTCATCGGCGGCCTTGGTCCCAATGGCGCCCTCGGCTTCGCGGCACTTAGCGCCGCCGTACTCGCCGGCGTGGCGGTGCTCGTGGAATCGCTCAACCAGGGGCAGCAGCGAGTCAAAGACGCGGCGACGAACTTCCGCCGCACTCTGAACGGCAACCCGAATACGTCGGTCGATTTACGAGCGTTGGAACGGCAAGCACTATTCGGGAGCGAAGAATCGGCGGCGAAGCTGGGCGAGGCGCGATCATTCCTCGGCCGCTACAACGCCGAGCAAGACGCATTCCATCAACGCGCCATCGGTGGGTTTCGCACGAGCTTGGAGATTCGCGGCGGCTTGCCTGGCAACGCACGGCAGCGATTGGCGGATGCTCGCAATTTCGACTCGGCAGCCGCCGGCTTTCAGGGCGAGTTCGAAGATCGGTTGCGTCAGGCGCAGCGATCTACGGGGCTCGGTGCGGTCGATGATCAGAGCCGAGCGCTCGCAGGTATTCAAGAGGCGTTACGGGCTCGGCTCGAAGGCATCCGTCGTGTTCACGATGCGGAAATGGACATAAAGCGAACGCAGGCTGACGCCGCTCGCGATGCCCTGGCGAACCTCAAGGCCCGTCGCGATGCGCTGATGGCGGAATTGCAGGCCGCTCGCGAGGCCCGCATGTCGGCTACGGAGCGCTTCGGCGCCGCGTCGCAATTTGAGCAGCAACAGATTCTTGCCGCCGCACGAAAGGCACAGGCCGGCGGGGCGCTGAATCGCGAGGAAGAGAACCTTTTGGAAGCGTACGACCCAACCGGAGTTGCCGCCTCACGCCGCAAGCGTGCCGCCGGAGTTCCCGGCTTCTCCGACGTCATCGATCAACCGTATCTTCGGCCGCGTGAGCTCAAGGCGCAGGCCCAGGTCAATAACATCAATAACAAGATCGACGTCAAAAACGAATTTGTCGTGAAGCTCGACAAAGAGATTGAAAAGGCCGTGGAAGACGTCCGTACCAAACTCCGCAGCGTCGGCGACCAACTCGTGGAGATCACGTCGCAGTTGAACGACGTGCAAAATGAGCAACGGCTGAATGAGTCGCAGCGAAACATGAGGGACAGGACGGCGGGGATCTAATCGAGCGATTGCAGCGCTCTTTTTTGCACGTTTTACGAAAGGCGTCTCTTTCGCGCATGATTGCCGGGCAGTTTGAATCGGCGGACGGCTACTTGTCGAGAACGCCCACGCGTTGCTCGGGTTCTTTGTGAGGATAGAAGACTGAAATGTTTTGTTGCGACCCATCTTCGCTTAGTCCGGCGAGCATGAGCATTCCCTGTGGGTGCTTTCGTGTCGGACCGGCCTTTGCGATTCCTAGTGCCCCCATCGAGTACCCATCGGCCGTTATCAACTCAAAACTCTCCGCCTGTACCCGCCCAAAAATCTTATCGCCCTCATCTTCAGGAACGAACTTGGCCCCCATCCCGAACGCCAGCACTAAACCGACGACCGCCGCGGCCTTCCACCGTCGGGCCGAACACTCCAGCGCCGCAAGACTTTGCTCAACCGTCGGGGTGTTCGTAGTGCTCATTGTTCGTGCCTTTGTGAAGTTGGGTAATGTTCGTTGCCTACCGGCGACGTCGCGAACTCGTATACGCGTCGCTGGCGCAAAGCGACGAGCGACGGAGTCCAGGGACAGCCGCTCAGCGGTCCGTCAACGCGAGAGACGAAGCCTGACGCGTTTTCGGCGACGTCGGGCGGGCTCGTCGATGCCGTTTAGAACATCGTACAACGCCGGGAATTGGCACGCAAAAACGCTCCTGACCTCTCCTGAACTCTCGGCAATATCTGTAGACACTCAGGGACACTTCGCCGATAATTCTCGTGTCAGTAAGTCGCTCATCAGCGGGGTAGAAGCCGCCGAGCGATCGATGCCAGAGGTAACATTCGATGCGTTGTGTTTTTCAACGGGCCACAAGCCCGGTAGCGTGTTGCATCCCCAAGCGACGATCCGCGCAGGCGGTGAGCAAGGGTTGCGGCGGTCCTCTGGCCGCTCTTCTACCACGTTGCCGGGCTTGTGGTTTTTTCACGGAGTTACCGTATGAAGACCACGAAGAGCATCGCCGCACGCCGTTCCACGAAGTCCGCCGCTCGTAAGCCGTCGGCCAAGGCCGCCCGCCGCGCCGCGATCGAGCAGCCGGGAGCGATCGTCAACTTTGCTACCGGCGAAATCCTTCCGCCGATCTTCGACGCCGAGACCGGTGCGCCGCTTACGCCGGAAGCGGAGAAGATCGACGCCGAAGCCGTCGCCATGTTCCCGCCGCTCAAGTACGTCATCGTGCGGGAAGATGGAACGCGGCGGACGGGCCAAATGCCGGACCCTCGCGCGGAACTCTACCGCCGTCGCGCACCGCTCGGCCACAAGGTTCTCGACGGCAACGAATCGCCGAGCCTGGTCGTCGTGATGGAGCGAGCCGACGACTTCAACCCGACCGACCCGACGGCCGTTCCGCCGTTCGTCGTCGATTCGTATTCGCAGCCGTCGCCGGAACTCGCGGAGGAATTCGCCAAGGCGTTCAACGAAGCCGAGCTGAAGCCGAAAAGCGAAGGCGGCAACAAACGGCTTTGGGCCGTGGCCGTCGACCGAATGACGATCGAACTCGCCGCCGACGAAGCCGCGACCACCACGAAGGGAGCCGAGTAACCATGGCCACACCTAAGAAACGCACCAAGCGTGGATGGCAGCGCGACCGAACCGGATGCGTGGTCGTGCAGTTCACGGCGCCCGACGGCAAGCGGCGTACGCTTCGCCTCGGGAACATTCCCGACAAAGATGCGACGCGCCATGTCTCGATGTTGCAAACCCTCATCGCCACGCTCAATGTCGGCGGCACGAGCGATGCGAAGCTCACAGCTCAAATCGAGTCGTGGCTTGCCGGCATCGGCCCGAAGATCGGCGACAGGCTCGTGGAGTTCGGGCTGCTTCGGCCGTTGGACGCGCCGGAATCAACGCAACTCGGTCCGTTCCTTACTCGTTATCTCGGCTCGCGCACGGAAGTGAAGCCGGGGACGACTACGTTCTACGAACACACCGAACGCAACTTGCTCACGTTCTTTGGTCCCGAGCGGGAGTCGTCGACTATCACGAAGCTGAACGCTATCGAGTTCAGGGCGTACCTACTTCGGCCGAAGCCGGAAAAGCCGGATGGGTTGCCAATCGAAGCAAGGGGCGAAGGGCTCGCGACGAACACCATGCGGCGGCGCGTCTCGATGGCGTCGCAATTCTTTGCCGCGGCCGTGGATGGCAAGATCATCGACGAAAACCCGTTCCGTGGTCTTTGCGAATCGGTGCGGGCCAACAAAGATCGGATGTTTTACGTCGTCGAAGCGAACGCACTGAAGGTGCTCGAAGCCTGCCCGTCGATGGAATGGAAGATCGTGTTTGCCCTTGCCCGGTGGGGCGGCTTGAGAACACCGAGCGAGATCGACGGGCTCAAGTGGGAGCATATCGACTGGGCGAACCAGCAAATGCTTATCCACTCGCCGAAGACTGAGCACTACGAAGGCAAAGACGCCCGATGGATGCCGCTCTACAACTCCAAGCATCCTGAGTTGTGGTCGGTTTTGCCGAATCTCCTGCGCGATGCGTTCGAGCAGGCCGAGCCCGGTTCCGTGCACGTGCTCAACCGTCTTCGCGGTCACACCAACCTTGGCACGACGATGCGCAAGATCATCAAGCGTGCCGGCGTGGCGGAGTGGGAGAAGGTTTTCCAGAACCTACGCAGCACCAGGGCTACGGAGCTGATCGACAGCTACCCAATTCAGAACGTTGCCGAATGGATGGGGCACTCGCCCGCCATGCTTCTGAAGCACTACGCCCAACTCCGCACTGCGATGTTCGAAGCCCAAGGCCGGGCCGTAGCCGACGACCGCAAGGAAGGTCTTGCAATGGTCTTGCAATCGGGCACCGGTGGCGAGGGTCAGGACGGGTCAGGAGAAAAAAAGAAGCCCGCAGTTACGCGGGCTTTTGCGGAGAGTCGTGATTTTGCGAACTCTTCCAGTGGGCAATACAGGACTCGAACCTGTGACCCCTACCGTGTGAAGATAGTGCTCTAACCAACTGAGCTAATTGCCCTCGTGCCCGCCGCCGTGACGATCTGAATCGCCGCGGCGACCGTTTTCTCGAACCGCCGTTTATACGAAATACGCCCCCGGTTTGCCAGGGGCAGATTTGGCCGCTTGCGCCCACGCGGTGCGCGGGAAGTCCCCTGACCTCGGCCTAGGCCGAGCCTTCGGCCGGCGGCGGTTCAAACTTCGGGGCCGTCGCTTCTTCGCGCTCTTCAATGGCCCGCGCCGGGCGCGACGCCGCGGACGACGACGAGGAATAGCTCGACCGCGAGGCGG
>CAZWDN010000257.1:0-7212 GCA_964633125.1 uncultured Pirellula sp. | reverse complement strand
GCTCGGCGTCGAGCCGATGATCGGGCTCATCAGCCTCTCGACCGGCACGGTCGTCGAACGCATCGAGCGTTGCCGCGCCCGCGGCGTGCGACGGTTTCAGATTTCGCTTCCGGCGTGGCATGCCGTGAGCGACGCGGAACTTGCCGCGTTCTTCCGCGCCACGTGCGGCCAGTTCCCCGATTGCCGCTTTCTGCACTACAATTTACTGCGCACGAAACGGCTGCTGACCGTCGACGACTATGCGCGCTTGGCCGGCGATCATCCGAATCTCGTCGCCACGAAGAACACCGGATTCCAAGGCGACGATCTCCGCGCGTTGCTCGACCGCACGCCCACAATCACGCATTACCTCGGCGAACGGGGATTGGCCCAAACCCGGCCGACGGACAACGTCGGGCTACTGGCGAGCATCAGCACGGTCAGCGCCGCTCGCTGCCGCGAGTTTTACGAAGCGTGCCGCCAGGGCGCCGCGGAGACACGTGATCGCCTCGCTGCGGAAATTTCGTCACTCGGGCAGTTGCTTCGCGTCGCCGTCGGCCAGCCGCCGCGGATCGACGGCGCCTACGACAAACTCCTCTGGGCTCTGCACGATCCCGAATTTCCGCTGCGTCTATTGCCGCCCTATTCCGGGGCGACATGCGAGATGCTCATCGAGCTGCGCCGCAACATCACGGAACGCTACCCCACGTGGACTCCGGAGCCGGCGGACTAGTCGCCGCCGCGTTACGGTGCGTTGGCATCGGCAAGTCGCTGCTTCCAGAATGCCCGAGCCTCGGCGATCACCGCTTCGGCGGCTTCCTTCTGCCCGGCGTCGGCAATCTTCAATTCGCCGGCCCGTTCTTCCAGCCAATCGAGGAAGAATTGCGCCGATACCTTGCTCACGCGTTCCCGGCCGCCGATGACGACGTACCACGGGGCGCTCATCGTCGCACGATACGTCTTCGGCAAGACGCAGCGCGCCTGCACCAAGCACCAGCCGCTTTCGGTAAACTTCGTCGGCGGGAAATGGCCGCCGTTTTTGGCCCAATCACGTAAGCGCACGCTATGTGCCGTCCGTCCGTTTTGAATCACCTCAACGTAATCGATCGTATCGCGCGTCGTGAGGTTCATCGACATGTCGAGTTCGACCGTTTCTCCCTCGGCCGCCGAGAATTGGCCGCCCGGAGGCAGGCGATTCGCAAACGGCCGAATCAGCGGGCCGTTTGAAACCGTCGCACGCCCTCGGCGAAAGCCCTCCCACCATGCATCGTAGCTGACGTCTCCCTTTTCCAACTGCACGTAAACACGGCAGTATCCCAGAGGGTTGGGCGCCATGCCTGAACCTGAGCCGGCCGACGGTGGAATACGGAATCCGGCGTTGAGAATATGAAAATAGACGTCGGCCGCGAATCGAGCCGGACCTTCATTGCCCAGGTACATCGTCTTATCAAACGGTTTCCCCTGCGGCACAAATGCGACTTTGTCGCGCTGTAAATAACTCGGCAGCACGCGATAGGAGTCCACCAACCCGAAAGCCAACAGAATCGGCAGATCCCAGGCGTTGGGATGGGCGACGTCGATCCAAAGTCCGGAGTTCCCCGCTTTCCATTCCTTGAGCGGGGCGACCAACGGCAGCAAGTCTTTCGACAAGGTCGGCAACGAGGCCGGACGCGGCAAGTTGTAGAGACCGATCGGCCCCCCCGTACGATCTTCGGAGCCCGCGAGCCAGTGGTAGAAGCGATCATCGCCGTAGCTGACGACGACCTGCTTCGGCGGCGGCGTCTTGATCCAATCGCTCTTGCGATTCGACCAAGTCGTGAGCGGCACCACATGGACGTCGTCGGCCTGCATCGCAAGTTCGAGTTCGCGCTGCGGGCGACGAACATCAAGATCGCCCGACCACCAGCCTTCCTTCGGCATATCGGCGGCGCGTTTCAGCGTGACGGTCTTTTCGTCGTCGGCGCCGTCGTTGATGGTGAAGTAACCGGTGGCGTTTTCGAACTCGGGTCCGTGCTCGATTTCGAAGAAGTAGTTGCCGCGAAAGAGTTCCAATTGCACGCTGCCGGGCACGGAAGCGTGGTCGTGCCAATTCGGGAGCTTGGGCAACTTGACCGGGACGCCTTTCTCCGTGCGGAGGTGAAGACGAAACGGCAGCATCCGACCGGCCTCGGCATCGACGACGTTGAGAAGCAGTTTCCCGGCGCCTTCGGCAATCTCGGCCGAGGCGACAGAAACTGCCGCAACGAAGAACATCGCTCGATAGCCGCGCGCGCCGATCATGTTCGTCCCGTTAGGAAAGGTCGTTAAAACCGTACGGAACAACTCTAGCACGCCGTCGGGCGTCGGGCGGGCGGATGCAGGCGGTTTACCGGCCGCAACAATCAGTCGCAATACGGCCGAAAGTCGTTATAGTAGGAGCATGATTTGCCCTTTTTGCCGCGTCGACAACGATCGAGTCATCGATTCTCGCACTAGCCAAGACGGCTTGGCGATTCGCCGTCGTCGCGAATGTTTGCATTGCAAACGGCGCTTCACGACCTACGAGCGGGTCGAAGAAATGTCGCTCAAGGTCATCAAGAAAGACGGCAACCGCGTCCCTTTCGAGCGCGAGAAAATCAAGCGCGGGCTGGAGAAAGCCTGCTGGAAACGGCCGATCGGCGAGAACGACGTGGAGCGCGTCGTCACGAACATCGAGAATGAAGTCTACAAGACCTACGACAGCGAAATCCCCAGCGGCGAACTCGGCGAACTCGTCATGCGCCATTTGCGCCGGCTCGACCAGATTGCATACGTGCGCTTCGCGAGCGTGTATCGCGAATTTAAAGACGTGCGCGAATTCGTCAGCGAGCTCGAACCGATGCTCGACGACAAAGACTCTTCCTAGTCGCCGGGCACAAACCTAGCGCACGGTGGTCGCTTTGGCGGCCGTAAGGGTCGGTACTTTGACGAGCGATTCCGATTCTCCCGTCGCGCGTTCCAGTTCGGCGGGCACGCTGCCGCTCACGACGTGGCCCGTGCCGAGCACGTTCCACGATTTGTGATCGCTACGGGCCAGCATCGAGCCGGGACTTAGCACCGGTTGCTTCGTCTTTGCATCATAGGCCACGAGCGTCAGCTTGGCCGTGCCGTTGGCGCGGGTCCGACTGTAGAACGAAATCTTCGGAATATTGACCGGCAGCGGCACGGGCAAGGAAAGTTCGGGAACGCCGACGAACATCTCTTGGCGGTCGGTGCCGACGCCGCCGCTGCCGACCTCTAAAACGACCTGCGCATCCTCCGGCTTCTCGACCAACGTACAACCGCTTTTGAGCAAGCGTTGGTGCGTCGCGACGAGCACGTAATTCTTATCCACGCAATCCAAATACTTCTGCTCGACGTACACGGCCGCGCCGCTGATCGGACGGAAGTCGATCCGATCGAGCGACTTGTCGATCGCGCTCGACACGAGCAACTGCTCGACGCCGGTGCGGGCCGTATCCGATTGTTTGATCGTCGCGCAGCCGCAACACAATGCGAAGGACGCCGCCAAAGCAATGAGACGATATTCCATGAGACCGTTCCTGATAGGGCAACGACACGAGGGGACGCCGCCCCTCGGGGCGAGCGAAACGCGACTGCGCTTCGTAGCGAAGGAGGCCGGAGCGTGCGACGGGAGTAACGGACGGATATGATTCAGGCAGAAGTGGGGGGAGCGATATAACGGAAGTCGCCCGCCCGCTCAAGAGGAACCGACGCCGGCGGAAAACTCCAAGCCTTGAACAGCCGCGCCGGAAAGCCGTAGAATTACAGACCTCGCATTCCTGCATCTCTGGCGCAAGCAACGACTGCAAACCGGAATACCGTACCCCTCATGGCGGAAGATTACTACAAAATCCTTGGGCTCCAGCGCGGAGCGCCGGCCGCGGACATTCAAAAGGCCTATCGCAAACTCGCGCGGAAATACCATCCGGACCTGCACCCCGACGACGCGGCGGCCAAGCAAAAGTTCAAAGAGGTCCAGCAAGCGTACGACGTGCTCGGCGACGATAAGAAGCGCGAGATGTACGATCGCTTCGGGCCCGACTTCGAACGCGCCCAAATGGGAGGCGGACCGCAGGGCGGTTTTCACCATGCCGGCGGACCTGGTGGCGCGGAAGGGTTCGACTTCTCACAGATGTTCGGCGGCGGCGCCTCGCCGGGCGGAGCCGGCGGGTTCGACTTCAGCGAGCTCTTCGGCCAGTTCGGCGGCGGTGCGCGGGGCGCCGGCGGAGGAGGTCGCAAAACTCGCGGGCGCGCCAAAGGGGCCGACGTCGAATCGGAAGTGCGCGTGCCGTTTCAAATTGCCGTCACGGGCGGCGAAATGCCGCTGCGGCTGATGCGCAGCGACGGACAAAGCGAAGAACTCGTCGTCAAGGTACCCGTCGGCATTGAAGACGGCCGCAAAATACGCCTGCGAGGTAAAGGAGAACCCGGGGCCGGCGGGGCGGGCGATCTCTACGTGACGATCCGCGTCGAAGCGCACCCGTTCTTCCATCGGCGCGGCGACAATCTACACGTCAAGCTGCCGGTCACGCTGGGCGAAGCCGCCGCGGGAGGCAAGGTCGACGTGCCGACGCCGACCGGCACGGTCTCCCTACGCATTCCGGCAGGCGCTTCCAGCGGCACCAAACTGCGCGTGAAGGGGCACGGCGTGGCGGTCGCCGGCAAACCGACGGGGGATTTATTCGCGGAACTCCAAGTCGTGTTGCCGCCCAAGTATAGTGAAGAGGAACTGGCGTGGATCGAAAAGTTCGACGCGAAGCACGGTCTTGAGCCGCGCCGCGATTTGAATTGGTAACGCCGGCCCCCGAAAGCCTGGGAGCAGTCGCCATCGTTGAAACGCCGTCGAACAAACCGTCGCCCGACGCAGCGCCGCGAACATTCGACGCGCGGCATCGCCTGCGCGCCGGCCATGAATTTCGCGCGGTGTACGACACGCGCGTTACCGTGCGCGACGACCTATTGCTGGTTTACGGCCGGTTCAACGATCTCGCGACGCCGCGGCTCGGGCTAAGCGTGTCTCGCAAGGTGGGCAACGCCGTTTGCCGAAACCGCTGGAAGCGGCTGCTCCGAGAAGCGTTTCGCTTGCACATCGCACACGACGTACCGACGGGTATTGATCTCGTGGTCATTCCGCGCCGACAAACTCCGCCGACGCAAGCAGCCGCGGCCGCCTCGCTCGTTCGACTTACGGAAGATGTGCGACGCCGGCTGGCGCGCCATCGCGGCAAGTCCGGAGCCGGCTGACGATGGCCGTCTCCGCAAAGCACGTCCTAGCTTTCGTACTAGCCCTGCCGGCACAAGCGGCCATCGCCGTGGTTCGCGTGTATCAATGGACGATCAGCCCGCTCTTGGGCCCCCGCTGCCGTTTCGAACCGTCGTGCAGTCGCTACTTTATCGGAGCGGTCCAAAAATACGGACTGCTGCGCGGCGGCGTGAAAGGCGTGCTCCGTATCTGCCGCTGTCACCCCTGGCACCCCGGCGGCTACGATCCGCCATAGAGGCAGGCGCTAGGCGTCAGGCGCTAGCAAATCTGAGTCCCTCTACTCCTAGCACCTGCTTGATGCCTCCCCCCTGGTATTGACCCTTCTTCGGCACCCCACTACTCTTCGCGCCCACGTCCCGTTTCCTTTACTTGCCGGCGGCGCATACCGCGCGTCGGCGAAGTTGTAGGCGGCGTTCCGCACGCGTCACCGCTTACCCCTTCGCCGACGCTCACCGTAATCGTCGCTGCGACATCGCGAAGCATTCGTCATGAAGCGATTTACGATCAGCGTCTGCCTGTCGGCCGCCGTGTTCGTCGGCTGCAACGGCCTCTCGATCCGCTCGCAAAGCCCGGAAGACACGGCCGTGAAAGCCGCCGACGATCGCAAACTCGTCGGCGACGTCGCCACGCCGTTCGGCATGTTTCCGATTCAGGTCGAGTCGGTAGCGCTCGTCAACGGACTTCCCGGCACCGGCAGCGATCCGGCCCCGTCGCCGCAACGTTCGCGCTTGCTCACCGAAATGACGCGCAAAGGCGTGGAGAATCCCAATCAAGTGCTCGCCTCGCCGACCACGGAGCTCGTATTGGTCCGCGGCCTGTTGCGTCCCGGCATCCAAAAGGGAGATCGCTTCGACCTGGAAGTGCGCGTGCCGACGCGTCACGAAAACGGCGGCCTCCGCGGCGGCTGGCTCATGGAAACACGGCTCACGCAAATGGCGCAAGGGGGCGGCTTTCTCCACGAAGGCGCTCCCGCGGCCGTCGCCGAAGGCCCGATCCTCGTCGACCCCACGGTCGAAGGTCGCCAAGACAAGGTGTTGCTCAGCCGCGGTCGCGTGCTCGGCGGCGCCATCTCTACGATCGATCGCCCGATCGGCTTGGTGCTGAAGCAGTCGTATCGCAACATCGCCGTCAGCTCGATGGTGGGCGCCGCGATCAACAACCGCTTCCACACGTTCGACAAGGGAATTAAAGTCGGCGTCGCCAAGCCGAAAACAGATCAATACATCGAGCTCAAGATCCACCCGCGCTACAAAGACAACCTCGAGCGCTACGTGCGCGTGCTGCGAGCCTTGCCGATCAAGGAATCGTCTTCCGAACAACTCACGCGACTGCAAGTGCTCGAACGAAACTTGCTCGACCCGATCAGCTCCGCGTCGGCCGCCGTCCGCTTGGAAGCCGTCGGCAAGGAAGCGATTCCGGTGCTCAAAAAAGGCCTAGCGTCGAACAACGTCGAAGTTCGCTTCTACGCCGCCGAAGCGCTGGCGTACCTCGATGAGAAATCGGCCGCCGCGCCGCTCGCCGAAATATCTCGCAATGAGCCCGCCTTCCGCGCTTACTCGCTCGCGGCGCTCGGCGCCATGGAAGAATATGAATCGGTCGACGCTCTCAAGACGTTGTTGAGCGCCCCCAGCGCCGAAACCCGCTACGGCGCGTTCCGTGCGCTTTGGACGATGAACCCCAGCGATCCGTTTCTCCGCGACGAGCGCATCACGCCGCAGTTCCACTACCACGTGCTGAAGACCGAAGGGGCGCCGATGGTCCACTTCACCCGCAACGCGCGGCCGGAAGTCGTGCTCTTCGGCGCCGATCAAAAGCTCGTACCACCCGTGTCGTTGGAAGCCGGACCGCGGATTCTCGTCAACTCCATCGACGCGGAACATTTGGCCGTGAGCCGTTACGCGCCGGGCGAGCCCGACCAGAAGCAAATCATCTCGATGAGCGTCGACGAA
>CAZWDN010000256.1:0-7307 GCA_964633125.1 uncultured Pirellula sp. | reverse complement strand
CCGACCATGCGCACCGTCGAGGTGCTGCAGTTTTGCTCGTGATCGGCATGCACGATGAAAAGCAGGTTCAACGCATCGACGAAATCGCTATCGACGTGATATTCTTCGCTCGGCACGGCGAACATCATGTAGAGGAAGTTCTCCACGTATTCCAAGGCATTCTTGGGATACATGAACGGTTGACCGACCGACTTCTTGTGGCTCAAGGCCGCGATCGTCGGCAACTTCGCCATGAGGCGGAAGATCGACACCTCGACCTCGGCCGGATTCTTCGGGTCGAGCGAATCTTGATAGAACGTCGAGAGCGCGCCGACCACGGAACTGAGAATCGCCATCGGATGGGCGTCGCGCGGGAAGCCGTTGTAGAACATTCGCATGTCTTCGTGCAGCATCGTGTGCCGACGAAGCGACGAGCGAAAATGATCCAATTGTTCGGCGTTCGGCAAATTGCCGTAGATCAGCAAATAGCTCACTTCGACGAAGTCGCACTTTTCGCAGAGTTGCTCAATCGGATAGCCGCGATAGCGGAGAATGCCCTGTTCGCCGTCTAGAAAAGTGATGGCGCTTTGCGTCGAGCCGGTGTTGACGAATCCCTCGTCGATAGTGATGTAGCCTGTTTGGGCGCGCAGGGCGGAAATATCGACCGCCTTCTCGCCTTCGGTTCCCTCCAGCGTCGGAAGGTCGAGCTCTTTTCCTTCGATGCGAATCTTGGCGACCTCGCCCATCGAGGCTTCTCCTTGGTGCGACAATTATCGTGCGGATGGTATCGTGCGGTTGGCAGGCGCCGAGCCCTCGGAAGCGTGCGGGGCGGCGGCGGGAAACAAGCAGTGTAGCGGTCGGCCGGCGTTTCTTCAAACCGTTTGGCTAACGGCCTAAAGCACGGCCCGAGCGACTGCCGCGCAACTCCACCGCGAGAACTACGAAAGCGACAGCATTTCCCCGTACGACCGATCTAGCAGGTCGTCGGCCGACAGTTGAAATGCAGATTGTAGAAATTCGACTTGCGCGCGGCCGGCCGCGTCGTTGACTTCGGGGCCAAGTACCGCTTCAAATTCGATGAAATCTCCTAGATCGGCGACGATGTCGAGATGAATCCTCACATTGTTGTATAGAAAAATCTCGCGCTGCTTCTCGACGACCGCACAAATCCCGCAAGCGGATGCGAGCGCCTCGCGCAGTTCCGTCGGGTGTGCTACGGATACCAAGCGATAGTCGCTACCTTTCGGACCGAATTGATCGGTTCGGGCGTACCACACGAGTTGCGAGGTTCGGCCCTCAATTTCGCGCAGTTTCAGGCGGCCGTGCCGTACGCGAAAGTAAGTGTCGCGCTGCCGTTGCGACTCGACAGGCGCAGTGGCCAGCGCCGTCGCGATTTGGCGAGCCGCCGAGGGGTCGCGCAATCGGGCCTTCAATTCGATATTGCGTCGCGGAGTTGCCGCGTTCAATCCCATTGCGTCAAGCATGGACTTTAACTCCGCCGATACGGCGGCCGAGAACGCTTTCGGTGACCGACACAATTGTAGGCGCTCGTGCGGCCGCGATCCCGAACAATTTTCGACCGACTTCGTTAGCGGAGCGATCCGCCGGTCGAACCCGCGGCCGTTTCCGCCTGCGGTTTGTCATAGATGGTCCAAACCGTCGCATGTTTGCGAATGTCGGCTAGGTATTTCGCCTTGGCCGCATCCTTACGCTGCTCGGTGATCTTTTTGCGGATCTCCATTTGCGTTTCGGTGAACGGCTTACGGCCGGCCTCGATCCGTTCGACGACGCGGATGATATGAAATCCGCGCTCGTCTTCCAAAATCGGGCTCAACGTGCCTACCGGAAGCGTGAACAGCGCTTGATCGAGAACTTGCGAAACGAGGCTGCCTTTGGTCGTCCAGTTGAAAGCGCCGCCTTGATCGGCGGTGGAACCATGTGAGACTTGCTTCGCGACCTCGGCGAGCGGTCTGCCGTCGAGCACTTGATTGCCCGCGGCCGCTATGGCCGCGTAAGCCTCGGCTTTGGAAGGGTGGCGATCGAAGCGAATGGAGATTTGTTCCCAGCGCGCCTTGGATTCGAATTCGTATTCTTTCGCATGCTCCTGGTAGTACCGCAGCATGTCTTCGTGCGTGACTTCTTGTTCGACTTTGACGCTTTGAGCAAGCCAGGAATTCTGTAAGACCTGCTCGGCAAAACTCCGTTTCTCACGTTCGAGCGTCGTTCCTTCCTTACGGAGCAATGCGTCGAGTTCTTGAGCGCTGCCGAGCTTGCGCTCCTTGAGCATCTGCGGAACGACGCTGTTGTAGAATTCTTCGTCGAACTTCTGCATCGCGCTTTGGAAGCCTTCTTCCGGGATTTTGCGTTTGGCTTCGGAGACGATGATTCGCGTTTCCACGAGTTGCATCGTGCGCATCTTCATGAGTTCGTCGATCTGTGCCGCGACTTCGGGGTTGTTGCGATCTTGCTTGGTGCGCGCCAGGTAGCTGTTGATGGACGCCATGACTTCGCCCGCAAGGATGACCTCGCCGCCGACGCGCGCGACCACCTTGGCGCCTTCCAACTCTTGGACTGCAGGCTGCCAGGAAACGGGTCCGACGGTCGACAGCGGCGGCTGCGACGTGTAAGAACTTGGTCCCGCCGGCGCAGACGCCGGTGACGCCGCATTTCCAAACGGCAGCGGAGAAAAACTGCCGCCGGCGATCGTTCCCGGTTGCTCCGAACCGGCAATCGGACCGCCGATCGGAGGTTGCGGAAAGAGCCGAGCGGCGGGCGCTTGCGCGCGGGCCTCTTCCGGCCCGAAAGAAAGCTGCGTCGGCAGCCCTTCACGCGGAAGCCATTGTGCGGCGGCCGCCCAAAGCGTCAGACTGGCGACGGTCAGATAGAATAGTCGGGTCACCGGGCACTCTCGTGTGTCCGAGTTGTCCAAGGCCGGCGTTTGCTTCCTGCAAACGTCGCAACGACTTCGGGCCGGCAAGTGTTGCGGGGCTCGCCCAGCCGGCATCGTTGCGGGCGGGAGTATAGGTAGCCGTTAGTCGTGCTGCAACAGCGATTTAATCGAGGCCGTAATTGCGTCGGCGTCCATTGCGCGAACCGGCATCGGTATGAACGCGCTCTTCGCGTCGGCAATGCGAACTGAGCCTTTTAGAAGCTTGCCTAGCAGCTCTATTTTCGCCCGGTCATTGTAGCCGAAGACGACGAACTTCTCTTCGAGGTGTATCGATTCGATGCCCCAGCGATGTGCTAGCACGCGAAGCTCCATCCGCGCCACGAGTCGATCGACGGCTTCCGGACGCGGACCGAATCGATCGAGCATTTCGGTGGCCAAGTCGCCCAGCTCCTGCAAGGTGGAAACGCGCGACAATCGGCGATAGAGGTCGATCTTGTGTCGCTGGTCCGGCACGTAGCGTCGCGGGAGGTAGGCCTCGCCCGGCAGGTCGATGTTGACCTCGACATGCTCCTTGGGCGGTAGGTTCTGCAGTTGCCGGACCGTTTTCTCGAGCAGTTCGCAGTAGAGTTCATAACCGACGGTGGCGATGTGGCCGCTTTGCTCGGTGCCGAGAATATTGCCGGCGCCGCGAATTTCCAAGTCGCGCATGGCGATCGCGAAGCCGGCCCCCATTTCGCTAAACTCTTCGATCGCGGCCAGCCGCTTCGCGGCCGTCGTCGTCAGCGGCTTGTTCTCGTCGAGCAGCATGTAGCAGTAGGCGCGGTGCTTATACCGACCGACGCGGCCGCGCAATTGGTGGAGATCGGCCAGCCCGTAGTGGTCGGCTTCGTCGATGAAAATCGTATTGGCGTTGGGGATGTCGAGGCCGCTTTCGATGATCGTCGTGGCGAGCAGGCAATCGAACTTATGGGCGATGAAGTCGAGCATCACCTCCTCAAGCTCTCCTTCCGCCATTTGCCCGTGCCCGATGCAAATGCGCATTTCCGGCACGATCGACTGCAAGCGGTGCGCCACCTGCTTGATGTCCTGCACGCGGTTGTGCACGAAAAACATCTGCCCGTTGCGATTGAGTTCTCGCAACGCGGCCGCGCGAAAAATCTCCGGCGTGAAGCGGGTAACTCGCGTTTCCACGGCCAATCGATCGGCCGGCGGAGTTTCCAGATTGGAGATGTCGCGCAGGCCCAAGAGCGACATGTGCAGCGTTCGCGGAATCGGCGTGGCGCTAAGCGTCATCACGTCGACGACGTGCCGCAGTGCTTTGAGTCGTTCTTTGACTCCGACGCCGAATCGTTGTTCTTCGTCGATGACGATCAGGCCCAGGTTGTGAAACTTCACGTCTTGCGACACCATTCGATGCGTGCCGATGACGATGTCGAGCGAGCCGTCGGCCATGCCTTCGATAATGGCGCGTTCTTCCTTGGCCGTGCAGAACCGGCTGAGCACGGCGATTTTGAAGGGGAACTCCGCCATCCGCTTGCGGAACGTACGACCGTGTTGATCGGCGAGCACCGTCGTCGGCACGAGCACCGCCGTTTGAAAGCCGGCGTCGACCGCCTTGAAGACGGCCCGCATCGCCACTTCCGTCTTGCCGTAGCCGACGTCGCCGCAAATCAGTCGGTCCATCGGCCGCGGCAGGTGCATGTCTTCTTTCGTGGCCTTAATCGCCGCGGCCTGGTCGGGAGTTTCCGTGTAGGGGAACGAAGCGTCGAATTCCCGGCACCATTCGGTGTCTTCCGGAAACGAGATGCCTTGTCGTACGGCCCGCGCCGCTTGTAGGTCGAGCATGTCGGCGGCCATGTCGAGCACGGCCTCCTGCACCGACGCTTTCTTTTTCGCCCAAGTGGCGCCGCCGATCTTCGCCAGCGGCGGGCGCGTCTTTTGTCCGCCGACGTACTTTTGCACCAAGTCGATCTTCGATGCGGGTACGTAAATCTTCGTGCCGCCGTCGAATTCGAGTTCCAGATGCTCTTCGGCACGATCGTCCTTTTCCAGCAATCGCATGCCGCGGTACTTGCCGATGCCGTGCCCGATATGGACGACATAGTCTCCTTCGCGCAGGTCGAGGAAGCTGTCGATGACGCGACCCAGCCGGCGTCGCGAAGGTCGGCGCACCTCTTCACGATGAAAGAGCTCGCCGCCGCTGATCAGCAGGAGCTTGTCGCTTAAGAGTCGGAATCCGCTTCTTAAAAAGCCGATGGGGTAGTGCAGTCGCCCGGTTTGCGCCGGCTTTGTCCCGGCGAACACCTCGGCCAATCGCTGCGACTCGGCCTCGGTAGTGCAGATGACGAACAGGTCCTGCCCTTCACCGATGGTTTCCAATTCGCCGCGCACTTTGCCGATGTCGCCGCTGAAACGTTCGACCGACTCGATTCGCAAATGGCACGTCGTTTCCAGCGACGTGGTGGAAATAGCCGACGCCGTGACCGAGGGAAACGAGTACATGCGACGCAGCGCTTCGGATACCGTGTAGAGTTCGTCCGGCTTGTCGAGTCGCGAAAGGTAATGACGACCTTCTTCCTCCAATTCGTGCGGCTCGACCAGTAAGACCCAAGATCCCGTCGGCAAATAAGCGGCGACGTGCTCTCCGCGGGCGGCGTCGGGGCGGAGCACGGTGACGTCGACTTCGTCCAGCGGTTGCAAGCTGCGCTGCGTCGCCAGATCGAAGCGGCGGAGCGATTCGATCGTGTCGCCGAAGAACTCCACCCGGACCGGATCGAACCAGTCGGGCGCAAAGAGATCGAGGATTCCGCCGCGCAGTGAAAACTCGCCGGGAAGCTGCACCGCGCCGGTGTGCTCAAACCCCTGTTCGACGAGCCAACGCGCCAGTGCTTCCGGTGCCATCGTCTCGCCTGCACGAATGCGGCGAGTTTGGGCGGCCAGTAATTGCGGCGGCGGTACCGGCTGAAGAATGCTTTGGATGCTGGTTACCACGAGCTTCGGCGGATCGGCGTCGCTCAGCCGTTTGAGCAGTCGCATGCGGTCGCCGTAGACTTCGTCGCGAACGATGAGTTCGGACGGCAGCGTTTCCCAGGCGGGGAATTTCTCAACGCGAACGCCCGTAAAGAGCGCGAGCTCGTCGCAGAATTCGTCGATATCCGCGGGGTGCGGGCAAACGACGCAGAGCGTCGCCGGGCAATGGCCCGCCAGCGCCGCCGACACGAGCGCGCAGCTCGACCCCCGAACTCCGTCGAGCGTGGCTCCATGCCCCGCATGCAGGCTGGCCAATACTTCGTCGAAGCCCTTTTCAGAATCTAGGCGGCGCGCGAGCGACCGTAATCGCTCCGCGGCGCCGACCTCTTTAGCGGCCACGGCGCACATCGTGCCGGAATTCTAGCGGCGACGCGGGAATGCGAAAAGGCGAGCCGCCGGTTAGGCAAACTCCGTCCGGCGGCGGTTTGCCCTGCGCAGCGGCGCGGCCTATAATCGCCGCTTCACACGACACCCGCACGGCGACTAGGCCGTTTCCTTCCACTTTGAGGACACTTCGCATGCCTTTCGGTTTCGGCATCATCGGTTGCGGCATGATCGCGAATTTCCACGCGAAGGCCATTCAGGACATCAAGGGAGCCAAGCTGGTCGCTTGCTTCGACAATTACGGCGCCGCCGCGGAAAAGCTCGCCGCCGCATACAAGTGCAAGGCCTACGCGAAGCTGGAAGACATGTTGGCCGACCCGAAGGTCGACGTCGTAACGATCGGGACGCCGAGCGGCGCTCACATGGAACCGGCCATTGCGGCGGCCAAAGCCGGCAAGCATGTGATCGTCGAAAAGCCGCTGGAGATCACGCTGAAGCGTTGCGATGCGATTATCAACGCCTGCGATAAGGCCGGCGTGAAGCTGGCCACGATCTTCCCCTCGCGTTTTCATGATTCGAGCCGCGAGATCAAGAAGGCGATCGACGGCAAACGCTTCGGCAAACTCACGATGGGCGATGCCTACGTGAAATGGTTCCGCACGCAGCAATACTACGATAGCGGCAAGTGGCGCGGCACGTGGGAACTCGACGGCGGCGGCGCGCTCATGAATCAAGCCATTCATAGCGTCGATTTACTCACTTGGCTGATGGGCCCGGTGGTGGAGATCCGCGCCCAATGGGCGACGTTGGCGCACGAGCGCATCGCGGTGGAAGATACGGCCGTCGCGACGCTGCGATTTGCCAACGGCGCTTTGGGCGTCATGGAAGCCACGACCGCGGCGTTTCCCGGATATCTCAAGAAAATCGAGATTCACGGCTCCGAAGGTTCCGCCTGCATGGAAGAAGAAGACCTGGTGAAATGGGACTTCGCCAAGGCCGACAAGCGCGACAAGATGATTCTTGAAGCGATGAACTCGCGGAAGAGCACCGGAGGCGGCGCGGGCGACCCGACGGCCATCGGCCA
>CAZWDN010000255.1:0-7325 GCA_964633125.1 uncultured Pirellula sp. | reverse complement strand
TCAGGAGTCAGTATCCCGAATGTGCCGGCCCAATTGCCAGGCGATTTTTGGCCACTCGCAATTTTTTCTGCCGGCCAAATCGACGCTTGACGTCACGATCGCGAAGCGGCAGGAAAAACACCTCTCCCGCCGGGAGAGGTCGACGAGCGCACGCTCGGCGGGTGAGGGTCGCGCTGCAGAAAGCTTGGCTCAGAGATGATTAACGACGCCGCGTAGGTTCCGCATGCGACACCAAGCGTAATGCGAAGCGACACTCATCCGGCCTCAAGGCCACCTTCTCCCCGTGGGAGAAGGGCTTCACCACAGCTTGCCGACGAAGATTCGTTACTTCTTCTCCGCCAGCCACGCATCGACGGTTTGTTCGAGCACGTTCAGCGGCACGGCGCCTTGGCGGAGGATCACGTCGTGGAATTCGCGGACGTCGAACTGGTCGCCGAGTTGCTTTTCGGCTCGCCCACGGAGTTCGAGGATCTTGAGCTCGCCCACTTTGTAGGCCAGCGCCTGGCCGGGCCACGCGATGTAGCGGTCGACTTCGTTGACGATATCGAGTTCCGACTTGGCCGCGTTGGCCAGGAAGAAGTCGATCGCTTGTTGTCGCGTCCAACGTTTGTGGTGCATACCGGTGTCGACGACAAGCCGGATGGCACGCCAGATTTCGTAGGTCAGGCGACCGAAGCGCGTGTACGGATCTTTGTAGAGGCCGAGATCCGAACCGAGGCTCTCGCTGTAGAGGCCCCACCCTTCGACGTACGCCGTGAAGCCGCCGAAGCGGCGAAACTTCGGCACATCGGTCAGTTCGGTCGCCAAAGCAATCTGTAAGTGATGGCCCGGCATCGCCTCGTGCAAGGAAAGGGCTTCCATCTCATACTTCGGCCGGCTCTCCGGTTGGTACAGGTTCACGAAGTACGTGCCCGGCCGCGTGCCGTCGGCGGCCGGCGGGCGATAGTAGGCCGTCGTCACGTCGGGGGCCATGTTGTCGGGCACCGGTTGAATGTCGTACGGCGTACGCGGCAACTTGCGGAACAGCTTCGGCAACTCCGGATCGATCCGTTTGCAGAGGTCGCGATAGGCGGCGAGCAGTTCGGCGGGAGACTCGAAGTAGAACTGCGGGTCGCTCCGCAACTTCTCGGCAAACTCCGCGAAAGTTCCCTCGAACTTCAACTCGCGCAGGATGGCGTCCATCTCGGCCCGAATCCGCTTCACTTCGGCCAGCCCGAGCTCGTGGATTTCGTCGGGCGTGAGCTTCGTCGTCGTATAGTGCTTTGCCCGCAACGCGTAGAAGGCTTCCCCCTGCGTCATGCGCCAGGCGCCGACTTCTTCATAGCAGGCCGGCACGTATTCCTGTTCGAGAAACGCGAGCAGCTTGCGATAGGCGGGCACGATCTCGTCGGAGATGACCGTCCGGGCGGTCGACGCGATGCGCTCGCGATCGTCGGGCGTAATGATGTCGGGAAATTTGAGGAACGGCTTAAAGTAGAGACTCTTCTCCGCGTCGTCGACGAATTGCTTGCGGACCTGATCAAGCGTGCGGCGCATCACGTGCTTCGGCGGCAACACGCCGCGGCGCATTCCTTCGCGCATCAGCGCCGTCGTTTGTTCGATGTAAGTCGGCAGGCCTTGGAGGCGCGCAAGCCAATCATCGAAGTGCTTCAGTTCCGTGAACCGCAGCGCGTCGGCCGTCGAGTTTTCGTCTTGGATCCCGCCCATTTGGTTCATGGGCATCAAATAGCCGCCGAGCGGAAACGCCGCGACGTCGTCCTCCAGCTTGTGGAGAAAGAGGTCGCGGTTGAGACGGTCGGCGGCCGAGAGTTGCGCCGCGTCGATCTTGCGAGCGCGCTCGAGAAACGCCTGCTCCTCCTGATGGCGGCGCTCGATGGCCGGCAGGCTCGCGTCGGGCCACTGGTGGTTGTAGCGCAGGTCGCCGAGATGCGAGGCGAAGGTCGGCGCTTCACGCAGCGTCCATTCCCAATGGTCGTCGAAGAGCTGCCGGAGATCCTGAGCGGCATCGAACGCCCGGGCAGACGTCGTGCCTATCGAGAGCACGAGAAACAGCGGGAAAAACCGGGTCATGGAGAGCCATCCGTGGGGCGCGAGATTCGTCGATCGCCAACATACCGCCGGGGGGAAGTTGCCGCAAATTGTTGCGGCCGGCAGGTTTTGCGTTCGGCGCGGGCCGAGGTCGGATTATTCTGAATGTATGGCTTATGCGATTTATTCCACCACCGCGGCCGTGCCGAACCTCGCCTATGGGCTGAGGAAGATCGCCTACACGCCGACGGCCCGACTCGCCGTGGCGTACCGCTTGGAACGCCGCCACGACATTGAAGACTGTGCCCGAGTCGACGTGCGCGGCTTGCGGCCGCTGGGGAATGCGCTGTTGCTGGAGCGAATTTTGGCCGGCGGGATCGTCGGCGAAGCGTTGCCGATCGCCAATCAACGCATTTGCCTGGAGCAGGATCAACTGCTCGGCTGTTGCATCGACGTCGTCGTCTAAAGTCGTTGCGCCGCTAGGTCTGCTTCGGCGTCAGCAAGATCACGGGAATACGGCGATTCTTCGCGCGGCGTTGGTAGCCTTCGAAACCGGGATAGGTTTGCACGGCGCTACGCCAGCATTCGTCGCGAAGCACGCCGTCGACTTCGCGCGCGGTGAAATCTTCCGATTTGCCGTGGAAGGTGACCGTGACGTCGGAATGCGCCTTGAGGTTTTGATACCACCGCGGGTTCCAGACGCCGCCCCAATTCGAAGCGATGAGGATAATGTCGCGCCCGCGCGGCACGCTCACGAGAGGAATTGTATGGGGGGCTCCGGTCGTCGCGTCGCGTGTCGTTACTTGCAATACGGGAAGGCCGGCAAGGATCGTAGCCAGCGAGCGATGACTTACGCGAGCGACGAGGCGATCGAGGCGATTGAGCGTGCGCGAAAGAATCCACCAGCCGGGGCTCGTCGTGGCGAGCCACTTGATCCCCTTTTGGAGCCGGTTCGGCGGCGGGGGAGCGAAGTCCATTGGGTTGTCTCGATCGATTTGCGTGTTCGTTGCCGCGACATTGTATGCGGCCGACGAAGACGGCAGGCCGTTATTGACGTCTGCATGGCAAATTCCCCCGGCGAAGCAACGCGAAGTCGGGGAGACCGGGGCTCGCGATGGTCGCCCCTGGTTCATTCGTTGCGCAGGACTCAATAAACGGCCTGAGCCCGGCGATTTCCGATCATACCGGAATCGCTCACCGGCCGCCCATTGAAGGAATTCACGCTGCGTGACGTGCGGCGGAATTGTCGTCGGGCTGCTGCAATGCGGGCTGAGGCACGTAATTACCCGGGCGGAGCACTTCGCGGGTGTACGGCAGCTCGCCGACTTTCGGCGTGCCCGATTCCGCCCAGGCTTCGGCTTCGAGCGTCAGGCGATTAATCATGCGCTCGACTTCCAGACGATAGTGCTCGAGGCCGTCGCGGTCGAGTTTCTTGGGAATGATCATTTCCGGCCCCCACACGGCGCGAGCGCGCGAGAAGGGACGCGGAATCGCGAAGCGATCCCAACTATTGGCGCGCCAGGGGCGATCGAAGCCGTAGCCCATCGGCACGATCGGCATGCCGAGCTTCGACGCCAGGTAGATCGGGCCCGCGGCAATCTGACGGCGCGGGCCGCGCGGGCCGTCGGGCGTGATGGTGAGATGGCTGTTGCGCGAGACGTGAATGAGTTCACGGAGCGCGGTCGAGGCGCCTGAAAACGTGCTGCCGCGAACGACGCCGAATCCTTGATGTAACGCCATGCGATTAAGGACGTCGCCGTCGCGATGTCGGCTGAGGAGCATCGTCACGTTCGTATGGCCGCGCCGATCGAGCGGGATCAACACGTACTCGTGCCAGAACAAGTAGATGCGTCGTCGGTCGGGGACGTCGAGCGCCGTGTCGCACGAGCGATCGTAGAGCACCCACCGGCAATCGAGCGTGTTCATCCAGCCGCGCATCAGCGCGGTGGCGAGCAAGCCGGCGGAGTTAATGACGGCGGGACTAGTGATCTTCACGAGCGAGACATCCTTGTCTGAAACCAATGCTGAATGCCGAATAAGTGAATGCTGAACTAGTTAGATCTGCTGACTTCCGTTCAGCATTCTGCATTCAGTCACTCAGCATTCCTCCTGCCATTCTCCCGAAAACACTTCCACCGCCGGGCCGGTCATGAAGACATGGTCGTCTTCGGCCCAGCGGAGTTCCAGATCGCCTCCCGGCAGGTGCGCGAGCACCTTACGGCTATGGCGGCCGGTAAGGGCTCCGGCGACGCAGACGGCGCTGGCGCCGGTGCCGCAAGCCAACGTGATGCCGGAGCCTCGTTCCCAGGTGCGCATCGTCAGTTCGCCGGCACTGTGTACTTCGACGAAGTGCACGTTGATTCGGCGCGGAAAGATCGCGGCATGCTCCAGCACGGGGCCGATCGTTTCCAACGGCACCGCGGCGACGTTGCCGACGTAGATCATCAGGTGCGGGTTGCCCATCGAGACGCAGGTGACCTTCGATTCCAAGCCGACCTGCGTCGACCAGCCGGCGAACGGCTCCGGGGAAACGTGGTCGAACAATGGAACGTCGACGACGCGGGCGTCGGCGGCGACGCCCTTCATGGCGACGGGAATCTTGGCGGCTTCGAGGATCGGACGGCCCATGTCGACCGTGGCGCGTGCGGCTTTGCCGTTGACGACTTCTAAGCCAATGTCGAGGACGCCGTTGCCGGTTTCAATCTTGAGCGGGGTCTTCCGCGCGATGCCGTGGTCGTGCACGAACTTGGCGACGCAACGGACGCCGTTGCCGCACATTTCCGATTCGCTGCCGTCGGCGTTGAACATGCGCATCCGGGCGTCGGCCTTGTCGCTCGGGCAGATGAGGATCAGGCCGTCGCCGCCGATGCCGTAGTGGCGGTCGGCCACGCGCATGGCGAGCTTCGCGGGATCGGCGGGCATCGGTTGGGCGAAGCAATCGACATAGACATAGTCGTTGCCTGCGCCTTGCATCTTCGTGAATTGCATCAGAGGGAGTAGCTAGTGGCTAGTAGCTGGTTGCTAGTTGTGTCGGGGCCGTGGAACTTCGTGTTCACGTATTATAGGGCGAGGTCGTTAGCCTGTTAGGTCCAATTGGCCGCCGCTTTGGCCGGTGGGGTCGACGGCATGCGGTAAGTCGGTCGGGAGTTCGATCTTCTCGGCGAGGTCGCCGGCAAGTTCGGCCGCCGGTTCCGGGGGCGGTTCGTAAAAGCGTCGGCCGTCGGCGTCGCGGTCGTGGGTTTCATGGTTCTCGCCGTCGGTGAGGCCGATGCCGGCCGCGTCTTCGGCTTTTTGTTGCGCGTCGACATGTTTCGATTGCGCGTCGGCCGTCGCCTTGGCCCGATCGGCGTCTCCTTTGACTTGAGCCAAGGGACTACCTGCCACGGCGCCGATGAATCCGAGCGAGCCGATACTCATGGCGTCACCAGAGATAGAGAGGCTGGAAGCTAAGGCAAAGGTTCGGAGCGAACGCGGGCGAACGTTGCGGCGGAACGCCGCGGTGGGCGTTCCCTACAGAATAAACATACCTTTCTAATTACGATCGAGCGGGAATGCCGGGGCGGGAGTGACGCGGGTCGCCCCGTTCGGAAAACCTGGTTGTACGGGTCGTTGGAGTTCGGCCTGGAGTTGTTCGAGCACTTGGTTGACGCCGGGGAACGCTTCGCGGCGCACTTGCGGGTTTTTGAGCGTGCCGTCGACGTGCATGAGCAAAATCTGTTGGCTCGCGCCGCCGAGAATCTGCTTCATGGCCGGAAGTTTCGCGGCGTCGCTGCCGACGACGGCGCGGAACACGAGATTGACCTGGTCGTTCACGAGGTTCAACTCGCCGCGCCCTTGCAGGCTGACGGCGTCGCCGTCGAAGTCGATGCGCTCCAGATAGACGTGCTCGCCCTGCAACGCGAATTGGATGTCGCTTTCGGTGAAGCCTCGGGTGTCGGGCGTGCGGAGGCTCAGCACCTTGAGGAACGAAACCATGGCGGGAAGTTGATAAATGTCGGCGTTGCGAAGTTGCACGCTGCCGCGACCTTGGATGTTGTTGCGGGTGCGGCCTTTGCCGCGGAGGTCGACCGTGGCGTAGATCTCACCCGAGAGTCGCGTGTTGCCCGGCACGCGCTCTTGTGCGAAGCGGGCGAGGTCGCCTTTGCTGAGCGTGGCGAGAATGGCGTACTCGGGTTCGTCGCCGAGCACGATCCAGCCGTCGCTCACGGTGGTGCCGCCGTAGAGTTTGCCGGTGAGGCGACGTTCGGGCGATTGGCCGCGGCGCCGATCGGCCCAGAAGCCGAGCAGCACTTGTTCGTTGTCGACCCAGAGCGGGCCGAGCACTTCGGTGAGTTGGTAGTCGCCGTAGAAGACGCTGTCGAGCTGGAGTTCGCCCGACGATTCGAAGCGGCCGGCCTGGCTAGAGCCGACGAGCGACAGCGACCCGTGGATGCCGTGCAGCGGCACGCCGCATTGCAGACTGTTGTTATGGCAATCGATGGTGAGGTTCCAATCGGCGGCGAGCGGTTGGCCGGGCACTCCGCTGCCGGCCAGAGCGATGTTGCCGCGCAGGTTGAAGCGGCCGGTCGGCTCGAGCATGGTCGTAGGCTTCTTCAACGCCTCGGGCAAGGCGTTGAGCAGGTCGCGGTCGACGGCCAGGCGATCGACGAACATCCGTTGCAGGTCGAGACGCCAGCCGCCGTTGGGATCGATGAGGCACTCGCCGCTCGCGGAGATTTGCGTTTCGCCGTGTTGGCAACGGACGCCTTCCATCTGCAGTCGCCCGTCGGCGAAACTGTAGACGCCGTGGAGCTTTTCGAGTCGGTAAGGGAAGTACGTCGGCTCGATGCTGACGGTATCGCCCACCGGTTCGGCGCGAATCGTGGTGTGGAGGATCTTGTCGCGGATTTGGAACCGCACTTCGCTATCGAGCCGCACGAGGCCGCGCGGCTTCATGTCGTTCCAGAGTCGCTGAGCGCCGGGACTCAAGGCGTTGCGGAGTTCTTCGTCGATCGGCACGTTTTCGCCGTGGATCGAAAGTGCGAGGAGCGAACCTTCGGGACCGGGCGTGATGCCGCCGCGGCAGGTGATACGGCCCGTATCGTTCACGCCTTGCAGATCTTCGTGGAAGGTCCAGGTATCGTCGTTAACCTCGGCCGTGCCGAAGACGCCGTTGAGCGGATAGGGGAACTTCTCGTAACGCAGCGCGCAATCTTGAAACTGGACGATGGCCCGCTTGTGCCAGATGTCGGTGCCGGGGGCCTCGCGCTGGAGCCGGAGCGAGAGATTGAACCGGCCTTGCGGATTCATGGCGGCGA
>CAZWDN010000254.1:0-7327 GCA_964633125.1 uncultured Pirellula sp. | reverse complement strand
GGGCGGAGATCCTCCGGCGAGTCGATCGTGGGAAGTAGCGGCGCGGCCATCTTAGTGGTTCCTTTCCACAACGTAGCGTGCGAGGTCTTCCAAGACTTCGACGTCGGTGCCCGCCGAGCGAACTGCGGAGATCGCTTCGGCGGTGAGAGCATGCGCTCTACGTAGGCTTTCTTCTTCCCCGAGCAGCCCGGGGAACGTGAGCTTGCCGCGGGCGGCGTCTTTGCCGATGCGCTTGCCCACCGCGGCTTCATCGCCGCGCACGTCGAGCAGGTCGTCCATGATTTGGAACGTCAGCCCGAGGCGTCGGCCGTATTCGTCGAGGGCGGCGAGTTGTCCGGCATTTGCGCCGGCCGTGATGGCGCC
Source organism: uncultured Pirellula sp. (assembly GCA_964633125.1). Taxonomy (GTDB): domain Bacteria; phylum Planctomycetota; class Planctomycetia; order Pirellulales; family PNKZ01; genus PNKZ01. The sequence goes on along the minus strand of CAZWDN010000254.1, from coordinate 6,964 downwards.
GAGCTTGAGCGATACGAGCATCATGGCGCCCGTCTTACGGCGATGGATCGCTTCCAGCGCGGCGAGGCTTTGCGCGGCGTTGCGGGTTGAAGTGTCCGGAGCTCCCGGCACTTTGCCTTCTTCGGCAAGGTCGTCCGCTTGTCCGCCGACCAATTCGCAAGCTCCCGCGGCGCGACCTAGTTCGGCACAGCAGGCGGCCGCCGCGGTTGCCGGGCGGATACGCGTCGCCAAGGTTTCGAACGCGAGCGTGAGCAACGCGTCGCCGGCGAGAATTGCGAGCCCTTCGCCGAACACCTTATGATTGGTCGGATTGCCGCGACGCAGATCGTCGTCGTCCATCGCGGGCAGATCGTCGTGGATCAACGAATAACAGTGGATCATTTCGACGGCGCAGGCCGCCGGCAGCGCCGCTTCCGGATCGCCGCCGCAGGCCCGCGCCCCGGCGAGCACCAAGAGCGGGCGCAGGCGTTTGCCGGGAGCAAGCAGGCTGTAACGCATCGCGTTGGCCAACGTGCGCGGGCAGCCGTCGTCGTCGGTATCGGCCTGGGGCAAGCATGCGGCGAGCGCCGCTTCGATTCGCGGGCGCCATTGGGCCGTGAAAGCGTCGAGGGCCGAGAACGTCGTCCGCGCGGCGGTGCGGTCGGCGGTCGAAAGCGTAGGCATCAACACGTGCTCGGAAGAACTCGATGGAGGGCCGACGAAGCGCCGTCGCTACGCGCAAATCACTCGCCGGCCCGGCCTTGCGGCCTGCGACTCCCCCGCGAGAATCGCTGGTTTCATTCTAAAACAGGGTGCCTGGCTCGTCCACGCTATCGCCGCCGGCCGACGAGGAATTTCCTCCTTCGGCGGGCTCTGCCGCGGCCGGCTTCTTCGTACTACGTCGCTTCGAGCGAGTTTGTGCTTTCTCTTCGAGAGAAATCGTCGATTGGTCGTCGAACGGCTCCGTAAGCGGCTTTCCTTCGGCATCGACGCCGCTGAGGAGTTCGATGCGCCGTTCGGCGCGCTCCAGCAGCCCGTGGCACTGCCGCAGGAGCTTGACCCCTTCTTCATAGCCGGCGAGCGATGCGCCGAGATCGGTGCGGCCGTCTTCCAACTGCTGCACGATCTGCTCCAGCCGCGCGAGCGCTTGCTCGAACGTGGGCGGAGTTTGCGGATTGGGTGGGCTGTTGGGATCGGTCAAGCGATGCTCCCTAAGTCTTCTAGACGCCGCGCAATGCCAATTGTCGTTCGACGTACTTCGCCAAGAGATCAGTTTCCAAGTTCACGACGTCCCCCGGCTTCAGGTCGCCGAGCGTTGTGACGGCGAGCGTATGCGGAATGAGTTGCACGCTGAATCGTTCAGCTTCCGCGGCAACCACCGTGAGGCTTACGCCGGCAACCGTGATCGACCCCTTTTCAACCAGATGCCCGGCATACTGTTTCGGAAAACGAAACCACATTTCCGACCAAGGGCTCTCGGTCGCTTGGCCGAGGTCGTTGCGCACTTCCAGCGTGCCGGTGCAATCGACGTGGCCGGTGACGAGGTGACCGCCGAGTCGATCGCTCAAGCGGAGCGAACGTTCCAGGTTGACGAAGCTGCCGGTCCGCAGCGCGCCCAAGCTCGTGCGCGCGAGCGTCTCCGGGCCGGCTTCAAATTCGAGCACGCCGGCGTCGAATCGGACGACCGTAAGACAACAGCCGCTGACGCAAATACTGTCGCCGAGCGCCACTTCCGCGGCGATGGCGGGGGCTGCGATGCGCAAGCGTTTGCCTGGCGGCTCGTCCCGCACTTCCACTACAGCGGCTTTTGATTCGACGAGACCGGTGAACATAGGGCAAGTGTTAGGCGTTAGGCGGCAGGCGTTAGTAAAACATACTAGCCCCCACGCGCAAGCGAGCGGACGATGTGTTTTGCGTCGTGATCGTCGTCCAACATACCAATGCCGCCGCGGTTTGGGCAGCGTTAATGATTAGCCGCGTTCAGCATCTCGGGCAGGATGCGCCCGTCGTGCAGCGCCGAGGCGACGAGCACCGCGGCACAGCCTGATTCGCGAACTTGTCGCACGTCGGCGAGGTTGTGCACGCCGCCCCCCGTCATGAGTTCGAGTTTCGGGAAGTTGCCGTGCAGGCGGCGGCATAATTCCAAGGTCGGCACTCCCTGGCCGACGCCGACCGCCGCGAGGTCGAGCACGATCAGCGATCTGACGCCGGTCGTTACGGCAGTCTCGGCGATTTGTTCCGGCGTCTGCCCGGCCCAACCAAACGACGGAGCGAGCGGCGCGCCCTGTTTCAGGTCGAGGCTAAAGACGAGCCGCGTCCACCCGATGCGCCGACCGATGCCGGCGAGCGTCGCGACATCCGGCACCGATTCCAAACCGACGATGACGCGACCATGCGGCGCATGCGCGGCCAGAAACTCCGCGATGCGCCAGGCTCGGTCGACGCTCGTGGCGCCCGCGTCGATCCAAGGTGAGAGGCCGGCGGCGATAACCTCTTCGTAAAGTTGCCAACTCGGCTCGCCGCCGGCGATGGCGTCGAGATCGGCGACATAGCAAGTATCGAAGCCAAATGCCGACCGTAGCCCGCGCGCGACGTCGGCGGCTTTCGCGCCATCGCACCAACGACTTTTGATGGGCCGGTAATGGTCGCGATCGCCGGCAACACCCCGTACGACGAGCCCTTGCTTCAAATCGAGAACGGGTAGAATGCCCGACGCGCGCGAAGTTTGGCTGCTTGCCGCGTGTTTGTTCGCGAGACTATAATCTGAATTCACTTGTCGGATTTTCCCGCCTTCCGTCGCCCGTCTCGCCCCTACCTCACGAGGACTTTTCGATGCCTCGCTTGTCGCTGATCTGCGCTCTTTCGCTTACGCTCCCGGCTCGGCTGTTTCTGTTCGCGTGCTGCGCGGTGTTTGCCGCGAGTGTTACGCCGTCGGCCTTCGCCGCGGAAGACGCACCGCTTAGGGTGACGTTCCTGATCGGCGAAGACGAGTACAACACTTGGGAGACGCTGCCGGCCTTTGTGGAGCGCGAACTGAAACCGCTAGGGATTCAGTCGACGATCATTCATGCCGACCCGCAGAATCTTAACCACTTTCCGGGCATCGAAAAGATCGCGGCTGCGGACGTGCTGTTCGTGTCGGTACGTCGCCGGCCGTTGCCGAAGCGGGAACTCGACGCGATTCGCAACTATCTGAAGGCCGGTAAGCCGCTGGTGGGCATTCGTACGACGAGCCACGCCTTCGCCACGCGCGCCAACCAGCCGAAGCCGGCGGGGCTCGATCAATGGCCGGAATTCGATGTCGAAGTGCTCGGCGGCAAGTATGAGAACCACTATGCCAACGAGATCGGCAGCGATATCTCGATCGCCTCGCACGCCCAGGGGCACGCCATTCTCAAGGGAATCCGTCAAGGCTCGTGGCACAGCACCGGATCGCTCTATAAAAGCACGGCCAATAAAGGCACGACGGTCCTGCTCAACGGCATCGCCAGCGACAAAGGGAAGCCGGTCACGCATCCCGTGGCCTGGACGCATCAATACGGCAAATCGCGCGTGTTCTACACCTCGCTCGGGCATGAGGACGATTTCAAGCTGCCGCATTTCAATCGCCTGCTGGTGAACGGCATTTATTGGGCCGCCAATCGCACGCCGCCGGCCGCGCTCGATAAGCAAGCCGACGCGAGCGAGAACCGCGATAAGTTCAAAGAAGGCGTCACGGCCAATGCCGATGTCGAACGCGTCATGAAAGGCTTTGCGGGCAAAGGAGAAGTCGGCGATGATTCGCTGCCGACGCCGCCGGAAGAAGCGTTGAAGCTGTTTCAAGTGCAGGAAGGCTTCGAAATGCAACTGCTGGCCCACGAGCCGACGGTCGCGCAGCCGATCTACATGTCGTGGGATGCTCGCGGCCGGCTCTGGCTCGTGCAGTATCGGCAGTATCCGTTTCCGGCGGGGCTTAAGGTCGTGAAGTACGACCAATACCTACGGGCCGTATTTGACAAAGTTCCCGCCCCGCCGCCGCATGGCGAAAAAGGGGCCGACAAGATCACCGTGTTTGAAGACACCGACGGCGACGGCAAGTTCGATACTTCGAAGGATGTGATCACCGGCTTGAACATCGCCGTGAGCGTCGCGGTAGGGCAAGGGGGTATTTGGGTTTTGAATCCGCCGTACTTGCTGTTCTATCCCGACGCCGACGGCGATGACGTGCCCGACGGTGATCCCGAAGTGCGCCTCAGCGGCTTCGGCCTGGAAGACACGCACTCGGTCGCCAACAGTTTGAAGTGGGGCCCCGACGGTTGGCTCTACGGCGCCAACGGCAGCACGACGACGGGCGTGGTTACCAGCGACGCGACGAAGAACGTAGCCTTCCAAGGGCAGATGATCTGGCGCTATCACCCGACGACGAAGGTCTTTGAGATCTTCGCCGAAGGAGGCGGCAATACGTTCAGCGTCGACATCGACAAGGCCGGTCGCGTGTTCTCCGGTACCAACGGCGGCGGCACCCGCGGCATGTACTATCCGCAGGGTTCGTACGGCGAAAAGAATTGGGGTAAGCACGGTCCGCTGACGAATCCTTATGCCTTCGGCTACTTCAAGCACATGCGACATGAAGGGGACGAGGTTCGCTTCCCGCAGACGTTCGTCGTTTACGAAGGGGGGCAGTTTCCTGAGCGGTTCGACCACGCGGTGATCGCGGGCAACGCGTTGCACAATCGCGTGTGGGCCAGCGAACTGCTGCCCGATACGTCGACCTATCGCACCATCGATATGCCGATGCTCACCGTGACGGCCGACCATTGGTTTCGCCCGGTCGACGTGGAGGTCGGCCCCGACGGCGGCCTCTATATCGCCGATTGGTACGACAGCCGCTTGACGCACGTTGATCCTCGCGACAACTGGCATAAGGGCTCCGGCCGCATCTATCGTTTGCAAACCAAAGGTGCGAAGCCGCTCGCGCCGTTTGATTTGGCGAAGACGTCTACCGAGGAACTCGTGAAGTTGCTGGGGCATGACAACAAATGGTTCCGCCAACAAGCAGTGCGCGTGCTCGCCGAGCGGGGCGACCGGGCGCTGGTACCGCAGATGCGGGAGTTGATCGACGCCGATGATCCGCGAGCGCTGGAAGCCCTGTGGGTTGCGTATCGCCTGGGCGGGCTCGACGAAAGCCTCGCCCTGGCCGGGCTGCGTCACAAGAACGAACATGTGCGACGTTGGACCGTGCGGCTGCTGGGGGACGATCACGCTGCTCCGGCTTCGGCGGCCGCTGAAATGGAGAAGCTCGCGGCTGCGGAACCGAACGTGCAAGTGCGCGTGCAGTTGGCCGCATCGGCTAAGCGTTTTCCGGCGGAGATCGGCCTGCCGATCGCCCGGGCCTTGGCGGCGCGCAGCGAAGACGTCGCCGACCTGCACCAGCCGCTGATGATTTGGTGGGCCGTCGAGTCGAAGGCCGCGACCGATCGTGATGCGGTCTTGGCATTGTTCGGCGATAAGGACTTTTGGGCCCTGCCGATCGTCGACCAGTTCTTGGTCGAGCGGACGATGCAGCGTTATGCCATGACGGGCGATAAAGACGACCTCGAGGCCTGCGCGAAGTTGCTGGCGTTGGCTCCGAGCGCGGCGCAGAAGAATCGCCTCATCGCGGGCCTGCTCGAAGCGTTCCGCGGCCGACGCATCGACGGACTCCCGAGCGACTTGGCCACGGCGCTCGACGAATACCAATCGCAACTCGGCAAGAGCGATCTCGCGCTCGGGCTCCGGCTCGGCAAGAAGGAAGCGATCGACGAGGCGTTGAAGATCGTCGTCGATGAAAAGGCGCCGAAGCCGCAGAGGCTCGCCTACGTCGAGATTCTCGGCCAGATCAAGCAGCCGAAGGCGGTCGACGTATTGCTCAAAGTGCTGGGCGTGACGCCGTCGCACTCGCTGAAACGAGCGTCGCTCGAAGCCCTCATGAACTACGACGACGCCAAGATCGGCGAAACCGTCATTCGTCTCTATCACGGCGCGTTGCCCGACGAACAAGGCGTGCGCACCACGGCGCAGAAGCTGCTCGCCTCGCGCCCACAATGGGCCCTACTCATGCTCAAGCAGATCGACGACGGGATCATCCCCAAAAGCGCGCTGCCGCAAGACGCCGTGCAGACGATGTCGCTCTTCACCGACCCCGAAGTGAAGAAGCTGGTCGGCAAGTTTTACGGCCGCATCCGTGCCACGCCCGCGGAGAAGCAACAGCAGGTCGCCAAGCTGATGACGCTGGTGAAGCAAGGGGGCGGCAATCCGGCGGCCGGCCACGCGCTGTTTACGAAGAAGTGCGGCGTCTGCCATACGCTCTTCGGCGAAGGGGGCCAGACCGGGCCCGACCTTACGGGCTACGAGCGCTCGAACCTCGACTTCCTACTAACGGCGATCGTCGACCCGAGCGCGGCGATTCGCGAAGAGTTCACCAACTTCGCGATCACCACGGTCGACGGCCGAACGCTGACGGGTCTCTTGACCGATCAGAACACGCGGACCGTCACGATGCGCGGGGCCGACAATCGCCCGGTGCTCTTAAATCGCGACGACATCGAAGAGCTACAAGCTTTGCCGATTTCGCTGATGCCGGAAAACCAGATGAACGAACTCAAGGAGCAGGAGCTCCGCGATCTGTTCGCCTATCTGATGAGCAGGGCTCCGTCGAAATCGCTCACGGCGAAGTGATGAGCGGTAGGTGGCGAGTGACGCAGAATTTCCGGTTCGCACGTCATCCGCCATGGGACATATGCCGCTACTCGATCGTCACGTCGGCAACCCAAATCGCGCATTCGCCGCGGCCCCGGCCGTAATAGAAATAGAGTTGCCATTGGTCGCCCCCTTTGTGGAGCAGCCAAGGGTAGCCGAGGTCTTTGTTCGGGTTGTCGTCTGACTTCGGCAGCTCGATGAGCTTGCGCTCCATGGTCCACTGGAGCTTGTCGACCTCGCCGCGCCAGAGCGTGATGCTGCTCGGCGT
>CAZWDN010000253.1:0-7347 GCA_964633125.1 uncultured Pirellula sp. | reverse complement strand
GATGCTTCGGACCGTGATTGTGAATCGCGACACGAATATCGTATTCCTTTACCAACGAGTCGAGACTCTCGAACGAATCGGGATCAGGATCGGCCGACAGATTCCGGATGCCCGCGGCCTTCGCGAAAGCGAACAGCTTCTTGTTCTTTTCGTGATCTTTCGTTAGCCGATTGACGCCGTGTGCCGTGATCACCTGACCGTAGCCTTCGAGCTTTTCCTTCAGGGCGGCAATCTGTTCCGGCGTGCTGTCCGGGCTGAACATTCCGGGATAGAACTCGATGTGGCTCACGTCCATGTCATGGCACTTGAGCAGCGCGTCGTCGACCGAGAATCCTCGCAGCGAATAGATTTGCAGGCCGACGTTGAAGCCTTCGAACTCCGCGGCTCGCAAAGTGCGCGCAATGAACGACGAAGCGACGACGCCGCCGACGGCGACGGCGGACTGTTGCAGGAAACGACGACGAGCGATGGGCGACGACTTCATGGTCGGGCTACTCCAAGATGGCAGAATCCGCGAATGCGTTGGATAAGTCGCAACGGCGACGAACGCCGAAAGCGGAAGCCTATCGTAACGCGCAGAAAGGGGAGACGCCGGCCGGCGATTTCGCCCGACGAATCTGCGGCGGGAGGGAATGTTCCCGGCCTAAAAAATGCGAACTCGCACGGGTCGTGCGGAGTCGCAACATGTATGAATCGAATTTTAAACGTCGGGCTCTAAACGACAGCCGAGGCTTAGCCTTGCGGTCGCGGCGCGGTGATCAGATCGATCGAAAGGAGCGCGAAAATCCCGACACCAAACATCAAAACGGCAGACATGGAAACCTCGACCCCGACAATAGTCCGTTCAAAATGAAAAGAAGCCGCGCATTCGGAAATCGAGATTTCCTCACCGCCCGCAGAAGTAGTTGCCGCTAGTTCCTCCGGCGTCACAACGTCTTGAGAAATTCTCAAGGGGTTGGCGCAAGTTCTGAAGCTAACGAGACTTCCGCGGCGGGCCGAGTGCGATGACTTCTCCCCCGCCATGCTCGGTGGTCTGCCCGGACATTCATTGCAACCGGTCAAACCGTGAGCAGTCGGATAGAATGACGCATTAGTTTCATTTAGGCAAGTTGATCGTCGCGGAATTTCGAGGGAAACGTGGTAGACGGACCGACGCCCGAGCCTGAGAGCACCAATCCGCCGCCGATTCCCGAGAGCCCGCCGGCACTTACATTCGGCCTCGGTTACGGGCATTCGGCCGCGAAAGCCCGCGATTTTCCGCAGACCCCGGGCGTTTATCTGATGAAAGACAGCGCCGGCCGGGTGATTTACATCGGCAAGGCGAAGAACCTCCGCAGTCGGGCCGGCAGCTACTTTCTCAAGACCGCGGCCGAGGAGCGCCGCACGGCCGAACTCGTTCGAGAAGTCTGCGACATCGATTACATCGAGTGCGAAAGCGAGGTCGATGCGCTCTTGGCCGAATCACGACTGATCAAAGACATTCAGCCGAAATTCAACCAGGACCTGAAAGACGACAAGTCGTTCCCGTATCTGGAGATCTTCATTCGCGAGGATTTCCCCCGCGTGGAGTTTACGCGCGAGCCGCGGGAACGGGGCACGAAACTTTATGGACCGTTCGCTTCGGCCGGAAGTCTGCGCGGCGCCATTCAGGTGCTGCAGAAGATCTTCAAGTTCCGCACTTGCAGCCTCGACATCGACGACGGCGACGAACGTTGGCGCTGGTTCCGGCCTTGCTTATTGGCGAGCATCCAGCAATGCACGGCTCCTTGCAATTTACGCATTTCCAAAGAGGAGTACCGCAAAGACATCGACCGCTTGCGCATGTTTCTCGAAGGGAACAAAAAGAAGTTGCTGAACGAACTACGCGACGAAATGGCCGCCGCCGCCAAGGCCCTGCACTTTGAGAAGGCCGGGCGACTGCGCGACGAAATCCGCATGCTCGAAACGCTCGATGATCGGGGCGAGCTCGATACGCATGAACAGCCGGAAGTGTTTTTCATCGACCCGAAGAAGGGGCTTGCCGGGCTCAAGAAGATTCTCGGCCTCGCGAAAACGCCGCGCACGATCGAAGGAGTCGACATCGCGCATCTCGGCGGCGGCGAGACGGTCGCGTCGCTCGTGCAGTTCATCGACGGGCTTCCCTTCAAGCCCGGCTACAAACGGTTCAAGATTCGCAACGTCGCCGGAATCGACGACTTTGCGAGCATCCACGAGGTCGTCGCGCGACGTTTCAAGCGTCTCGATGATGAAGGGCTCGTATTCCCCGACATCCTGCTCATCGACGGCGGCAACGGACAACTCAACGCCGGGCTCGCGGCGTTCCGCGCGCTCGGCATCGAACCGCCGACGGTAATCTCGCTCGCCAAACGCGAGGAAGAGATTTACATTCCGGGCGCTGAGGAGCCGCTCAAGCTGAGTCGTCATGCTTACGCCTTACGACTATTGCAGTACGTCCGTGACGAAGCCCATCGATTCGCCCAGCACTACCATCACATGCTGCGGCGTAAGACGACGTTTGAAGGCACGGACGAGAGGAGCGATTAGGCCGCCGCGCGACGCAAATCGCCGGAGCCGAACCCGTTCGCGGCTTCGTTCCAACGACGCAGCGCCACGGCGGCCATATGTCCGCCGAACGCCACGGAAATCTTCACGGCGTTCGTCATCCGATTCGACGAGCGACCGACCAACGGGATGCAATCGAGCCCGACTTCGGGGTCGGGGTCCGTGAGGTTCATCGTCGGCGGGGCAAACCCGTCACGCAGCGCCAACGTGGTGATCGCCAACTCCACACTGCCGGCCGCGTTGATGAGATGCCCGAGCATCGACTTCGTGGAACTCACCCAAGTGCGATCGGCCGCGGGCCCCAACGCTTCGCGAATACCTCGCGATTCCACGATATCGTTCTGGTGCGTGCCCGTGCCGTGGGCATTGATGTATTGCACGTCGTACGGCGCGATGTCGGCGTCGCGCAGCGTCGTATCAATCAGGTGCGCCAAGCCGTTGCTTTCGACGTCGAGGCTCGTAATGTGATGCCCTTCCGACATCATGCGAAAGCCGGCCAGTTCGGCATAGACGCGCGCCCCGCGGCGCTGTGCGTGGCTTAAGCGCTCGATGACGAACATCGCGGCCCCCTCGCCCATGACGAATCCGTTTCGATTGCGATCGAACGGCCGCGGGGCCTGCGCGGGGTCGTCGTGATGCGCCAAGACGCGCATCGACTGGAATCCGGCGGCGAACAGCGGGTGGATGACTTCCGAACTTCCGGCCAAGGCGATATCGCATTGATCGTCGCGAATTCGATCGGCGGCGGACATGATGTCGATCAAACCGCTCGCACAAGCCGTGCTGTGCGAAAGACGCGGGCCGTACAAGCCGAAGTGATTCGCCACGGCCACGCAACTGGTGTTCGGCATCCACTGCGTCCACCACGGCGGAAACGACGGATCGCGCACTTGCGGACTGCCGTCGGAGAAACAAACGCCGCCGGTGTCGCCCATATGACCGCTGATGGCGCAGGCGAAGCGATCGTGATCGATCAACGCAAGGTCCACGTCGGCGTCGGCCAAGGCTTCGCGCGCCGTACGCATGCAAAGCGCGCTGTTCTTCACTTGGCCGGGATAATCGAGTTCGATGTCGACGGGCGCCGCGATGGCGACGCCGAATTCACGCTGGAATCGCTCGTCCATCCGCCGCACCCCGCTCTTGCCGAGCTTGACGGCATTCCAAACGCTTTCCCGGTCCGCGCCCACCGAGGCGATGAGCCCGATGCCGGTAATTACGATCGGCTCGAATTGGCGGCGGCGACTCACGGAATGTGTTTTCCCAATACCTCGCGGCGTTCGCGGCAAGGTCCGTCGGAGGGCGTACCTAATCGTTGCGCGATGCCTCGGAGTGCGGCGGGGAAATTAACGCATTTTCGCAGTTGGTCCTAGGCGAGTTTCCCTGCCCCAAACTTCCCCGGTGAGACGATTTCAGAGAGATTTCTCGACCAAGTTGCTTGCAAAATCCTTTGCCGACGATATGATCGCTCCTCGTGGGATAGATGCCCAAAACATGGCGTTAAACGCTAAGTTTGCGGGATTCCAGCCCACAAGATCTTTGACAGATTGGTTTCGGACGGATCCTGAATCCATTTTCAGTCCATTCCGATGCTCCCGACCTCGATCGATCACCAGGCTCGTTTCGGAACCCGATGAGCGAACCATCCCGGACCGATACGGCCGACCTGATTCTCGGCGAGTTCCCCCGCACGCTCGATGAGCGGTTTCGGGTGGCCGTGCCGACGGAATTGGTGGCGGCTTTGCGAGCGATCGACGGTGCCTGCGTGCTGGCAAAGCAACGGCCCGGTTGCTTGAGCTTGTGGGAAGCCTCGGCATGGCGCAAACAAATGGATGCCGGCGTGGAATTGATTCGCGCGAAAATGCGGGCGGGAAAACTCGAAGGACGCTCTACCCAGGTTCAAATGCTCGGCCGGCTGCTCTCGACGCGCCACGCCGACGTGCAATTAGGAGATCGCGGCCGACTGCTGATTCCCGAAGGTTTTCGGGCATTCTTGCAGGCGGAAGCGGGCAGCGAGGTCGTGCTCGTCGGCGCCGGCGTTTGCCTGGAAATCTGGAAGCCGGATGCTTGGCTCAACTACCTCAATCGCCGCATTCCCCGATTTAAGAAGCTGTTTGATCGCCTCTCCGACTAACCCATTCCGCACAACAACTAAAACTCTTGATTCAAGGTCCGGCTCGGTTGCGAAGCTCGCTTTCGTCTGCTCCCCGTTGTCACCCGGTGCGTAGCGAATTCCCAGGGATAGGAACACAAGGCCAGGACGGCCGCAGCGAAGTTTCCCCGAGCCGGACTTTTTTTATTTTGATTCGCCCGACGGATCCGTTGAGAACGCTCTCGGAGACGTTCCGAAACTCGCGTCGGGCGCGGAACGCCGCGAAGGGCGTTCCCTACAGAATCCGCGAACGTTCGAACGCTACTTCTTCGTCTGCACGTAGAGCATCCGCAAATCGCGCAACAGCGTTTCGTTGAGGTGCGTTTCGTCGGGGGTCCGGTTCCCCTTCGTCTTTTCTTCGAGCATCGCGATCAGGTCGACGAAATGCCGGGCCTGGTCCAGATCGACCTCGCGTTTTTTCGTCAGCGGATGTTCGATCTGCCCGAGCGTCAGCAAGGCCTGAGTGCCGAGCGTCGTCAGCAGCGTCTGCAAGGTCGCCGGCGGAATCGGGCCTCGTTCCAGTTTTTGGGCGTCGCCGGAAGTTTGCACGTCGCTCATCTTTGCTCCTCGTAGGAAACTTCGGGAGATTGATCCGCCCGCGCCTCGCCGCGCAATTTGTGCCGTTCGACGGCCGCCGCGATGAACGACGCGAACAGCGGATGGGCCTTGATCGGTTTGCTCTTAAATTCCGGATGGAACTGCACCGCCAAGAACCAGGGGTGCGACGGCAGCTCCAAGATTTCCACCAGCGAGCCGTCGGGGCTCGTGCCGGAAAACTTCATGCCGTGCGCGGCAAACTGCTGCCGGTAGACGTTATTGAATTCGTACCGATGGCGATGCCGTTCGTCGATTTTCGTCGTTCCGTACGCATTGGCCGCATGGCTGCCGGTTTCCAGCTTGGCGGGCTGCGAACCGAGCCGCATCGTGCCCCCCATGTCGGTAATCGTCTTTTGTTCGTCGAGCAGACAAATCACCGGGTGCTGCGTGTCTTTGCTGAACTCTGTGGAATGGGCGCCGCCGAGGCCGATGACGTTGCGGGCAAACTCGATCGCGGCGCACTGCATGCCGAGGCAAATACCGAAGAACGGGATCTCGCGCTCGCGGGCAAAGCGAATCGACTCGACCTTCCCTTCGATCCCGCGTTCGCCGAACCCGCCGGGAATGAGAATGCCGTCATAACCCGAAAGCAGGCGTTCGGGCCCTTCGCGTTCGACTTCTTCCGCCTGAATGCGCTGAATCCGCACTTGGGCATGGTTCGCCAGTCCGGCGTGGTCGAGCGATTCGTAAATCGATTTATAGGCGTCGCGATGTTCGGCATACTTGCCGACCACGGCGATGCTGATTTCCTCGCGCGGGTTGCGCAGGCGATGCAGCAGATCGCGCCAGGCGTCCAACTTCAATTGCCCCAGCGGCAGCGAAAGCTTCTTGCAAATCTGTTCGTCGAGCTTGTTCTCGACCAAGCTCAGCGGCACTTCGTAGATTGAGAAATCCTTGTCTTTCTCTTCGATGACCGCCTCCAGCGGCACGTTGCAAAAGAGCGCGATCTTTTCCCGGTCTTCCCGGCTGATCGAGCGCTCGGTGCGGCAAATCAAGATGTCGGGCTGAATACCGATCTGCCGCAATTGGCCGACCGAGTGCTGCGTCGGCTTCGTCTTGAGTTCGCCGGCCGCTTTGAGATACGGCACCAACGTCAGGTGGATGTAGAGGCAATTTTCCTTGCCCACATCGAGCGAGAACTGACGAATCGCCTCCATAAACGGCAGGCTTTCGATATCGCCCACCGTGCCGCCGATTTCCGTGATCACCACGTCGACGTCGTCGGAGGCGAGCCGATGGACGCAATCTTTGATCTCGTTGGTGATATGCGGAATGACCTGCACGGTCTTGCCGAGAAACTCGCCGCGCCGTTCCTTATTGATCACCGCCAAATAAATCTGGCCGGTCGTGTAGTTCGAATCTCGGGTCAGCGGGCCGTTTGTGAAGCGCTCGTAGTGTCCGAGGTCGAGGTCGGTCTCGCTGCCGTCGTCCAGCACGTAGACTTCGCCGTGCTGATAGGGACTCATCGTCCCGGGGTCGACGTTGATATACGGATCAAACTTCTGCAACCGGACCCGCAGCCCGCGCTGCTCGAGGAGCATGCCGACCGAGGCGCTCGTGAGGCCCTTGCCGAGGGAACTGACCACGCCGCCGGTTACAAAGATGTGCTTCGTCATGCGTATGAAATGCCTTCCGTGCCGCAGGTTGCCGACCGACCGAACGCCCCAGAACCCAAACCACCGATTTTAGCAACAATCGCCCGCGCCGGCACGGGCCCGAAATCTGCGGGAAAAACGCTCGTTAGCGGCAAAGCGCACCATCAAACATCGTGAACTAAAAAGTTCCGCCAAAAATAGTCGCAGGAGAAAAAGTTCGTGCGTCGGCGTACGGCCTGCCGAATCGCAAAAAAGAACTGGTCAACACGGGCGACGCGGACTTCGCCGTGAAGCAACTCGCGCTACTTCACGCTACTTTCCGCACGCCGACGCACCGGGTCTCGTCCCCGTCCCGTAGAGGCTGTTTTGTTGTCCGCCTGATAAATCAAGCGGTGTCCTTCTTGCCTCAGGTCAACTGGACCGCCTTTCGGCCACGGCTTCGTA
>CAZWDN010000252.1:0-7361 GCA_964633125.1 uncultured Pirellula sp. | reverse complement strand
ATTTTCCGCAAGTGCAAGCCGCGTGAAGCCCTTTCACGCGGCTTGTCGCTTTTTAGGCAGCGGAGTATTCTGAGGAACTTAGCAATGTTCGCCGTAATCGCCGCGTGGCCGCGGCGGCTAAGCAGTTGAACTAGGATGTTTTCTCTCCGTGAAACTGATCGTCGCCATCATCCAGCCGACGAAGCTTAAAGCCGTGCGCGAAGCGCTCGTCAACATCGAGGTGACTCGGATGACGGTGAGCGACGCTCAAGGCTACGGTCGCCAACGCGGCCAAACCGAGCTCTACCGAGGCAACGAGTACAAATCGAACCTCCTGCGCAAAGTCGCCGTGGAGATCGTCGTCAACGACGACTTCCTCGACCGTACGCTGGAAACGCTCCAACATGTCGCCCGCACCGGCCCCGAAGGCTCGATCGGCGACGGCAAAATCTTCGTCTTCCCGGTCGAACGCGTCATCCGCATGAACGACGGCCTCGAAGGCCCGGAAGCAGTCTAAGGAAAGACTGGAGACGAGAGTCGGAAGCCCATGCGATCCCCATTTCTTGCTAACGCCTAGCGCCTGCCTATGTCCATCGTACTTCTCTGCGGCGACATGATGTTCATGTCGCGTATCGCCGGAGCGGCCAAGCAAATCGGCGTCCCCTGCACGACGGCGATGTCGCCGGCGTCGCTCGCCGACAAGCTCGTCGAGGGAACACGCCTCGTCGCCATCGATCTCTCCACGCCCGGCCTGGAGCCGGCCGTGATCGTGCCGAAGATTCGCACCGCGCTCAAAGTGCGACCGCGGGTGATCGCCTTCGGCCCGCATGTGGCCGGCGAACTGCTGGAAGAGGCGGAAACCTCGGGCTGCGACGCCGTGTTCTCCAACGGGCAATTTTTCGCCAACCTGCCGCTACTGCTCTCGCAGTTCACGGCAGTTGCCGAAGAGCCGGAATAGCCGGGTTGCGCCGGGCGGCCGGGGCGAAACGAAGTGACGCCCCAGGTCGAAGCCGGAGAGCTTCCGGGGAATCGCATACGCTCTGCACCGGCGCCGCCCGATCGGACGTTGCTATTCCCTTACGCGCCGGCAGAGGGCGTTTCACTCGCGGGCACCGTCGGCACGCCCGCGGCGTCGGGCACGAGCGGCGGCAATCCGTAGGCAACCTCCGCGACGTCACGATACACTTCGTCCAGTTCCACGCCGTCGGCGTCGTAGCGCAGCAAGAGATATACGGCCGAAGCCGCGGACCAGAAATAGGCGAAGGCGTAGCCCAATACCACGAGCTTCACGCAGCCGAGCCAAAACGAGATGAGCTTCGCGCCCCAAGCATCGACCTTGGAAAGCCCGCTGCCGTCGTTCAAGGCCTTTTCGATCAGCGACCGTCCGCTTCCCAAACTCACACCCCAAGCGGAAAGCCGCCAGACGGCGTCGGCGAATAGCTCGACGACGAACAGGCCGAGCGAACCGAGTAACAGAGCGAGTATGCCGTAGAACAAGTAATGTAGCGGCCGCTGGAAGACGTACGAGTACGAACGACTCACCGCATCGAAGCCGTCGCTGCCTTCGGCGCTGATCGTCGAATGCATCAGCGGCCACCCGACGACGCCCCCCGCGGCGGCGAGCGCCATGACGATGCCGCCGAGCAATGCCAGCGGCCAGCCGACGGCGGCCAGCAACACCGACATCCGCATCAAGAGCCCGAGCAGAAACAGCCCGCAGCAAACGAGCATCATCGCGGCCAGCGGCAGCAACGGCGCGGAAAAGTACGAGATCCAGCGTTTGGCCGCATGCCCCAGGGCCGCTCCCAACGTGGCGGGCTCTTCGCGCGTGAGCTGCACGACGGCGCTGCGCGTCAGCGCACCGCCGAACAGCGCCCAAACCGCCGCGCTCCAAACGATGCAAAGCGACAGAAAGACCGCGCCGCCGAACGTGCGCGCGAGGTCAAACAATTGCAAGGCGGGCGACGTGAGCCGCGCCCAGGGATCGTATACGGCGTCGTTCGGCGGGGCCCCGAGCTCCGGCCCCGACAAATGCGGCGAACGCTTCGGCTGCAACGGGTTATGGATCGGCGCGTAACCGCCGTTGAGCGTCGACCACGGGCAGCTTTCATACGACTTTACCAAAGCGGCGACGTCCGGCGAGTCGAACTTCTCAAACACCTTGGCGATGCACCACCAGCCGAAGATCGTGAGCAGCACTCCGACCGACGCGAGCGCGAGCATCCGCACTTGGATCGCGATGCGGAACACGCGTCCGCGCAGGAACCAGCGATAGATTCGGCTCCAGGCCAAGCCGGCGGGCGGCGATAATCGGTCATTCATGGTGCCGTACTCGGGTTGCCGTGGAAGTTCGGCGAGGCCGCGGGAGTTCGGCGTCGCAGCGGCAATTATAGATCGGCGACGTACGGTCGCAACGGGCCCGGCGCTCGCGAACGCTTAGTCTTCTTCCCGGGGCAATTCCGAAGCTTCTTCATCCCCGTCGTCCCGACGCGTCGCGGGAAACGAATAGCTCTCGCCGAGCCAGCGGCCAAGATCGATCTGCCGACATCGCTTGCTGCAAAACGGCAAGGCTTCCGAAGTCGTCGATTCGAACTGTTTGCGGCAAATCGGGCAGGTGAGCTGCGGCATCTTGGGAGCAACGCAAAAGCTTAAGGACGACGAAACTACTTGTCGCCGCCCGATGACTTCGGACCGGAATCCTTCTTCGCCGAACTGCTCGACGACGAACCGGACGACTCGCCGCCGCCGGAACTCGACTTATCCGCCGCGGCGCTCTTCTTGTACGAGTCGCTCCGGTAGTCGGTCTGATAGAAGCCGGAGCCCTTGAACACGATGGCCGCGCCCGCACCGAATAAACGACGCAGCTTTTTCTTCTTGCACTTCGGGCACTTCGTCAGCGCGTCGTCCTTCATCGACTGAAATTGCTCGAACGCGTGGTCGCAAGCATCACAGACGTAGTCGTAAGTCGGCATGATCGAGGTTCGGGGTTCTAGGTTCGGGGTTCAGGGTTGGACCATTTAGCCGCGGAGATCGTCTCCGCGAGCAAATAACGCCGGCGAACTATTCCACTGCCTTGGAAACAATCACCTGTGCCGGGCGCACGACGCGATCGTGCAACTGGTACCCTTCTTGCGCCACCAGCACGACGGTATTCGGCGGCTGCTCGGCGGAAGGTTGTTGCATAATGGCGGCATGCACGTTGGGGTCGAACGGCATGCCGAGCGCCTCAATGCGCTTACATTGGTGGCGCTCGAGCGCCGTTTCAAACTGTTGTGCGACCAGCTTCACCCCTTCGAGCAGGCCGGCGACGTCGGCGTTCTTCTCGGCCGCCGTGATGGCCCGCCCCAGATTGTCGACCACCGGCAAGAGATCGGCGACCAGCGGCATGAGCGCATAGCGCCGTTCATCTTCCATTTCCTTGCGGAGCCGCTTGCGGACGTTCTCCAACTCCGCCTGGGCGCGCAAAGCACGGTCGCGGGCTTCGTTCAGGTCGCTCTGAAGTTGAGCCGTTTGATCCTTGCCGGACTCGGCGGCCTGCGTCGTCGAACCGGCGACGGCCTCGTCGAAATTGTCGTTTTGTTCTTCGCTCATCTTCGCATTCATCCCTTCCGCTTAGCGTCCTTCTTCCACGGCCGCCGCGGCTTCGTCGTCGCCCGTGAAGTATTCTTTCACTTTGTCGAAAAAGCCCTTTCGATGCGGACTCACGTTGACCTTTTCCTCGTCGGCCAACTCGCGGAGCAACTGCTCCTGGCGCTTCGTGAGCTTCGCCGGAACTTCCACCTGCACTTCCACCAAGAGATCGCCTTTGCCGCGGACGCGCGGGTCGGGCATTCCGCGACCTTTCAGGCGAAAAACTTCACCCGGCTGCGTGCCCGGGGGAACTTTCAGTTCTTCACGACCGTCAAGCGTCGGCACTTCGATCGTCGCGCCGAGCGCGGCTTGCGAATAACTGATCGGCATCGAGCAAACGAGGTTCTGCCCGTCGCGTTGGAAGAGTGCGTGCTCCTTGACCGTGATGAAGCAGTAGCAATCGCCGGACGGACCGCCGTTGGGGCTAGGGTCCCCCTCGCCCGTAATGCGGAGCCGAGTGCCGTCGTCGACGCCGGCCGGAATCTGCACTTCACGTTTGATGCGCTCTTGCACGTAGCCTTCGCCGTGACAACTCGGGCACGGGTCTTGAATGGTCGTGCCGGCGCCGTGGCAACTCGGGCACGTGGTCTGCATGCGAAAGATGCCCGTGGTTTGAATCACTTGGCCGCGACCGTTGCAATAGCGACACGTCTCCGGCTTGCTCCCCTTGCGAGCGCCGTTGCCGCCGCACGTTTCGCAGCGGGCATGGCGAGAGATTTGAATTTCTTTTTTGCAGCCGCGGGCCGCTTCGCGCAGGTCGAGCGTGACGTCGGCGCGCACGTCGGCCCCTTGACGTCGGCCGCGACTTCGCCCGCCGCCGCCGCCGCCGAACACGTCGCCGAAGATGCCGCCGAACGCTTCGAAGATGTCGTTGATATCGCTGAAATGAGCTCCGCCGCCGCCGGGGCCGTCGACCCCTTGGTGGCCGAAGCGATCGTAGCGGCCGCGCTTCTCGGGGTCGCTGAGAACCTCGTAAGCCTCGGCGGCCTCTTTGAATTTCGCGACGGCTTCCTCGTCGCCCGGATTCTTGTCCGGGTGGTACTTCACGGCGAGCTTGCGATACGAAGCGGAAATCTCGCTATCCGTCGCCGTCTTCGAGACGCTCAGCACTTCGTAATAACAGCGTTTCGACGCCATAATGAATCCAACTATCGCAATAGCTCTGACAATTCAGCACGAACCACTAAAACCCGTTTGGTCCCCTCTCCCGCGGATGGCGAAACGGGTCGCGCCCAAAATATTGGGAGCGACCCGTACGCACATAACACATTATACGGGCCCGCGTCCGAAGGATGCGGGTTTGCCGGCGGGTACGCTTAGCGGACCGCGCCTTCGATCTTCGTCTTTTTGTCTTCGGCGTCGAAGTTCGTGACCAAGGCTTCGGTCGTGAGCATCAAAGCCGAGATGCTGGCCGCATTGCTCAGAGCGCTGCGAACGACCTTGAGCGGATCGATGATGCCGGCCTTGTACATGTCGGTGTACTCGCCCGCGTTGGCATCGTAACCGATGTTCGTGGCCTTTTGGCTGACTTCGTCGACGATGACCGAGCCGTCGATGCCGCAGTTATCGGCGATTTGCTTCATCGGAGCCGAGAGGCAGTGCAGGATGATGTCGACGCCGATGCGTTCGTCACCCTTGGCCGCGCCGCGAGCCTTTTCGACCGCTTCCTTGCAACGCACGAGAGCGACGCCGCCGCCCGGCAGGATGCCTTCTTCGACGGCCGCACGCGTGGCGTGCAGAGCGTCTTCGACGCGGGCCTTCTTTTGCTTCATGTCGGCTTCGCTATTCGCGCCGACCGAGATGATGGCCACGCCGCCGGTGAGCTTGGCGAGCCGCTCTTGGAACTTCTCGCGATCGTATTCGCTTTCGGTCGCTTCGATCTGATTGCGAATCTGCTGGATTCGCGTGGCGATGTCGGCTTGCTTGCCGGCGCCTTGCACGATCGTCGTGTCGTTCTTATCGACCGTGATCTGCTTGGCCTTGCCGAGGTGGCTCAGTTCGACCGCCTCCAGCTTAATGCCGAGGTCTTCGCTGATGAACGTGCCGCCGGTGAGGGTGGCGATGTCGGCAAGCATGGCCTTACGGCGATCGCCGAAGCCCGGCGCCTTGACGGCGCAGATGTTCAGCACGCCGCGGAGCTTGTTGACGACCAAGGCGGCCAAGGCGTCTCCTTCGACGTCTTCCGCGATGATCAACAGCGGCTTGCCCGAGGTGCTGACCTTTTCGAGAATCGGCACGAGGTCGCGAATATTCGAGATCTTCTTTTCGTAGATCAGGATGTAGGCGTCGGCCAGTTCGCAATCCATCTCCGCCGGACGGTTGATGAAGTACGGCGAGATAAAGCCCTTGTCGAACTGCATGCCTTCGACGAGTTCGAGCGTCGTTTCCGTTCCCTTGCCCTCTTCGACGGTGATCACGCCGTCTTTGCCGACCTTTTCCATGGCGTCGGCCAAGAGGTCGCCGATTTCCTTATCATTGTTGGCGCTGATGGCGCCGACCTGCGCGATTTCTTCCTTTTTCGACACGGCCTTGGCGATCGACCGCAGGTGCGCCACGGCGGCGTCGACGGCCTTGTCAATGCCGCGACGGACGGCCGTCGGGTTGCTGCCGGCCACGATATTGCGAAGGCCTTCCTTGAAGATGGCCCGCGCGAGCACGGTGGCGGTGGTGGTGCCGTCGCCGGCGATGTCCGAGGTCTTCGAAGCGACTTCGTTCACGAGCTTGGCGCCCATGTTTTCAAAGCGATCTTCGAGTTCCACTTCCTTGCTGACGGTGACGCCGTCTTTGGTCACGGTAGGACCGCCGAACGATTTGTCGATGATCACGTTGCGGCCGGTCGGGCCCATGGTGACGGCCACGGCGCTGGCCAACTTTTCCACGCCCTTAAGCATTTTGGCGCGGGCCTGATCGTCGAAGAGCAGTTGCTTTGCCACGGTTATGAATTTTCCTGTGTAATTGAATGGATTTGTTTAGCCGCCGAGCAATTCGGCGGGAGCACGCGTCGACAAGCGACGCGGCTAAACAACTAGATCACTTTGGCGAGAATGTCGTTCTCGCGGAGGATCTTCACTTCCTGGCCGTCGACTTCGATTTCGGTGCCGGAGTATTTGCCGTAGATCACTTCGTCGCCGACGGCGACCGAGAGCGTGCCGCGGTCGCCGCTATCGAGCAGCTTGCCGGGTCCGACGGCCACGACCTTGCCGCGCTGCGGCTTTTCCTTGGCGGCGTCCGGGAGCACGATGCCGCCGGCGGTAACGTCTTCGGCTTCGTGCGGTTGAACAACGACGCGATCATCCAGCGGACGGAGGCTGATTTTGGCCATGATTTAGTTTTCCTTCGTGAACGTGTTTGCAGATTGAGAATTGATTGAGTTGTTGGAAGCGCCCGGCGACCGGTGCCGAGCGCTCCATAGTTGCGGCGGAAACGGCAATTACATGCCCATTCCCATGCCGCCCATGTCGATGCCGCCCATTCCACCCATGCCGCCCATGCCGCCGCCCATTCCGTGGTGGTCATGACCGGCGTGGTCATCCCCTTCGTCTTCCTTCGGAATGTCGGTGATGAGCGATTCCGTGGTCAGGAGCAATGCGGCGACGCTGGCGGCGTTTTGCAGAGCGGTGCGAACGACCTTGGCCGGGTCGATGATGCCCGCGGCAACCATGTCGCCGTAGGCATCCTTGTCGGCGTCGTAACCGTCGTTCTTCCCCTTGAGCTGACGAACGCGGTTCACGACCACGCCGCCGTCGAGGCCG
>CAZWDN010000251.1:0-7450 GCA_964633125.1 uncultured Pirellula sp. | reverse complement strand
AAGAATCGTCCGAGGCTGACGATCGCCAAATCGGCGTCGCTCGAGCGCGGCAGGTGTTCCGCCAGTTGGTTGCCGAGCGTCACGAGCAGGTCAATCGTCACGCCCAACTCGGCCAGCCGAACGAACACGCCGTGCGCGGTCGCCGGATCGCTCAAGCCGAGCGAGCGCAGCCACGGTTCGGCCGCCGCGGGGTCGTCGAGCAGCGGGCGAAGTTCGGCTTCGTTCATGGCGACGGCGCGAGCGTTGTGAGAATCAAGGTGCGCGAATTAGAGCGTGAGCGAAACCATCTGCGGACCGACGTGCTCCGTCACCACTTCGCCGAACAACGTAAACGAGTTGGCGTCGTACACCGTCACCGGAAGAATCTGCCCGATCTGCCGCGGGTTGCCGTCGAACACCACGATCCGATCGCAATTCGTCCGGCCGACTAACTGCAGCGGACCGTGCACGTGGTCGTGGCCTTGCTCGCCGCCGGCCTCGGGTTGGTCGTCGCCGTGCGCATGGTCTTCGTGTCGCCGCGCCCGTTCGCTGGGGCCTTCGACGAGGATTTCGACCACGCGGCCCAGAAACGCTTGGTTGTCTTCGTAACTGATGCGGTTTTGCACGGCCAGCAGATCGTTGTTGCGGCGGCGCTTCACGTCGTCCGGCACGTCGTCCGGGTAGAGTTCGTCGGCCTTGGTCCCTTCGCGCGGGCTGTACTTGAAGATGAAGCTGTTCTTGAATCGCGACTCTTCCACCAGCGCCACGGTCTTTTGAAAATCCTCCTCCGTCTCGCCGCAGAAGCCGACGATGAAGTCGCTCGTCACGGCCGCATCGGGAATCGTCGCGCGGATGCGTTGGAGCATTTCGCGATACGATTCCACGGTGTAGTTGCGTTTCATCCGCTTGAGTTGTTCGTTCGAACCGCTCTGGCAAGGAACGTGCAGATAGTGCGAGCACTTCTTGACGTCGCGCACCGCGTCGAGCAGGTCTTGCGTCATGTCGTTCGGGAAGCTCGTCACGAACTTCAGCCGCGCGATGCCGTCGATCTCGCTCAGTTGGTGCAGCAAGTCGCTGAGGCGCGTCGTGCGGTCGCCCTGTTTGTATTTGAAGCTGTTGACGGTCTGTCCGAGCAGCGTGATTTCGCGGCAGCCTTCGTCGGCCAGCTTGCGCGCTTCGGCGACGATCTGCTCCGGCGGACGGCTTTGCTCCGGTCCGCGCACTTTCGGCACGATGCAATAGGTGCAGAACTTATCGCAGCCGATCATCACTCGGACGAAGGCCTGATAGCGCGAGGGGCGCATCGCTTCATCACGGAGCGGATCGTAGCTTTCAAAACTGCGCTCGACGTCGGACCGCGCCCCGCCGGCGCGGTCGAGGCTGACTTCGAGCTTCTGGCCGCCGCCGGCCGCGATATCGCGTACGAGCTGCGGTATTTGGTGCAGTTGCCCGGGGCCGACGACCAAATCGACGTACGGGGCGCGCGTGAACACCGTCTTCTGATGGTTCTGCGCCATGCAGCCGATGACGCCGATGATCTTTTCCGGATTGCGCTTCTTGGCGTTCTTCAATCGTCCGAGCGCGCTGTAGATTTTTTCTTCAGCATGGGCGCGCACGCTGCAGGTGTTGAAGAGCACGAGGTCGGCGGCGGCCGGAGCGTCGACGAGTTCGTAGCCGTTGCGGCGCAGGTCGGCGACGACCAGCTCGCTGTCGAGCATGTTCATCTGGCAGCCGACGGTTTCGATATAGAGCTTGCGAGTCATGCTTCGTAAAAACTGCGAACGTGTTCGTTGCTACTGCGACTTCTTTTGCCGTTTTTCGGCGGCCACTTTGGCTTGCCATTCTTGCAGCACTTGGTTGCGCCGCGCCGTCATGATTTTTGCCAGAGCCGCGACGGCGATAAATCCGCCGACGACCCACAGACCGATCGTCCAACCGTCCATGATCGAACTCCTCCTCAGTGCGGCTCCGGCTTGAAGCCTAGCTTCGCTATTGTAATCGAAACCACGGCGGTCTGGGGAGGCGACTGCCGGCGACTTAGACCGGCGTCGGGCCGAACTTTTCCCCGACTTTTACTTGATATCCGCGCAAGAATTCGCCGGGGGCCATCACGCGTTTGCCGGCCGGTTGCACTTCGCGGATCAGCAGAATCCCGTCGCCGGTCGCTATCGCCAAGTCGTCGCCGGAAGCACTGACGACGGTGCCCGGCAGCGCCGCCGTTCCGCCCGCGACGGTGTCGGCCTTGCACAAGATCAATCGCAGCGGTTCGCCGACGGCGCGCATCCAGGAAGTCGACGTACGCGGCCAAGCGTAGAGGGCGCGGATCTGGTTTTTGATCTGCAATGCCGAGCGGTTCCAATCCACCTCGCCGTCGGTCTTGCGCAGCCGTCGGGCCGGCGTTGCGAGGCTCTGGTCTTGCGGCAATGGTTCCACTTTGCCGGCCGCGAGACGATCGACCACGTCCATCACCAGCGGCGCGCCGAGTTCCGAGAGCCGGTGTTCAAGTTCGACGGCGTTCTCATTCGGGTCGATCGGAGTCGCCGCTTTGGCGAGGCAGGCCCCGGCGTCAACCTTCGACGACATTTGAATCACGGTGACGCCGGTTTCCGTGTCGCCGTTGTAGATGGCCCAATTAATCGGCGCAGCGCCGCGGTACTTCGGCAGTAGCGAGCCGTGCAGATTCACGCCGCCGAGCGGAGCGGTGTCGAGCGACGCATTGGAGAGGATCTGCCCGTAATCGGCGACGAGCAGCAGGTCGGGAGCCAGTTCGCGGAGCACGGCCCGAGCTTCATCGGTGTTGATGCTCTCGGGATCGAGCACCGGTAGGCCGTGCTCCATCGCTACTTGCCGCATCGGGTTCGGCGGGGCCGGTCGATTGCCGCGCCCTTCGCGCGCCGGCTGCGTGACCAACGCCGCCACAGTGTGCGACGAAGCCAACGCCGCACGGAGCATCGGCACGGCAAACGGCCCGGTGCCCATGACGACGAGGCGAAGCGGCTGAATCAAGGTCGGGTCCTCTGAAGGCTATTGTGGACTGCGGAATGAAGCGTCGTTTCGGGTCGAACGCATCCTGCGTTCCTTCAACATTCAGCAGTCCGCATTCGCCTAATCTAAGTACGCAGCTTTTCCAGGACCGCCAATTGTTCAAAGATTTTGGCGTCGGCCGGAATCTCGCCCGTTTCGCGACGGCGCTGGAATTCTTCGCGGAAGTCTTCGAGTTGATCGCGTACGTCCATCAGCGCCGTTTGGCTGATACGGTCGATGAACATGACCCCGTCGAGGTGGTCGTTCTCATGTTGGATCACGCGGGCTAGAAGTCCGTCGGCGTCGAACTCCACGGCCTGGCCGGCCAGGTTGTAGGCCGACACGTGGATCGTCGTGGGGCGTCGAACGGGCGCATAAAGCTTCGGCAAGCTTAAGCACCCCTCTTCTTTCTCTTCCGAACCTTTCGGTTTGCTCAACACCGGATTGATAAAGGCGTACTCAAGATCCTTTTCTTTCGGATCGCCGGAGGCGTTCACGACAAACAGCCGGTACGGCAGATCAACCTGCGGCGCGGCCAGACCGATGCCGTCGTGTTGATACATCAATTCAAACATCTCGCCGACCATCTTGCGGAGTTCGGCGTCGACGCGCGCCAGCGGCTTGGCGGGCCGCAAAAGCGTGGGGTGAGGATAATGCAAAACGCGCACGGCGAACTCCGAGAGACTTGGCGAAACCGTCGATTATAGGTGTCGACCTCGTTTCGCAGTAGGCGACCCAAGGGCATGTTTACCCGTAGACTTGATGGATGGTTTGTACTTTCGCCTTGTCGAAGGCTGCCACGCTGCAATTGACTCCGCTGCGCGCGACGCCCTAAAATTGACGATGTTCGATCGCTGTAATCGGTTGTCCTGCATTGGTTTCGGGAGTTTTTCGTTGTCGCGAGTGCCCACCACGTCCGTCGTTGTGCCGGCCGGCTCTCGCACCGCCGAGCCGCGCGATCGGCGTTGGGTCGTGCTGCTCGAAACCTGGGGACTCTCGATCCTCTTTCACGCTTCGCTCATCGTCGTGCTGGGGCTGACGTGGAAAGCCGCGGCCAAGCCGGCCGGCGAGGCGCCCGAGGTGCTCCGCACGGTCGAATTGGTCGCCAAGCGCGAGTCGGCCGCAGGGCCCGTATATATCGACCAAGCGGCGGCGGAGGCCGAAGCTGCGGCGGCCGCAGCGAAGTCGGAAGCCGTCGACATGAAGGCGCTCTTCGGCGGGGCCGGCGGCGCGCCGCAGTCGCCGATCGACATCAGCGGAGCACTGCCCAAAGCATCCGACGTCGCGGGGCTCGGCCTTGGCTCCGGTCCGCCGCTTCTGGGCGGCGGCGGCCTGCTCGACGGCCCGGCAGGCAAGACCGGCGTCTCCGGCGGCAAGGGCCGCACCAAGGTCTACGGCCTAAAAGGCGAGGGCTACAAATTCGTGTACGTCTTCGATCGCTCCGGCAGCATGGGAGGCTCCGGCAATCGGGCCCTCAATTCGGCAAAGCGCGAGCTGCTGCAAAGTCTCGACGACTTGGGCGAGACGCACCAGTTTCAAATTATTTTTTACAACGACGTGCCGACCATCATGCGGCTGGGCGGCCAAGCGCAACTGATGTTCGGCAACGAGGCCAATAAGATCGAGGCCCGAGCGTTCGTCAACTCAATCGCCGCCGACGGCGCCACGCAGCACGAACCGGCGATCAAGCTCGCCTTGCAGCTTTCGCCGGACGTCGTCTTTTTTCTTACTGACGCCGACCAGCCGGAGCTTTCGCGGGCCCAACTCGATCGGATTGCCCGCATGAACGACGGCCGCGCCGTGATCAACACGATCGAATTCGGCTTAGGGCCGAAGATTCGCAAAGCCAACTTTCTCGATCGTCTGGCGGAGGAAAACGGCGGCCAAAGCGTCTACGTGGATATCAGCCGCCAATGAACGGCCATCGCATTCCGCTCACTTCTGGTTGGACCCGGACTTGCGCCGTCGCGGCCGTGTGGCTGACGGCAACTGCGGCGCA
Organism: uncultured Pirellula sp.; assembly: GCA_964633125.1. Taxonomy (GTDB): domain Bacteria; phylum Planctomycetota; class Planctomycetia; order Pirellulales; family PNKZ01; genus PNKZ01. Next base: position 2,448 of record CAZWDN010000251.1, on the reverse strand, counting down.
GTCTCAAGCCCCGACCGCCGCGTCGCCTGCAGTCGATACCGTGGTGCTCGCGCCTCGGGCCGAAGCGTCGGGACGGATCGTCGTTTCGGGGCGCATCGTCGACTACACCGGAGCCGCTCTCGTGCTGGAAGCCTCGACGGGGGGGACGCAAACGATTCCCGGCAGGCAGGTTGTCGAAGTACGCAGCGCGTGGACGCCGGAGCAATCGGCCGGCGACGAATTGTGGAGACGTCGCGACCATGCGGCGGCGCAGGCCAAATATGCGGCCGCGTTTGCCGCCGAGCAGCGCCATTGGGCGCGGCGCTTTGTGCAAAGCAAACTCATCGCTTGCTTGCGCGAGCAGGATCGTTGGGAGCAGGCGACGGAAGAGTTCTTGCGGTTGGTGCGCGACGATCCGGCGACGCCGTACTTCGACGTGATTCCGTTACCCTGGACGACGGTCGTGCCGAGCCCGACCCTCGAGGCGAAGGCCCGAGGATGGGCGGTCGATGCTTCGTCGAAAGTCACGGCGCTCCTCGGGGCAAGCTTCCTGATGGCGACCTCGGAGCGCACGGTCGCGATGAAGCGCCTGCGCGAACTGGCGCTTGACGGCGACCCGCGCATCGCCCTCTTGGCCGAGGCGCAACTGTGGCGATCGGCGGCCGTGACGGCGGACGACAACGCCGTCGAGAATTGGGAACGGTTGTTGGACAAGCTTCCCGAGGCACTCCGCGCCGGACCGGCGCTGGTCGTCGGCCGGGCTTGGGCCCAGCGCAACGAGTCGGAGCGCGCGGCACTGTTATTACTGCGGTTGCCGATCTTGCATCCCGATCAACATCGCCTGGCCGCCGAGGCGTTGTGGAGCGGCGGACAAATGCTGGAGAAAATGTCGCAGCCGGCGGAAGCCGCGACGCTCTATCGCGAACTCTTGCGCGACTTTCCCAAGGCACTGGTCGCCGGACCGGCGGCCGAGCGCGTTCAGGAACTCTCGTCACGGCCCTAACTCTCACGAAGAAATGAGTCGTCGGATGGATCGATCGTCGAAACGGATATTCGGATGCGTCGCCGTTATCGTCGCCGCTTTCACGGCGGCGCCGGCTTGGGCGCAATCAGCGGCTACCAAAACCGCGTCTGCCGCCGAAGCCGCGCCGGCAAGCGGTTTCTTCGACCTCATCAAGGCCGGCGGTTGGGTCGGGCACTCGATCATCGTGCTCTCGGTCGTCGCCGTATCGATCGCCATCGAACACCTCTTGACGATCCGTCGCACGACCCTGATTCCGCCCGGGCTGCCGGAGAAGGTGCGCGACCTGTTGCGGGCCGGACAGGTGGTGCAGGCCGATCAACAATGCAAGTTGCAATCCAGCGCACTTGGACACGTTTTACAGGCCGGCATCGGCGAACTCGACGGCGGTTGGCCGGCGGTCGAGAAGGCGATGGAAGACGCCATGGCGGAACAAGCGGCGCGGCTCCATCGCAAGGCGGAGTACATCTCCGTGATCGGCAACATCGCACCGATGCTCGGGCTGCTCGGCACCGTGATGGGAATGATCGAGGCCTTCAGCATGGTCGCGGCGTCGCAAGGCACGGCCCGCGCGGCCGACCTGGCGGAAGGTATTTACCTGGCACTGGTCACGACGGTCGAGGGCTTGGTCGTCGCAATTCCGGCCTTGGCGGTGTTCGCGATCTTCCGCAACCGCATCGACGGACTCGTGGCCGAGGTCGCGTACTGTGCGCATCACGTGTTTGCTCCGCTCAGGCGCGCCGCGGCACCGGTAACGCGCCGCCCTGCCCCGCCCGCTCCGCCGCCGGTGGCGGGGCCGGCGTAAGAGTCGTCGCCCCGTCGGCAAGGTCCGCTCCTGGACGAGCGGGCTAAGCTCGGTAGTCGAGTGAGTAGGCAGCTCCGCAGTCGGCATTCCTTAGTCAGCAGTCGTTTCCATGCGCCTCCCCAAGTATCAAGATCGCGGCAGTCTGGAGTTCAACATGACTCCGATGATCGACGTTACGTTTCAGCTCATCATTTTTTTCTTGGTGTCGAGTCATTTGGCCCAGCAGGAACTTCAAGTCGACGTCGATCTGCCGACCGCTTCAAGCGGCGACGAGCTGAAGGACGAGCCGGGACGCCGCATGACCGTGAATCTCTTGGCCGACGGACGATTGCTGCTGGCCGGCGAGGCGATCGACGCCGCAGAGCTTGGTCGGCGGCTGGGGCTGGAGCGTCGTACGAACCCGCAATTTGAGCTGCGCATCCGAAGCGATCGGCATGTGGAATACGGACGCGTGAAGCCGTTGCTGCGGCAGTGCCTGTTGCACGACGTGTGGAAAGTGACGTTCGCCGTCGTGAAACCTTCCTGACGAATCGATCATGCGCCTCAGCGGCTACAACTCGAAGCGGGCCCGATTCGACGTCCAAATGACGCCGATGATCGACGTCGTGTTTCAGTTGTTGATCTTCTTCGTCTGCACGGTGAG
>CAZWDN010000250.1:0-7514 GCA_964633125.1 uncultured Pirellula sp. | reverse complement strand
CAAGGCGCGAGTATTACGCATGATGGTTGGCAAGTTCGGCGGTGAGGCCCGCGGGGGAGGAAGTGAGAACGGAGGCGAGCCCTTCGATTTCGGCGCTGGTTCGCTTCTCCGTGACGCACACTAAGAAGCAATCGGCGAGTTCCGGATACCAGCGTCCCAGCGCGATGCCGGCAAAGTACCCTTCCTGCTCGGCGTCGGCCAGCAACTGCTCGACGGCGCCGGCGTTGTCGCGCACGACGAACTCCTTGAAAGTCGGCGCCGCGAACGCCGACGAAAAACGCGTGCCGGTCGACAGCAACGTGCGGGCATAATGCGCCTTGCGGGCGCAAAGCTCGGCCGTTTCCCGCAGGCCGTGCGGCCCGAGCAGCGACAGATAGATCGTGGCCCGCAGCGCGAAGAGCCCTTGGTTCGTGCAGATATTGCTCGTGGCTTTTTCGCGACGAATGTGCTGCTCGCGCGTTTGCAGCGTGAGCACCCAACAACGCTTGCCGCGCCGATCGACGGTCTGCCCCGCGATGCGCCCCGGCATCCGGCGGACAAACTCATTCTTGCAGGCGATGATTCCGAGATACGGTCCGCCGTAGTGGAGCGGATTGCCGAGCGATTGCCCTTCGGCCGTGACGATGTCGGCCCCGTAGTCGGCCGGCTTCTTTAAGATGCCGAGGCTGATCGGATCGACGGACGCCACGAACATGGCGCCGGCCGCGTGCGCCGCCGCCCCGATCGCTTCAACCTCTTCCAGGCAACCGAAGAAGTTCGGCTGCTGCACGAGCACGCAGGCCGTTTGGTCGTTGCAGGCCGCGGCCACATCGGCGGCCGAAACAGTGCCGTCATGAAACCCGACGGTGACGAGTTCCACGCCGAGGCACGATAAGTACGTTTGCAGCGTTTGGCGATATTCCGGATGCAGGGTGCCGGCGACCACGACGCGCCCGCGCCGTCCCGTGGCTTCCAGGCACATGAGGGCCGCTTCCGTCGCAGCGGTGGCGCCGTCGTACAAGCTGGCGTTGGCCACGTCCATGCCGGTGAGCCGGGTGACGAACGTTTGGTACTCAAACGTCACCGTCAGATTCCCTTGACTCACTTCCGGCTGGTACGGAGTGTACGAGGTGAAGAACTCGCCGCGCGAGGCCAAGGCGTCGACCGTCGCCGGGATGAAGTGGTCGTACGCTCCGCCGCCGAGAAAGCAGGGACGCGACGAACACGCGGTGTTCTTCGCCGCCAAGCTTTGCATCTGCGCCGTGAGTTCCAGTTCGCTCATCGCGGGCGGAATGTCCAGATCGCGATGGAGCCGAGCTTCATCCGGCACCAGTTGCGAAAACAGTTCGTCGATCGAACCGACGCCGATCGCCTCGAGCATCGCCCGCTGATCTTCGGGAGTGTTGAACAAATAGCTCATAAGTTCCTTAGTGCTGTTCTTCCGCGCATTGCTTTTGGTAGTCGCCGTAGCTCAGCAATTCGCCGAGGCCGGCTTCATCGGCGAGCTTGATCTTCACCAGCCAGCCTTCGCCGTAGGGGTCGCTCTTCAGCTTATCGAGGTGGTCGGCCAGTTCGCCGTGCGAGGCGATCACTTCGCCGCTCACCGGACTATAGATATCGCTCACCGCTTTCACCGATTCGATCTCGCCGAACGATTGCCCCGGCGAAACCTTCGCGCCGACCTTCGGGAGTTCGACGTAGACCAAGTCGGTCAGCGCTTCGAGAGCGAACGCCGACAGTCCGACGGTCGCGGTCTTCGTCGCCGGATCGAGATGGAGCCACTCGTGGGTTTTGGCAAACTTCAATTGTTCGGGTTGCATGGTAGTAGCTAGTTGCTGGTAGCTGGTTGCTAGTTAAATGAGATCAAAACAACGCGTGCGACGAAAACCTCTCTGCTCTAGCTACTAGCAACTAGCTACTAGCTACTCTCTTGTAAAACGGCAGCGACACCACGCGGCACGGCTCCGCTTTGCCGCGAACGTCGACGGCGAGTTCCGTGCCGACGGCTGCGAACTTCGGCTCGACGTAGGCCATGGCGATCGGCCGATTGAGCGTCGGCGAGAACGTGCCGCTGGTCACCGAGCCGACGTTGCGATCTCCTTGCACGACGGCATACCCTTCACGGGGCACCCGTTTGCCGTCGAGCGTCAGGCCGACCCGCTGCGGCTGATTACCGTTGGCCGCGGCCGCCGCCAGGGCCGAACGACCAATGAATTCGCGCCCGTCGAAATTCACGGCGAACTTCAGGCCGGCCTCGATCGGATTGATCTGCTCGTTGAGCTCATGCCCATACAACGGCATGGCCGCTTCGAGGCGGAGCGTATCGCGCGCTCCGAGCCCGCACGCGATCACGCCCTCGTTCGCACCGGCGTCCAAGAGGCGTTCCCATATCGTGACGACGTCGCGATTCGCAACAATAAGCTCCCAGCCGTCTTCGCCCGTGTAACCGGTCCTACTGACGACGGCGTCGATCCGGGTATGGTCGAAGACAAACTGCGCGAACGTCGACGTATAGTACTTCATCGGCGCCAGCGGCACGTCGACGATCGGCTGCAATAAGGCCCGCGATTTCGGCCCTTGGAACGCGATCATCGCGAACGCCGTCGTAAGGTCTTCCATGACGACGCCGGGAAAATCGTCCAACCGCGGCTTGAGCCAACGGAAGATCTTCTCGCGATTGCTCGCGTTGACGACCAAGCTGAAGCGGCGGCCGCTGCCGTCGTAGGGAGCGCAATACACGAGCACGTCGTCGAGAATGCCGCCGGCCTCGTTGCAAACGAGCGAATAGCGAACTTGCCCCGCCTGCATGTCGGTCACGCGGCGCGTCAACACCGAGTCGATAAAGGCGGCAATCAGCGAACCATCTTCCTCATGATGGTTGAAACGAAAACGCCCCATGTGAGAGACGTCGAAGAGGCCCGCGGCGGTGCGGACGGCGGTATGTTCGGCGGCGATCGAGCCGTATTGCACGGGCATCGACCAGCCTGCGAAGTCGACGAGTCGACCGCCGTGCGCCGCATGCCAGGCGTGCAAGGGGGTCTGCGCCAGGGGTGCCGTTGAAGCTGCTTCCGTCATCGAATCCCTTCCTCGAGCCGTCGAACCGAACACGCCGAACCGAACACCTAGCCCGCCAACTCCCTCGACACCCTTGCGTCGCTGCAGACCTTCGGCCTGCGGCGGCGCGAGCCACGGAGGGCTCGCCCTGTTTCCGAACATGCGAAGTGCGCCAACAGGGGAAACTCCCCCGTCTAAGCCCGCCGGGCGTACGCAAACCGCCGAGATGCCAAAGAGTGAAAGCCGGTCCGAATTCACACGCGGTGAAATCAACGGCCGTCAAACTGTCGGTATTCTATCGCCTGCCGCGCGGGTTTCCAGGGTGGAAATTACCGCGTGTTTCCGCCGTCACTTCTTGCGCTTCCGACGTCGCCCCCCGTCGTCGCGGTTCTTCGCGGGCCGCTGCTTCGCAGGGTGCAGCTTCGTCGGCCGGTGCTTTTCGGAGCGCACGACGTGGCCTTTCGCGCCGCGCGGACGCGCGAAGCGATCGACCAAACGGAAGTCGAGTTCGCGTTTATCCACATCGACGCGTACGACCTCGACGCGAATCCGATCGCCCAGCTTGAACGCATTTCCGGCGCGGCGACCGGTGAGGCTGTGCGAGGCCCGATCGTAGTGGTAATAGTCGTCGGACAAGGCCGAAACGCGAATCATTCCTTCGGCCGGAAACTCGATCCCCTGGGCAAACAGGCCGAACTCTTCGACGCCCGTCACCACCGCATCCAACGACTCGCCGATCCGCTCTTCCAGGTACATGAGCAACTTGACCTTCGTCAGCTCGCGCTCCGCCGCTTCGGCCCGACGTTCGCGATCGCTGCAATGCTCGCCGAGCGACGCGAGTTCGTCGAAATCGTTGCGCGGCATCTTGTGCTTAATCAGCGCATCGAACAAGCGATGAATCGTCAAGTCCGGATAACGGCGAATCGGCGACGTAAAATGACAGTAGCAATCGGCCGCCAGCGCGTAGTGCCCCTCTTCGTTCGGAGCATAGCGGGCCCGTTGCAAGCTCCGCAGCAAGGCGTAATTAATCGCCTGTTCTTCCGGCCGGCCGCCTACGTCCTTGAGCAGCCGCTGCAGCTCGAAGCGGCTTTCCAGCCCTTCGTTGCTCAAGCCGAGCGACGCGACGAACGACTCCAGCAGATGGAGCTTCTTCGGATCGGGCGCTTCGTGGATGCGCCGCAGGAAATGCCATTCGTGCTCGGCGATCGTTTCCGCGACGGCGATGTTCGCCGCCAACATGAACTCCTCGATCACCTGATGGCTTTCGGTGTTTTCGACGCGATGCGCGCCGACGACGCGACCGTTCTTATCGAGATCGACCTTCACCTCGCGCATGGTCAATTCGAGCGCCCCGTTCTTAATTCGGCGCCCCCGCAAGATCATGGCAAGCTCATGCATATTGCCGACCAAGTCGAACACCTCGGGCGCGAGCTTCGCGCGCCATGCCGGCCGGTCGGCCAAGTAGTCGTCGACCTCTTCGTACGTGAACCGGCGCTTGCTGCGAATGGCCGCGTTCTTCAACTCGACGTGCGTTCGCACCCCCTCGGGCGTGAATTCCAGAAACGCCGTCTTCACAAACCGCACGCGATCCGGCTGCAAACTCGCCAAGCCGTTGGAAATGACCTCGGGCAACATCGGTATCACGCGGTCGGGCAGATACACGCTCGTGCCGCGCTCGCGGGCTTCGCGATCCAGCGGCGACTTCGCGCGGACGAAGTGCGCGACGTCGGCGATGTGCACGCCGAGCCGCCAGTGGCCGTTCTCTAGTTTCTCCAGGCTGATGGCGTCGTCGAAGTCGCGGGCGTCCACGGGGTCGATCGTCACGACCGTCGCCGCCGTGAAGTCGAGCCGGTCGCCGATTTCGCTTTCGTCGAACGCATCCGCCTGAGCGCGGGCGTCTTCCACGACGTCGTCCGGAAAGGCTTCCGGCAGGTCGAATTCGCGAATGATCGACAGCGTATCGATGCCCGGCTCGCCGCGCTTGCCGAGCACTTCGGTGATCACCCCTTCGCCGCTTTGCCAGTAGGTGGGAAAGCGGACCATTTCAAAGACGACCTTGTCGTCTTGCTGCGCGTTTTTCGCGCCGGGGTCGCCGACCGCGATTGCTTGCTTGAACACGGTGCCGTCGACCTGCACGAACGCGCCGCCGCCGGTTTCAAAATAGGTGCCGACGAATTGGTGCGTCTGACGCTCGATGACTTCGACGATGCGCCCTTGTTGGTTCTTGCCGCGGTAGCGCGCGCCGGAAAGTTTCACACGGACCGTATCGCCCGTCGCCGCGTCGGCGGCATCGTCGGCCAATACGAAAATGTCCCCGGCGCGATCGTTCCCCTTCGTACTTAAAGGGCGCACGAACCCGAAGCCCGCCTGATGCCGACGGAACGTACCGACGACGCCCGGCAGCGGTTTGCCGGCTTGTTCGGCAAGGCGATCGGCGCGGCCGGTCGACTTCTTCCCTTCGGTTTCACGCTTCGACGGCTTCTCGCGTTGCGCCGGCTTTTCACGCCGCGGTTCGGCCGGGGCAGGGGACCGCTCGCCGGTTGCTCCGGAGGATTCTTCGTTGCGAGTCGACGGAGTTCCCGCCGGCGCCTCCGCTCCTTCCAGTAGTTGCAAATCATCCAGCGTCGGCAGCGCTTCGATATAGCGTTGCTCGCGCGGCGATTGCGGAATCACCTTCGGCGGCGGCGCCGAGGCGGGGCCGATCAAGTGATTGGCCCCGTATACGACGAGCCCCCGCCTGACGAGTTTCTTCACCAGCCGGCGCATTTCGCGCGTTTCGACTTCCGACAGGCCGAGTTTCTTCGCGACGACGCGCGGCTTCACCGGCCGATAGTTCGGGTTCTGCAAATGCGCGAGCAACCGATGCTCCAGCGCCCCGACGTCGACAAAACCGCCGCCGACGTCTTCATCCAAGTTTTCGTTTTCCGACAAATCATCCATTTCCGACATTCTGTTCTCTTCTTCCAATACAAACTTTGTTCTGTTCCGAACCGGCGACGCCGATCCGGCCTGCACGGCTTATTGCCGCGATCGTCGCTTCCTCGGGCCGGCGACGTAAGTCGCGCCGTCGCAGCGATGCGTCATGGGCACTTACGTCGACCGAAGCCTTTTCCACTGCGTACATAACTTCGGTTATGTACGCACCCCTTGTGGGTTTTGGGGTTGTGCGTACATAAGCCGAACTTATGTACGCGACTGTTTTCTTTCACTCGACGTAAGTCGCGCCGCGGTGATCGCCTCGCCGCACGACTTACGTCGGGAAGCGGGGCCGATTCCGTCGCGATACGCCGCATTCCGGAGCCGCGCCGCGGCCGAGAATCCGTTTCATTCTACCAAATGAGGTTCGGCAGATTTGGCCGGCCCCAAACGGGCCTGGACGGCGCTCCGCATCGGCGCCGGCAACGTGGTCGCGAAAATCGCCCTAGCAGCGTCGAAACGATGGTTTTCGCCGAATAACGGGCGAAGAACGACGTGCTCGCCGACGGACCTTTGAGACAATTCTACGTTACTCTACCGGACTTCCCTTAAAAAACTTCCGGCCCAGGTTGGCGTGGTAGTTCGTCCAGGGGCTGTCGACGTTCGGGTCGTCGCGCATCAAAAGATGGAAGCTGTGCATCTTGGCGTCGAGGTTGTCGAGCAAGTGCAGGGCCACGGCTTCCAAGGTCATCGGCAGTTTCGGGCTGCCGAACTCGTATTCGCCGTGATGGCTCACGATCATGTGCTTCAATCTTAAGACGGTCTCCGCCGGAAAAGGTTCACCGGAAAGTTTCTCGGCCTCGCGAACTTTCTGCTCCAAGGTCGACACGGCCATCACCAAATGGCCGATCAATTGCCCTTCGTCCGTGTAGGCAAAGCCCTTGTCGTAGCTCAGTTCGTCGATCTTCCCCATGTCGTGCACGAAGGCGCCCATCAGGAGCAAATCGCCGTCGACCTGCGGATAAAGCGGACGCACGGCGGCGACCAAATCCATGAGTTGGACGATGTGGTGCAACAGGCCGCCCACATAGGCATGATGGTTCTTCACGCCCGCCGGGCAGCGGAGCAGCTTTGCCATGAACGTCGCATCGGTCAGAAAACATTCGGCCAAATTGCGCAAGCTCAGATTCTGCATCCCGCGTAGGTGGGCCGTCAGCCGAATGACCAGCCGATCAAGCTCGGCCGGCGTCAGCGGCATGAAGTCGGCTTCGTCGACTTCTTCCGGCTTGGCCTTGCCGATCTTCGTAACGATCAGTTGCAACTGGCCCTGGAAGAGCTGCGTGTTCCCTTCGACGCGGACGTAGTCGCCGTCTTCGAAGCTGCGGTACTCGTAATCGCCGGCGTTCCACATCCGCCCGGCGATGCTGCCGGTTCGGTCGGAGAGGTCGACCTGCAGATAGAGGTTGCCGTTCTTGTTCGGCCGCAACTGCTTCTGCGCGGCGAGAAACGTCTGGTCGATCTTATCGGTAGGCCCAAACTGCTGAATGAAACGACGCGGCATGTGC
>CAZWDN010000249.1:0-7648 GCA_964633125.1 uncultured Pirellula sp. | reverse complement strand
CGCGTCGACTTGCAGGCCAATGCCCGCGTCGGCGCCAAGAAGATGATCGTGCTCATGACCGACGGCGTCGTGAACATGCCCACGGGCAACACCACGCTTGATAAAGCGGCGGTGATCACCGAGGCAAACCTTTGCGCATCGGCCAAGATTCCGGTCGTGACTATCTCGCTCGGCGCCTATGCCGACACGGACCTGATGCAGCAAGTCGCCGACATTACCGGCGGCGCAGCATTCATCGTGCCCGGCGGTCAGCCGATCGCCCAAGTGAAGACCCAACTGGAACAGGTCTTCTCGCAAGTCGCCGCCGACCGGCCGCTGAAACTCGTGCAATAGTGCGGCATGTCGGCCGTTCGTTGCGCGATTAGTCGACCTTCAACCGACGGCGAAACACCGTATCGCCGTTGGTGACGTAGAGCCACTCGTGGTTCGGCCCGGCAAGCGTGCAACTCGTGAGCGGCGCCGCGGCGTTGGGCTTCGGCAGCACGCCGCATTGCCGGCCGGTCGGATCGAACACCTGCACGCCGACGGACGACGTCACGTAGTACCGCCCCGACTTATCGACGGCCGAGCCGTCGCCGCGCGAGGCCGTCAGATACGGCGGCGGCTCGTTGTGTTTGAACTCTCCCTTCGGGTCGATCGGCAAGCGCATCGTCATGCTCGGCATCTGTGCGTCGAGCGATCCGTCGGCGTTCACGCGGAACGTCCAGACGTTCATGCCGCCGGAGTCGGAAACGGCCAGCGTGCCGCCGTCGCCGGAGAGCACGATACCGTTGGGCTTGCCGATCCCCTCGGCGACGGGCGTCACTTCGCCCGTCTTGCTATGAATGCGCGTTACCCGACCGTGCTTGGTTTCCGTAATGTAGATGAATCCGTCGGCGCTCACCGCCAAATCGTTCGGCGCCACGCCGGTCGCCACTTCTTTCACCGTGCCCGACTTCGGATCAAGCGACACCACGCGGCTCTGTGCTCCTTGGCAACCGTAGAGTAAGCCGTCGGGGCCGAACTTCAGTCCGCTGATCGATTCCTTAAAGAGCTCGGTCCGCGTGCCGTCGGCGGCGCTCACCTTGTAAACCGCCGGCGCCTTCATGTCGGAGAAGTAGAAGTTCCCTGCCGCGTCCGTGCAGGGGGCGTCGGCGAAGCCGAGCTTGTCGGCGACCGTTTCCCACGTTTGCCCCGGAACCAATAGCCGGAGCAGCGTCATGTCTCCTTTCAGGTCCCCCTTCGTGTCGTGCACGGCAACATGCGTCTCTTTCCGCCAGAGCCATTTCAAGGCTTCGGGAAAGAGCGCTCCGCCGTGGTCGCTGTTGTGGGCATAACCTTCGGCCCAATCGAAGCGAGTATCGTAGCCCATGTATTGCAGGGCCGACGCCATCAACTGGTTCGACCAAGGCCAACTGCCGAACTGGTTGTCGACGTCGCCGCTCGTGTCGGCGAGATACACCCGCAGCGGCTTCGGCTCCGTCTTGCGAACGAGCGACGGATAGACGTTGCCGCCTCGCAGGTTCGTAAAGCTGCCGATCGTCGAAAGCACCTTGCGGAACGAATCGGGCCGTTCCCAAGCCGCGGTAAAGGAGCAAATGCCGCCGGAGCTTGCGCCGCCGATGGCCCGCAATTCCGGGTCTTTCGTGATGTTGTATCGCTTTTCCACCTCGGGCAGGATTTCTTCCAACAGAAACCGCGCGTAGCGATCGCCGAGCGAGTCGTACTCGAAGCTCCGGTTCGAAACCTTCCACGGCGTTTGCGGTTTGCCTTTGGTTTTGTCGTGGCCGGGGTTGATGAACACGGCGATCGTCGGCGGCATGTCGCCGCGGGCAATCAAGTTGTCGAACACGATCGGCACCCGCCAGCGACCGTTCACGTCGCGATAGGTGTGGCCGTCTTGAAACACCATCAGCGCGGCCGGAGTTTCCTTCTTGTATTGCGCCGGCACATAGATCGCCCAATCACGCACGGTGTTTTCAAAGATATTCGACTCCCAAGCCGGCATCTGTTCGACGGTCCCCTTCGGCACGCCGGCCTGCTCGACGGCGTCGGGGTGCGGCTGCCACTTCGGCGCACCAGGGGCTGCGGTCGCGGCCGGAGTTTCCGGCGCCGCGGTTGTCGAATCGCTCCATAGCCAACGCAACGCGTCGGGGAATCGCTCGCCGGCCGCCGCGCCGCTATGGCCTCCTTCGGTCATCACAAACTGGTGTTCGTAGCCGGCGAAGCGCAGGGCCGCGGCCATATCGGAGTTTGCCAGCGGCCAGTTGCCGAAGAGGTTGTTCAAATCGTCCTTGCCGTCTTGCAGATAAATCTTCAACGGCTTCGGCGCGGCCTTGGTCTTGCGAATCAGGCCGGGATATGCCCAACCGCCGCGAATGTCGGTGAAGCTGCCGATGTGGCTTAGCACTTTGCCGAACTGGTCCGGCTTCTCCCAAGCCGCGGTGAAGGCGCAAATGCCGCCGGAAGAAATGCCGCACACGGCCCGCTGCTTCGGATCGCTCGACACGTTGAGTCCCTTTAGCGCGACGGGCAGAAACTCCTCGGTGAGAAACCGCGCGTAGCGATCTCCCAGCGAGTCGTACTCAAACGAACGATTGCTCCGATCCTTCGCGCCGGGCTTCGTCGCCGGCACCGTGCCCGGGTTGACGAACACGGCGATCGTCACCGGCATCGCCTTCTGATGAATCAAATTGTCAAACACGACCGGCACGCGAAACGCGCCGTCGGGTTTGGCGTAACCGCCGCCGTCCATGAATACCATGAGGCTCGCGGGCTTGTCGGCTGCATACTGCGCCGGCACGTAGACGCTGTAATCGCGCTTCGTGCCGGGAAAGATTTTGCTCTCGGCAAAGACGCCCGGCGTCACCTTGCCTTGCGGCACGCCCGGCTGCACTTGGCGAGCGGCATCGGCGGGTCGCGGCGCGTCGGCGGCGAAAACCTGCGAGCACGAGAGCAGCACGACGACGACCGATAGAGCAATGTTCTTCATGGGAGAATCGTTCGAGTTCTAGTGAAAGGCTGCGAAGCGCTCGGCCGCCCGAGCAACGGCGGGCTTGATAATCGTTCAAATCCAAGCCGCCCGCAAGTGCCGAGTTGCAGGCGGCTCGCGTCCGCCGATTTTTGTCGCAGCAGTTCTTCGTACCGACGTAATCCGTCGCTTCACGACGACGCGCGCCCTTGCGTATCGAGCATTTGAAATCAGCGGGCACGGCGAGTTCGCCGGGAACATGGAAGCGTTCGAGCTTTTACCTTCGCCTATGCGGCCCGCAGGGCCGACGACGTCGCAAGCGGCTGAGCGTCGAATCGGGGGAGTGAATATGCGGCTCCGCACTGTCGCTTTCTTGCAACTTCACCCCCGAAACGAAAGGGGGGCCGACATGCCGCATTTTCGCACATGCCCATACGGCGATTCATCGTCTAAGCGTGATAAACCACGTTTCGCGCACATCGCGCTTCATTTTTTTCGATCACCGGAAGCTTCTCGTACTATCTTTCAACAAGACGGACTCCCGCAAGCGAGTTCGTTCCACGCCGCGACCGGACGCCGATCGGAAGACCTTGCTTCCGCCGTCGCAAGGCCACGTCGAGATCCAGCTGCAGCTTTCGTGAGAGATCTCGAAGCGCCGCTTGACCGCCGCCGACACGCCGAATCCACCCCGCCCCCGCGTTCGCGTCAGCGAGATATCGAACATCTCGCGCGAACCGTTTATCTGAGCCTACCCATGATGTATTCACGTCGCCGGAATTCGCCCTTCGCACGTCGCCGTCGGGGAACCACCGTCATCGAATATCTGCTCCTCGGCGCCATCATCGCCGTTGCGACGACCGTCGGCATCGAACAATTGTCGGAGGACATGTCGCTCTCGTTCCACCTCGTCGACCGCTCGTTCGCGGGCGAAACTGCGACGCTGCGCCCGCGAAACGAGCAACCCGTCGCCGCGACGGCGCAACCCGTCGCGGACCCTCGGCGCCCGTCATGGAGCGCCACGGCGATTCTCGTGGTCGCTGTGGTCGGCTGGCTCATCGAACGCCGTTCGCGATCGGCGGGGGTTGCGGAATCGCCGCTACCGACGCGGCTCGGCTCGCCGGCGGGCGGCGTTGCGCCGTCCGACGTCTTACGGCTGCGGTACGCGCAAAAGCGATTACGCATTCTCCGCGAGCTGATCGAAGACAATCACAAGTTGCTACCGACCGATTTGAAAGTCGGCGATCTGATGACCGAAGAAGTTAAGAAAGCAACGCCCGACGTTACCGTTGGAGAGTTGCGTCGTTTGACGAGTGCGAACGGCTTTCGACACATTCTTGTTTGTAATGAAAAAGGTACGTTGGTCGGAGTCGTCAGTGATCGCGACTTGCACGGCGTCGACGATGCGCTGACCGCGAACGACATCATGGCGAAGGGCCCGACGACCGTGACGCGCCACACGCTTGTGACGGACGCCATCACCCTACTGCTCCACGGTCGTTTCTCAAGCTTGCCCGTGGTCGACGACGGGCGACTCGTCGGCATTCTGACGACCACCGACGTGGTGATGATGCTCCAATGTGCCATGCTCGCCGTGGAACAAATGGTGCTCGACCTCCGCACCAGTCCGCATCCCGCGGCTTCCTAGCGTCCAAACCTGCGGCGCCGCTTGGCGCAAACGCCGCTGCATATTTGGCGGCCGAGTCACGGATGTCCCACCGACGCCGGGAGACTATAATGACAGCCCGCCCGCACGTTCTCCCCGCCGAAGTCGACCGCCATGCCGCACCCGCTCTCTACCGCGTCTCTGCTTTACGTCCTCGTCGCCGCTCACGCCGCGACGGTCGTCGCGGCGCGTGCCGGCGAGATTTCGTTTAGCCGCGACATTCGACCGCTCTTGTCGGAAAACTGTTTCGCCTGTCATGGGCCCGACGACAAATCGCGCGAATCCGGGCTGCGGCTCGACTTGGAGGCGTCGGCCAAGCGCGATCACGAAGGTACCGTCGCCGTCGTGCCGGGCAAGCCGGAAGCCAGCGCGATCATCCGGCGGATCGAAAGCACCGACCCCGACGAAGTGATGCCGCCGCCGCGGCTGCATAAGACGATCACGCCGCAACAAATTGCATTGCTCAAGCAATGGATCAAGCAAGGAGCCCCGTGGGGCAACCATTGGTCGTACGAACCGGTGCGGCGACCGGCCGTTCCCAAGAACGACGAACCGAATGCCGTTGATGCGTTTCTGGCCGAGCGTTTGAAGCGTGAAAAGCTCGACTTCTCGCCGGCCGCCGACACGGCGACGCTCATCCGCCGCGTGGCGCTCGACGTCACCGGCCTGCCGCCGACGCTCGAAGAACTATCGTCGCTCGCAAAGGCGTCGCAGGAACAGATCGTTGCTCATTATCTCGCCAAGCCTGCGTGCGGCGAACATTGGGCCCGGCAGTGGCTCGATCTGGCCCGCTACGCCGATAGCGCCGGCTACCCGAGCGACCCCGGTCGCGAAATTTGGTCATATCGCGATTGGGTCATCCGCGCGCTGAATACGAACATGCCGTTCGACCGGTTCACGATCGAACAGATCGCCGGCGACTTGCTGCCGAGCCCGACGGACGACCAGCTCATCGCCACGGCGTTTCATCGCAACACGATGACTAATAACGAGGGGGGGACCAACGACGAGGAGTTTCGCACGGCCGCCGTGATCGATCGGGTCAACACGACGTTCGCCGTTTGGATGGGCACGACGATGGCCTGCGCTCAGTGCCACACGCACAAATACGACCCGATTACGAACAAAGAATATTTCGAGATCTACGCGTTTCTCAACCAATCGGCCGACGCCGACAAGCGCGACGAATCGCCGCTGCACGAATTGCTGACGCCGGAAACCAAACGCAACCGCGAGGCTTGGAAAAAGGAGCTGGCAGCGCTCGACGCCGCGTTCGCCAAGCCGAAGCCTTGGTGGCTGCGCGGCTTCGACGCTTGGTTGGCGACCAACCCGACGCTCGCGGATGCGAAACTCAAGGCGGCCGTCGCCCTGGCGCCTGACAAGCGGAGCAAGGACCAACTCGCGCAGCTTCAGCAGCACTACATCAAGAACGTCTCGGCGACGAGCAAGCTCGCACGCGAGCGGCGGGCCGCGGTCGAGAAACTGCTGGCGGATACGAAGCCGGTAACCGTGCCGGTGATGGCCGACCTCGAACCGGCCAAGCACCGCAAGACGTTCATCCAGTTGCGCGGCAACTGGCAAGCGCTGGGCGACGAAGTGCACGCCGGCGTCCCCGCGGCATTTCCGCCGCTGCCGCAAGATGCGCCTCGCAACCGGCTCGCTTTTGCGCGCTGGTTGGTGAGTCGCGACAACCCGCTCACGGCCCGCGTTACCGTCAATCGGATGTGGGAATCGCTGTTCGGCGTCGGCATCGTGCGGAGCAGCGAGGAATTCGGCAGCCAAGGCGACATGCCGACGCACCCGGAATTGCTCGACTGGCTCGCCGCCGAATTCATGGATAGCGGATGGGACGTGAAACACATGCTGGCGCTGATGCTGAATAGTCGCGCCTATCGGCAAACTTCGGCGGCCTCGCCGGAACTCGTCGAGCACGATCCCGACAATCGCCTCCTCGCCCGAGGGCCGCGCTTCCGGCCGTCCGGCGAGTTATTGCGCGACCAAGCCTTGGCGGTCGCCGGGCTGTTGAGCCCGAAGATGTACGGCGCTCCGGTCCGTCCGCAACGGCCGAGCCTGGGGTTGAACACGGCCTTCGGCGGTGCGAACGACTGGCAAACCAGCCCCGGCGAAGACCGGCATCGCCGCAGCATTTACACCGAGGTGCGGCGGAACAGTCCCTACCCGAGCTTCAGCACGTTCGACGCGCCGAACCGCGAAGTCTGCACCATCCGCCGCGGCCGTTCGAACACGCCGCTGCAGGCCTTCGTCACGTTGAACGACCCGGTGTTCGTCGAGGCCGCGCAAGCCTTGGCGCGTCGCATCGCCCAAGAAGGTGGCGCCAAACCCAAAACCGGCCTGCCCTACGCCTTCCGCCTCTGCCTGGCCCGCGCGCCCGACGCCAAGGAACTCACGGTACTCACCGGCGTGTACGACCAAGCATTCGCGCACTATCGCAAAGACACGAATGCCGCCGCGCAACTCATCGGCACGCAGCCCAAGGCAACTGCGTCGGCAGTCGACCCGGCCGCGCTCGCCGCCTGGACCACGGTCGCCAACGTGATTTTGAATCTCGACGAATTCCTGATGCGCCGCTAGGACACCCCCATGCCGTTCATGCATCCCGTTCGCGAAGAACAACTACGAACGCAGACGCGTCGGCACTTCCTCGCCGGCGCCGGCCAATTCAGTCTTGGCGCAATCGCGCTGGAAGCGCTCGCGCAAGGTAGCGCCAAGGGTGCGCCCGCACAACCCGTCGATCCGCTCGCGCCCCGACGCCCGCCGCAAGCGGCCAAGGCCAAGCGAGTCATCTATCTGCACATGTCGGGCGGCCCGCCGAACCTCGACATTTTCGACGGCAAGCCGGAGCTTGTGAAGCACAGCGGCGAACCGTGCCCTGATTCGTTCCTCAAGGGCCGCACGTTCGCCTTTACCACGGGCGTACCGAAGCTGATGGGCTCGCCGCGCACGTTTAAGAAGTACGGCAAGGCCGGCATCCTCATGAGCGACGCCGTCCCCAACTTCCACGGCCTGGCCGACGA
>CAZWDN010000248.1:0-7685 GCA_964633125.1 uncultured Pirellula sp. | reverse complement strand
TCGGCGCGAAAGTCACGGTGCTCGAATTCCTCGACCGCATCATGGCCGGCATGGACACCGAACTGGCCCGCGACGCGCAGAAGATATTCGAGAAGCAGGGGATCGAGTTCCGCTTGAAGACCCGCGTGACCAGCGCCAAGTACGACGGCTCGAAGTGCGTCGTCACCGTCGACGGCGGCGAACCGATCCATTGCGACAAGGTGCTCGTTTCGGTCGGCCGCGTGCCGTGTACCGAAGGGCTCGGCTTAGAAACCGTCGGCTTGCAGCTCGACGCCAAGAAGCGTATTCCGGTCGATAAGCATCTCCGCACGCCTGTCTCGGGCATTTACGCCATCGGCGACTGTATCGAAGGCCCGATGCTCGCGCACAAGGCCGAAGACGAAGGCGTGGCCGCCGCGGAGTTCATCGCCACCGGCTACGGGCACGTCAATTACGACGCGATCCCGAGCGTCGTTTACACGGAGCCTGAGGTCGCATCGGTCGGCAAGACCGAAGACGAACTCAAGGCGGCCGGCGTCGAGTATCGCAAAGGCTCGTTCCCGTTCAGCTTCCACGGCCGCGCTAAAGCGCTCGGCATGACCGACGGCTACGTCAAAGTCTTGGCCGACGCCAAAACCGATCGCGTGCTCGGCGTGCATATCCTCGGCCCGCGGGCCGGCGACCTCATTGCCGAAGCCGTCGCCGCAATCGAGTTCGGAGCCAGCTCGGAAGACATCGCCCGCACGTGCCATGCCCATCCGACGTTGGCCGAAGTCCTCAAAGAAGCGGCCCTCGGCTGCGACGGTCGCACGATCCACAAGTAAGCAGTTCGACGCTTACTTGGCCTTTTTCCCGCGTGCGCGATTCGCCCGCGCGGCTTCCGGCTGTTCCATAACGGCCGTCGCCGTAGCGCTCTCCGCCACGGCTGCGGCTCCGTCGTGCGTGGCCTGGTGATCGTAAGCATCGGCCGCTTCGGCATCGACCGACACCTTCCCGTCGGCCCCCGGATACACATGAATCTCGCCGAACAAGTTCTGCTGTTCCGTCTTCACGGAGTGATGGCGGGCCAATTCCAGCACGGCCAAGAACATGCCGACGAGCTTCGACTTCTGCATCCCCGGCTCGAACAACTCACCGAGCGCCACATGGCCGCGTTCGTTTAAGAGCGCCGCGATCCGTTCCATGTGGACGTGAATCGGCGTGTCGTCGTACAGAATATTCGACTGCGGCGTTCCCTGATTCTCGCGCACGATCCGCGAAAACGCGCTCACCAAGTCCCACAGTTCTACTTCCTCCAGCGGCTCGCGCTCCAGCGCGTCACCGCGCGGTCGGTCGACCGCCATCCGCGAGAAATGCTCCTGCCAGCCGCGAGCCCGATCTTCGAGCATGCTCGCGGCGTCGCGAAATTGCTTGTATTCCAACAGCTGCCGCACCAAGTCTTGCCGCGGATCTTCGAGCGGTTCCTCCACTTCGTCGGCGTGCGGCAACACCATCCGCGACTTGATCTCGATCAACGTGCCGGCCATTTCGAGAAACTCGCCGATGCCGTCGATATCGAGTTTTTCCAAGATCTCAATGTGCGCGAGAAACTGATCGGTGATCATCGCCAACGGCAAATCGACGATCTCCACTTCGTGCTTCCGCACCAAGTACAGCAGCAGATCCAACGGGCCTCGATAGGCTTCGAGATCAACGCGAAAGTTCATCGTGGATTCGTCGTTCGTCGCGGGACGCTTCAGGGGCGAAGGCTTCGGGCGACGTAACGACGCAAGCGCCATGTTCATGCGCAAACTCCGCGGAACGACGAACTTCTCGACCTGCCGCGGTCACGTGCGGGGTCGGACCTGTTCATCGTAACACGCCGATCGCACGGCCTGGGTATCGCGAGATTCCCCTGCCGGCGTCGTTACGGTCCCGCCTATCGTTTCGACCGCTAAGGTTTACCTACTTGAGCCCCGTTCCCGACTTTCCTTAACCGATACAAGGTTCTAGACTTAAGAGCAGTGCCGGCAGCGCGAATTGCCGGCAAGGCCGGCCGATTTTCGTTCTCCTGGCAATGGTGATTTTCGTGCGTTACGAGCAGCTTTGGGCTCCCTGGCGATTGGGCTATATCCAAGGGGACGACTCCGCTCCCGCCGCATCGCAAGCCGAGCCTGTGTGGCTACCGGCGGCCGACCACAACTGCTTCATCTGCCGCGACGCCGCGACGCCGGCCGACGATCGCCGCAACTTCGTCGTGGCCCGCGGCTCGAAGTCGATCGTCATTCTCAATCGCTACCCCTACAACAACGGCCACCTGCTCGTCGCCCCGCTCACGCACAAGGCCCGGCTCGATCAACTCGACGCCGACGAACATGTCGAGCTAATGCAAACCGCGGCCCGATTGGTCGGCGTGTTGGAACAACGGATGAATGCCGAAGGCTTCAACGTCGGGCTCAACCTCGGCCGCATCGCCGGAGCGGGCTTGCCCGGTCATCTGCATTGGCATATCGTCCCCCGCTGGAACGGCGACACGAATTTCATGCCCGTCTTTGCCGGCGCTCGCGTCATACCGCAATCGCTCGATGCGCTTTGGGAGTTGCTTTCGGATGCCCTTTAGTTCGCCGCACACCGACGCCGTAGCCGACCGGGAACAGGCGTTGCTCGCCCCGTATGCAATGTTCAGCGCGCTCTCGGCGGGCCGCAAACATGCCGAACCGACGCACCCCTATCGCGGTCCGTTTCAACGCGACCGCGATCGCATCGTCCACAGCACCGCCTATCGCCGGCTGAGCGGCAAGACGCAAGTGTTCACGCGCGAAATGGGCGACTTCCATCGCACGCGCCTCACGCACACGCATGAAGTGGCGAGCGTTTCGCGCACGATCGGCCGGGCGCTCCGACTCAATGAAGACCTCGTCGAAGCCCTCGCGCTGATGCACGACCTCGGCCATCCGCCGTTCGGACATGCCGGAGAAGACGTGCTCCACGAGTGCACCAAAGACCACGGCGGCTTCTCGCACAATCGCCAAGCCTTGCGAATCGTCGAGATCATCGAGCAACGTTATCCCGAGTTCCCCGGTCTCAACTTGAGCTTCGAAGTCTTGGCCGGCCAGCAAAGCCGCGTGGTCAAGCGCGGCGCGGCCCAACGGCCGATCCTCGAAGTGCAAACGGTCGACGCCGCCGACAGCATCGCCTACGACACGCACGACGTTGACGACGCCCTGCAACTCGGCCTGCTCACGCCCGACGAACTCGCCGAAGTGCCCCTCTGGCGTCAAGCGACCGATCGCGTGCGAGCCCGCTATCAAGCGCTCGACGACGGCGAACTCCGCCGCGCCACGCTCCACGAGTTGATCGATTGGCAAATCGGCGACATGCTCGCCGCGACGCAGCGCCGCTTGGAAGCCGGCAACATCGATTGCCTCGCCGCCGTCTGCGAAGCGCCGCTCATCGTCGCCTTCGAACCGGAACTCACCGAACTCAAGAACGAACTGGAAAAGTTCCTCTACGATCGGGTCTACCGCAATCCGCTGGTCGTCGCCTCTCGACGCATCGCGCAGGACCAACTCCGCGCCATGTTCCACGGCTATTGCAAGCGTCCGGAGAAGATGCCCGAGTCGTTCCAAACACGCATCGCCGAATACGGCTTGGAGCGGAGCGTGTGCGACTATCTGGCCGGTATGACCGACCGATTCTGCCAGCAAGAGTTCCAACGCCTCTTCGCCGCGTGAGGTCGAATGGAACGCGGAATTCAGGACCCGTCGGCTTCGTTGTATTCGTTCCGCGCACGCTTCTTTCATAGTGCGGCGACGATGCTTTTCTACTTCACTGCGAATGGGGCGCTCGAAGTGCTGGGCGCCTATGATAAGGCTCCGTGGCTTCGTCTGGCGCTGGTGTTCATTACCGTATTTCTTGCCCTCACAGTGCACTACCGATTGCAGGCGACAAGCATGTTGCGTGCCTTGAGCGGCAACGGCAATCCGCTCGTCGTCGACACCAGCGTACTTATCGACGGACGGATCGTCGACGTGTTGCACACTACCACGTTGGACGGTCCATTGTTGATCGCGCCATTCATGCTCGACGAACTTCAAATGCTGGCAGATGCCGGCGATAAGAATCGCCGCACGCGCGGCCGGCGTGGGCTCGACATTCTGAATCAACTCCGTACCGACTTCGGCACGCGGCTGCAAACGCTCAGGCCGGAAAAGACAGCGGGCTTCGCCACCGCCGTCGATGAACGACTCATTCGCTTGGCCGTCGCGTACCAAGCTCGCCTGCTCACGGTCGACGTCGGTCTGCAAAAGCGGGCCCAAGCGGCGGGCGTCACAGTCGTCAACTGGAACGAACTCGCCACGGCTCTGAAGCCGCCTTGTTTGCCCGGGGACAAACTCACGCTGCAAATCGTCCGGCCCGGGCAACAGGCAAACCAAGGAGTCGGCTATTTGGAAGACGGCACGATGGTCGTCGTCGAAGGGGCGCGCGAGCATGTCGAACATACCGTCCACCTCACGGTCACGAGCGTCACGCAAACCGCGTCCGGCCGCATGGTCTTCGGCCGGTTCGACGGCGTTGCCTAACGATCGGCAACTCCGCCGACCGCCCCCTGCCGACCGCCGACTCTTCTCCTACATCTGCTCCACCACGTCGATCCCCAAGAGCGACAAGCCGAGCTTGATCGTGCGGGCCGTCAGGTCGCAGAGCATCAACCGGCTGTCGCGCAGTTCCGGCGTCGGCGCTTTGAGCACCGGGCACTGTTCGAAGAACGTAGAATAGTGATTCGCCAAGTCGAAGAGATACGTCGTCAATTGATTCGGCCGGAAGTCGACGACGGCCAATTCCAGCGCTTCCTCGCAGCGTAAGATCGCCACCGCAAGTTGCCGCTCGGCCGGTGTGCTGAGATCAATCGTAACGTTCTTGGCCCGCAGCGCTTCGATGTCGACGCCGCCGCGGCGGAAAATGCTGCGCACGCGGGCATAGGCGTACTGCATATACGTCGCCGTGTTGCCGTTCATCGCCAGCATCTTGTCGTAGCTGAATTCGTAATCGCTGGTGCGATTCTGCGACAGGTCGGCATACTTCAGCGCCCCGATACCGACGGTCTCCGCCACGCGCTTACGCTCGTCCGCGGAAAGTTGCGGGCCTTCCGGATTCCGCTCATCGTTCTCGGCGACGATCGTCGCGGCCCGATCGACCGCTTCATCGAGCAAGCCCTTGAGGCCGACGGTGTCGCCCGAGCGCGTCTTATACGGCCGGCCGTCTTTGCCGAGCACCGTGCCGAAGCTGATGTGCCGGAAGTCGCAAGCGTCGTACCCGGCGAGCTTCGCGGCCGCGAAAAGGTGTTCGAAGTGCAGGCTCTGCCGATGGTCGACCACATACAACACGGCGTCCGGCTGCCAGCGTTCGATGCGGTATTTGATCGTCGCCAAATCGGTCGTCGCGTACAGAAACGCGCCATCCTTCTTGCGGATGAGCATCGGCGTTTCTTGGCCGGGAAGAAAGATACAAAGCGCGCCGTCGCTCTCGCGCGCGAGCCCTTTGCGCTCGAAGTCCGCGACGACTTCGGCCAGCCGATCGTGATAGAAACTTTCGCCCAACGTTTCGTCAAACGTCACGTGCAACCGACGGTACGTTTCTTCCAGCGCTTCCAAGCACGGCGGCATAAACTCCCGCCAGAGCTTGAGGTTTTCTTCGTCGCCGGAGTGGAGCCTGGCCGTTTCTTCCAAGGCCGAAGCACCGATCTTCGGATGCGCGGCGATGAGTTTGGCGACAGCCGGATCGGCGTCCATCGCGGTGAGCTTGTCTTGTAACTCGGCGACGGCCTTGGCCGACGACTCGGCGTCGCTCTGCGCCTTCTTCAACGTCTGAGCGTTCTTCTTGTCGATATTCTTGTCGCCGGTCGGCGCGAGCGATTGCGCGGCCGCCAGCGCGGCCTTGGCAGCTTCCGCTTTCTGGCGCAACTTCGGAAGCTCGGCTTGCCCTTCGAAATAGCCGGCGAGTTGATTCACCAGCCGATAGAGTCGCGAAAGTTCGGCCACGGGGTTGGCACGGTACGCCGCATCGTCGCGGAAGTGCTTGAACCCGTAAATGATCATGCCGAACTGGGTGCCCCAATCGCCGATGTGGTTATCGCCGACGACGTTGTGCCCGAGGAACTTGAGCGTGCGGTAGATGCTGTCGCCGATGACTGAGGAGCGGATGTGCCCGACGTGCATCGGCTTAGCAACGTTGGGCGCCGAATAGTCGACGATGTATTGCTTGCGATGCGCGACGGGAGCGATGCCGAGCCGTTCGTCCGCGGCGGCGGTTTGCAGCAGCGACACGAGCCGGTCGTCGCGCACTTTCAAATTGATGAAGCCGGGACCGGCGATTTCCGGCGCCGCACACAAATCGTCGACCTGCAAGCGACCGACGAGTTCTTGCGCCACCTCGCGCGGCGGACGCTTCAAGGCTTTCGCCAGCGGCATCGCGCAATTGATTTGGTAGTCGCCAAACTTAGGGTCTTGGCTCGGCACCACCATTTCAGCCAGTCCGGCAATGTCGATGGCCGCGTCGGCGGCGGGGGCCAGGCCCTCCAGGGCGGAATGCAAACGATCGCGAAGCCGGCTACGGATGTTCATCGGTGGCGGTGCTGGGTACTTAGTTCTTAGTTGGACCGACATTTAGCCGCGTCGCTTGCGACGCGCTTCAGAGGTTTGTAAACGGACTCGCCGCGGATGATTTTTTCGCGCGACGCTTTCGGCACTTACGTCGATTTTCGCAACCGAGCACTGCGTACATAACTCGACTTATGTACGCACCCCTTGTGGGTTTTGGGGTTGTGCGTACTTAACCCTGAGTTATGTACGCACGACCGATTCGGCGCGTCGACGTAAGTGGCGGAACGAGAGGGGAGACTGGAGAACAGATACGGGAGCAAAAGCCGCCGCGCAGCGACGCTCTCGTTTCCTGTCTCTCGTCTCCCATCTCGTCGGCGGCATTCTACCAGACGGCCGGCCAAAAATAGGCCGGCTTTCAGACCGACGCGCCGAGTATCATGGCCGATATAACGAGCGCGTTCTTGTGCCGCTGCCGGCATTGGCACACGGCAAGCCGGCGGCAGCAAACGGAGAACTATGCCGGATCTTTGGGCGTGAACGGCACCCGCTTCGCGCCGGTCCAGAGTTCGTCGAGCCGGTAGTATTCGCGCGTTTTCGCGTCGAACAGATGGATGACGATGTCGCCGTAGTCTTGCAGAATCCAACCGCCGGTTTGGTAACCTTCCAGACCGAGGCGGCGATCGTGAAGGTCGTCTTCCAAGCAGTGGTCGATTTCTTCGCTCACGGCGTGCATCTGCCGCGTACTGCCGCTCGTGGCGATGACGAAGTAATCGAATTCCGTGGTCAGTTCGCGGAGGTCGAGAATCTGAATGTCGCGGGCCTTGTTCTCGTGCGCCGTTTGTGCGGCGGCTACGGCTCGGGCCAGGGCGCGCTCGCGCGCGGCCACCGACGACGTCTCTTTTTTCACGACCTCTTTTTTGGCGCTGCTCGTTGCCACGTACTCCCTTTCCGGGGTGACTGAAATCCCATCACTACGACGAATCTATCATACCCGGACCGCCCCGATTCACGAAAGGTTCGCTCAAGAAGCAAGCTCCGGGGGGTCCTCTCGTTAAATTCTATTCTCCGCGGGGCCGGCGGAAAGCGCCCGAAGCGCTAAAATGCCGGTCGAATCGAGGATTTTTC
>CAZWDN010000247.1:0-7703 GCA_964633125.1 uncultured Pirellula sp. | reverse complement strand
GCGATGACCGTCGTGGCGAAGACTTCGAAGAAGCCCTCGACCCAGAGATGCACGACCCACCACCGCCAGTATTCGACCATCGACAGGTGCGTGTGTTGTCCCCAAGTGAGCCCGGCGCCGTAGAACAAGGCGATCGCGCCGGTCGAGACGGTCAGCAGCGACACGAGTTGCTTCTGCTCCCCTTCCTTGCTCAAGGCGGGCCGCAGCACGCGCACCATCAAGAACAGCCACAACAGCAGGCCGACGAACAGGGCGATCTGCCACGCGCGACCCAAGTCGACGTACTCGTAACCTTGATGACCGAAGTAGAACGAGACCAAGTCGGACATCTTATTGTGGATGCTCAGCCATTCGCCGGTCAGCGAACCGACCACGACGAGCAGCAGCGCCAGGAACAACACGTTGACCCCCAGACGCTGGCCTTGCGGTTCCTTCTCGCTCACCAACGGGCCGATAAACAAGCCGGCCGCGAGCCAAGCCGTGGCGATCCAGAACAGCCCCAATTGCACGTGCCAAGTGCGAGCCACGCTGTACGGCAACCACTTCGACAATGGGAACCCGTAGAAGCCGTCTCCTTCGACGCCGTAGTGGGCCACGATCACGCCTAAGAGCATTTGCGCCAGGATCAGCGCCGAGACGGTCCAGAAGTACTTCACCGTGGCGCGTTGCGACGGAGTCGCCGCCCAAGTTCTTAGCGGATCGGCGGCCGGCGCCGGTCGCTCCTCTTCTTCCTCGCGACGCGACGCATACCACCACGCCATCGCCGAAATTCCGGCCAGCAACATGATGATGCTCACACCGGTCCAAACCACGGTTTCGCCCGTCGGGCGGTTGGCGACCAACGGCTCATACGGCCAATTGTTCGTGTAGCTGATGGAGTCGTTCGGGCGGTTGGTCGCCGAGGCCCACGAGGTCCAAAAGAAGAATGCCGCCAACTGACGCAAACGGTCCTTGTCGGTCACGGCGCCGGCGGGAATCGCGTAGTCGGTCTTGCCGTTGGCGAACACGTCGGAGTAATGAGCGAGATTCGCCTCGAACGCCTCGGCCCGGACGGGCGCAATCGTGACGGTCCGCGTCGCCGCGTCGTAGGTGTTGGCGCGCACGAGCTTCGCTAATCGTCCGCTAAGTTGCGATTGTTTTTCTTCATCGAGCTTTGCAAACTCGGCGCCGAAGTCGCTCCGGGCCCAGCGGTCGAGAACGAACACGGCTTCACGATGCAACCAATCGGCCGTCCAATCCGGCGCCACGTAACTGCCGTGCCCCCAGACGCTGCCGACTTCCATGCCGCCGAGCGATTGCCAAACGTTCTGGCCCTTCGAGACTTCCCCGGCGCCGATCACCACCGCACCCTCGGTCGTCACCACTTGGTCGACGATCGGCGGCGCTTCGTCGTGAATTCTCGTGCCGACCCAACCGAGCACGGCGAAGGAAACGACCAACACGAGGGTAAAGGCGAGCCAAAGCTTTTTCATCACAGCATTCCTGAGGGCACGCGAAATATCGCCGAAGATTCCCCGCGAATCGCTTCGTGACGATTCGCGGCTTCATCCCATGCGGCACGGAACGATCAACGTATCCCCGTCAATTATGGATGTCAATATCCATAATTTGGCGCGTCGCGATTTACGGCTTAGCATCTCCATCGGGTCGGGAGTTGGTAAGATCGCATTTCGTCGAGCAAGCACTTGGAATGCGACGGCTTCACTACCGCAGGTCTTACGGCATGGCATTGTTGATCCGAAACGGCGAGATCGTCACGGCGACGGAGCGTTACACGGCCGACGTGTGGTGCGAAGGGGAAACCATCACGCGGATCGGTCCTGCCTTGCCTGCTCCGCCGGGAGCCGAGGTGATCGACGCGACCGGTAAGCTGGTGTTTCCCGGCTTCATCGATCCGCACGTGCATATCTATCTCCCCTTCATGGGAACGCTCGCGAAGGACACGTACACGACGGCGAGCCGCGCGGCGCTCGTCGGCGGGACGACGACGCTCATCGAGATGGTCTGCCCGGCGCGCGGCGACGACCCTTGGGAAGCGTACGAACTGTGGAAGGCCAACGCCGCCGGTAAGTCGGCCTGCGATTACGCGTTCCACATGGGCATTACGCGCTTCGACTCGGGCACCGAAGCGATGGTGCGGCGCGTGGCGGCCGACGGTACGGCGTCGCTCAAGATATTCCTGGCGTACAAAGGAGCGTTCGGCATCGACGACGCCGAACTCTATCAAACGCTCGACCTAGCGAAACGGCTCGGCCTGATCGTCACCGCGCATTGCGAGAACGCCGAGATCGTCGCTCGGCTGCAACAGCGCTTGCTCGCCGAGGGAAAGACCGGCCCGGAGTGGCACGAGCCGTCGCGGCCGGTAACGGTTGAAGCGGAAGGCGTCCACCATCTGGCGACGTTCGCGGCCCTCACGGGGGCGCATACGTACGTGGTGCATACGTCGTGCGCCGAGGCGCTCGCCGAAGCCGCCGCGGCGCGCGAGCGCGGCTTGCCGATGTGGGTCGAAACCGTGGCGCCGTACTTGGTGCTCGATCGATCGTATGCCGAACTGCCGAATTTCGAAGGAGCCAAATACATCATGAGTCCGCCGCTCCGCGAACTCGGGCATCAGGAAGTGATTTGGGATGCGATTCGCTCCGGATTAGTCAGCACCGTGGCGACCGACCACGCGCCGTTCGACTTCGCAGGCCAGAAGGAAATGGGGCGCGGAGATTTCACCAAGATTCCCAACGGCATTCCGAGCGTCGAGCATCGCGTGCATTTGCTTTACACGCACGGCGTGGCCCGCGGCCGACTGGACTTGCACCGCTTCGTCGATGCGGCGAGCACGCAAGCGGCGCAGATCTTCGGCATGTATCCGCGCAAGGGAACGATCGCCGTCGGATCGGACGCCGACCTCGTGGTGTTTGATCCCGAGTATCAAGGCACCATCACGGCCGCTGCGCAAGAAATGAACGTCGACTACAGCGCCTTCGAAGGTTGGCCGATCACCGGCCGCGCAGAGACCGTGGCCGTGCGCGGCAAGATCCAAGTAAGAAACGGCCGCTTCACCGGCACGACCGACCACGGACAGATGCTACGACGACCGGCAACACACGCCTAACCCGCCCGCAATTCGTTAAGGAACTCACCTCATGTCACACTTCCCTCCCCTGCTCCGCTTGATCGCCGCCGCAGCAATCACATTTTGTTTGGTGCCGGACTTGCCGCTCCGTGCTGCGGACGAGAAGACCACGCCGGCCGGCCTACGCGTGTTCTACACCGGGCACAGCTTTCATATGTTCGTGCCGCCGATGGTCGAGCAGCTTGTGAAGGAGGCCGGCATCGAAGGGCATGTGCTCGTCGGGCGGCAAGGAATCGGCGGTTCGAAGGTCATTCAGCATTGGGATAAGGCGGAAGACCAGAACGAAGCCAAGAAGGCGCTCCGCACCGGCAAGGTCGACGTCTTCACGATGGCCCCGCACGTCATGGTGCCCGACCCGGGCATTACGAACTTCGTCGAGCTCGGGCTCAAGCACAATGCCGATATGCGGTTTCTGCTGCAAGCCTCGTGGTATCCGTTCGACGTCGCCGACCCGGAGAAGCGGATCAAAGACAATGCGGCCCGCGACGCGATGAAGATTGAAGACCTGCAGGCGGCCGTCGATGAATGGCGCACGCGGCTGGAAGCGCAGGCCGACGAATTGAACAAGCTCCACGGCAAGCGCTGCGTGTATATCGTGCCGGCCGGCGACGCCGTCGTGAAGTTGCGGGCGATGATCGTCGCCGGCAAATTCCCCGGCATCACGAAGCAATCGGAACTGTTCCGCGACCCGATCGGCCATGGCCTCGGACATGTGATGGCGCTGGTCGCGTATTGCAACTTCGCGGCGATCTACCGGACGAACCCCGTCGGCTTGGTAGCGCCGGAACGGAGCATCAGCGCCGAGCAGCACAAGATTCTGCAAGAGATCGCGTGGGAAACGGTATCGAAGTATCCGCACGCGGGAATTGCGAAGTAGCGCGTTCGCAAAGTCGGTGAACGAATACTATCCGCGGGCCAGCGCGTCGGATTGTTTGACGAAGTCGTCGCCCGACCATTGGTTGTCGGCCTTGACGACTTCCGGCTCGGACTTCGCCGCGGTCTTTGCGGCGGGGCCGGCCTTGGCTTTGCGCGCTTCCGCTTGGCGGTGCACGAGGTCGTAATGCGTAGTGAAGTATTGCAAGCTGTGGCCGCGGAAGGCGTCGATCGTCTTGAAGTTGTGCTTGTCCATGAAGGCGGCGAGTTCGTCGAGCATCTCGCGCACGCAACGGTAGCCGACCTTCATGACGTGCGTGCAGACTTGCACCGTGTGGCAACCAAGCAAAATGAATTGCGCGGCATCGCGGCCGCTTTCGACGCCGCCGATGCCCGAGAGCGTACGACCGGGGAACTCATCGCGCTCGAGCTTGGCCACTTCCATGCACATGCGCAAGGCGATCGGCATGATGGCCTTGGATGAATAGCCGCCGGGCGTGGTGTAGCCTTCGACGCACGGCTCGGGCCGGAGCGTCTCGAGGTCGACTCCGATCACGCTGCGGATGGTGTTAATGGCGCTGATCCCTTGGCAGCCGGCCTTAAGCGCCGCGCGCGTCGGGTCTTCGATGTGCGTGACATTCGGCGTCATCTTGGCCCACACCGGCACTTTGGCGGCGCTCATCACCCAGCCGCAGACCTCGGCAAGAATCTCGGGGTTCTCTCCCATCGCGGAGCCCATCCGGCGCTCAGGGAGGCCGTGCGGGCAGGAGAAGTTGCACTCGAAGGCATCGACGCCCGCCGCTTGGCAACGTTCGACGATTTCGACCCAGGCGTCTTTGCGAAACTCCTCCATGATCGACGCGATCAGAACCCGCTCGGGATATTTGTCTTTGAGCTGTTTGAATTCGTCGATCCAAACATCGAAGCCGCGATCGCTGATAAGCTCGATGTTCTCCCAGCCGATAATCTCTTGCGACCCGGCGGCGCGCAAGCGCCCGTAGCGCGGTTGCACGTTGACGACCTTCGACGCGTCGAGGCTCACCGTTTTGCAGACGACGGCACCCCACCCTTCGTCGAAAGCCTTGCCGATGACGTTGGCGTTCGTGCCCGGAGGGCCCGAGCCGATGATGAGCGGGTTGGGAAGTTTGAGGCCGTCGACGACGAGAGAGAGATCGGGCATGGGACGAATCTTCAAAAAGTGGGCCGACGTTTCGTGGCGGCAATGAATAACGAACTGTCAGCAATAGAAGTATTGTACCAACGACGCCGGCCGTGTTTCCGCCGACGGAGCGGCGGACTATTTTGTCGCGAGCACGCCGAGCACTTCGTCAAGGCAATCGACCATAAAATCCGCGTCGTCCTTCGTCAGGCACATCGGCGGCTTGATGCGGAGGACATTGCCGTAGAGGCCCCCTTTGCCGAGGAGCAGGCCGCGCTCGCGGCAGAGTTCGAGCACTTCGGCCGCTTCCGTATTGGCGGGTTCCTTCGACTTCCGATCGCGCACCAATTCCACGCCGAGCATCAGTCCGAGGCCGCGAACGTCGCCGATCAAGGGACGCTTCTCCTGCAGCGCAAGCAAGCGCGTTTTGAGGTGACCGCCGACCTTGAGCGCATTGGCTTGAATCCCCTCGGCGTCGATCACCTCGAGCGTCGCGAGGCCTTGCGTCATGGAGATCGGGTTGCCGCCGTAGGTATTGAAGTGAATCCGGTTCTTCATTTGCGCGGCCAACTCCGGCCGGGTGACGCACGCACCAAGTGGAGCGCCGTTGCCGATGCCCTTGGCCATGGTGACGATGTCGGGCGTGACGCTCCAGTTTTCAAAGCCCCAGAAATGCTCGCCGGTGCGGCCGAAGCCGGCTTGCACTTCGTCGGCGATACAAAGCCCGCCGTACTTACGGACGATGTCGTAAACGATTTGGAAGTAGCCCAGCGGCGGCGTGACGGTGCCGCCGACCCCTTGAATGCTCTCGGCGATGAAACAAGCCGGCTCGCCCGAGGTTTCCTGGCGAATGACGTTCTCCACGTCGTGCGCGCACTTCAATTCGCAACTCGGAAACTCCAGCCCGTACGGACAGCGATAGCAATACGGCGCGAGCGCATGTTTGACGTTCGCCGACGGATTGCTTTTGAACTTCCAGGTGCCGACGGCCGTGAGCCCCATCGTGGCACTCGTGCCGCCGTGGTAGGCGTTGCGCAGGGCGATGATCTCGTTGCGGCCGGTCTTCTCGCGGGCCATCAGCACCGCCAACTCGTTCGCTTCGCTGCCGGAGTTCGTAAAGTACGAAACGCTCAAGCCGCTCTCGGCCGGCATGTGCTCGGCCAGCGCCTTGCCGAATTGTCCGATGGTCGGATGCAAGTAAATCGTCGTCACGTGTTGCAACCGGCCGACCTGCTCGCGCACGCGCTCGACGATCGTCGGGTGGCAGTGGCCGACCGACACCGTGACGATGCCCGCGAAGCCGTCGAGGTAGCGATTGCCCGTCTCGTCCCACAGGTACTGCATCTTCCCTTCGACGAGCAACAGCGGGTCTTTGTAGTAGGTGAGCAGGCCCGGCGTGAGATACTGCTGGCGCAAGGCGAGCACTTCCGCGCGGCTCGGGCCGGCGTACTTTTCCGGCGCGTGGCTGCACGGCGGAAGTTGCGGCGCGGAAGGTTTCGAAGGGGTTGGCGTCATAAAACTTTATCCGCCTGCTTTCGTTTTCCAAATCGGATCGGCATGCGATTCGTCGGCGCTTTGAAACCAGCGCGTAAGCGTCATCTTTTGCTGCGTGTAGAACTGCACGCCTTCGGTCCCTTGGATATGCAGGTCGCCGAAGAACGATTTATTCCAGCCGGTGAACGGGAACCACGCCATCGGGGCGGGCACGCCGACGTTCACGCCGATCATGCCGGCGTTGAAGTGGCGTTTGAATTGTCGCGCGGCCCAACCGCTGCGGGTGAAGATGCACGCGCCGTTGCCGTATTCGCATTGCCGGCCGAGCGCGAGAGCTTCCTCAAGATCGTCGGTGCGCATCACGGAAAGGACCGGACCGAAGATTTCCTCCCGCGCAAGTCGCATCGTCGGCTGCACGCGATCGACCACGCTCGGGCCGAGCAAGAATCCGTCGCCGGGCAGATCGAACGACCGACCGTCGAGCGCGACGTCGGCTCCTTCGTCGCGGGCCACGTCGAGATAGCCTGCCACGCGATCGCGGTGTTCGCGCGTAATCAGCGGACCCATATCGACTTCGCCGCCGCCGTTGCCGAGCGACCCGTCAGTCGGGCCGACCTTCATCGAGCGGCCGACCTTGCAAAGCCCTTCGACCAAGTCGTCGGCGATGCGTCCGATCGGCACGGCGATGCTGCCGGCCATGCACCGTTCGCCCGCGCAGCCGAACGCCGAGGCTTGCAGCGCCCGCACGGCCTGATCCAAATCGGCGTCGGGCATGATAATGACGTGGTTCTTCGCGCCGCCGGCCGATTGCACCCGTTTGCCATTGGCGGTGCCGGTCGTGTAGATGTACTTCGCCACGCCGGTGGAGCCGACGAACGATACGGCCCGCACCAGCGGGTGGTGCAGCAGCGCGTCGACCGCTTCCTTGTCGCCGTGCACGACGTTGAAGACGCCCGGCGGCAGGCCGGCTTCGTGCAGCAGTTCGCCGAGCCGCATCGCCGAGAGGGGTACCTTCTCCGACGGCTTCAAGATGAACGTGTTGCCGCACGC
>CAZWDN010000246.1:0-7757 GCA_964633125.1 uncultured Pirellula sp. | reverse complement strand
TGCGCTACATCCAGGTGAATTACAGCGACAACTCGAACAACCCCGCCTGGGATCAACACTCGAACATGCCGAAGCACGGCGAGCATGCCAAGGCCGTCGATCGCCCGATCGCCGGGCTGCTGGCCGACCTCAAACGTCGCGGCCTGTTGGAAGATACGCTTGTTTGGTGGGGGGGCGAATTCGGCCGCAATCCGTTCGCCGAAAAGAACGGCACCGGGCGCGATCACGATCCGGACGGCTTCACGGTCTGGCTGGCCGGAGCCGGCGTCAAGCCGGGCTTCTCGTACGGAGCGACGGACGAGTTCGGGCATATGGCGGTCGAGAACAAGACGCACATGCACGATCTGCACGCGACCGTGCTGCACCTGCTCGGCCTCGATCACTTAAAGCTGACGTACCAATTCGCCGGCCGCAACTTCCGTTTGACGGACATCGCCGGCGAAGTGATTCATCCGATCTTGACGTAGCTTACTTCGCTTCGACGATCGGGCGGAGCGCGTTGACGTCGAGCCCGCCGGCGGCGGCTTCGTCGAACAACTTTCGCCCCGCGGCGTGATCGCCGGACTGATCGAGCACGAGGAACATGCCGACGACAAGCTTCGTCGAAGGCGCGTCCTTCGCCAAGCCGCGTTCCGCGAGCTGCGCCGCTAAGCCGGGGATGAGCTTGTCGATCACGAGCGGAATCTCCCTGTTGTCTTGCTTCACGACGAGATTCACTTCGTCATGCCGCACGACCACGGCGGTTTTGGCGTTAAACGTGAGTTCGTCTCCCGCCTTGAGCCCCTTGATCCCCTCGCGGACGCCTTCCCAAAAGCTGCGGACCAAATCCAAAGCGCGGGCATGGTCGAGCGTCGACTGTACGAGTGCCGGTGAATCGGCGGTGATTTGCGCCTGCAAGATCACGTCTTCCGCTTTAAAGTAATCGCGAGTGCGCATCGCCGTGCGCGCGGCGGAGAGCATCGTCGGCACCGATTTCGCCCGAACGGCGTCTTCGGGCAGGCTCGCCTCCATGACGACCGGCTTCACTTCGACGCCGCGCATTCCCACCGGCACCGCTTCCGGCTTGGCGGGCTCGTTCGACATGGCCGCTTTTGGCGGTTCCGGCATGGCGGCCCTTTCGGCGGCCATACGGCGTTCACGTTCCGAATCGGATTCCGGGGGCGGTTCGAACATCGGCGGCGTCATCACGGAACCGCCGGAACTCGGAATTGCGGGAGCGACGGGAATGTTTTGCGACGGGAGCGGAGCAATGCCCGGTTGCGGGCGCGGGGCCGCCGGCGCGGCAAGCTTCGCCTGCTCCGCGTCCTGATCGGCCTTCTGTCGGCTCACGACGACAATGACGATCACGAGCACGACGGCCGCTACGCCGAGCACCATCGCAGCCACGGTGAAGTTTGATTGCTGCTGTTTACGACCGGCGACGCGCGTACGCACCATGGTCGTCTTCGGCGCAAATGAGACGCCGGCCGGAGTCGACGGTCCCGCGGGTTGCGGCATCATGGGGTTCGCCGCCGGCGACGGCTGAGCAGCCGTCGGAGCCGATCCCGGCGGGCCGAAATTGTACATACCGACTTGTGGTTCGCCGGCAAAAGGCGCCGCAAAGCCGGGGGCCTGACCTTCT
Source organism: uncultured Pirellula sp. (assembly GCA_964633125.1). GTDB lineage: Bacteria > Planctomycetota > Planctomycetia > Pirellulales > PNKZ01 > PNKZ01. The sequence goes on along the minus strand of CAZWDN010000246.1, from coordinate 6,136 downwards.
TGGCCGTACGGCTGCGGATATGCCGCCTGGGGTGCGAACGGGTTCGGCCCGGCCTGCGGTTGCGGCAGGCCGAAAGCGCCGGGGTCGCCATAGCCGGCCGGACTCGGCAGGCCGTATCCTGCCCCGGGGCCGAGAGCTTGAGGCGGCAGCGCCGCCTGCGGTAACGAGGCCGTAGGCAGACCCAATGCCGCGGAAAGGGCGCCGGGAGGAAGCATCATCGTCGGCGAATCCGCCGCTTCAACGGCCTGCGGCAGCACGACGGCGGCCGAAGGTGCCGGCGCAAGCTTAGGCGACGAACCACCGCCGAGCTTGCCGCGCAATTGCGCATCGTAAGCTTGCCGCTTTTCCGCGGACAACAGCACGCTTTTGACGGTCGCCAAGTCGCGGGCCAGCTTCTGCGCCGTTTCACCGTGCTCGCCTTGCAAATGCTTCTGCAGTTTACGAATGGCGCGATCCGCCGCGTCGGCGATTACGGGCGGCTCGCTTTGGAAGTTCTCAAGTCCGAGAAGCTGGTAGTAGCTCGGCTTTCCGACGGTAACGCCGAGCCATGCATTTAACGGATTGAATTTCTCAGACACCCAAACACCTCTTAGGAGGATCTCGGAACCAGGGGGCCGCGTTATGGCCGATAATCGCGGCCGCGCCATCGCAGGGGGCACAGCTCAGACGGCACGTTTCACGGCCGTGCGAACGAGCGACGGTTCAGAGAGACATTCGCTGGAATAGGAATATTATTTACAAACTCCCCAAAAGGAGCAAGAACGAACCAGCCGGCCTTCGAACGCCGACTCTCCTGGAAAGTGCATCCGAAACGTGCGCAGTGTAAGACGCCCGATTACCGGAAAAGGTTTCATATACGCCGCCAATTCGAAAATATGGCGACGATTCCTCGAGCAATTCAGGGCGGAGAAGGGGGTAAGACCCCCTAAGCAGATTGTTAACCGAAGCGGCCGGTTACGTAATCTTCCGTCTCTTTAGACTTCGGATTCGTGAAGATATCCGTCGTGGTGCCGAACTCCACGAGCTTCCCCAGGTACATGAAGGCCGTGTAGTCGCTGGCTCGCGATGCCTGCTGCATATTGTGCGTGACGATCAATACGGCGTATTTCTTTCGCAGTTCGCGAATTAGGTCTTCGATCTTCGCGGACGCAATCGGATCGAGAGCGGAGCACGGCTCGTCCATCAGCAACATTTCCGGTTCGGCCGCGACGGCGCGGGCAATACATAGCCGCTGCTGCTGCCCACCGGAAAGCTCGTAGGCCGATTTGCTCAGCCTGTCTTTGATTTCCTCCCAGATCGCGGTTGACGTAAGCGCCACCTCGACCCGATCTTTCAACTCCGTTTTGTTCGTAATTCCCTTGAGCCGCAAACCGTAAGCGACGTTCTCGAATATGGATTTCGGAAACGGATTCGGCTTCTGAAACACCATGCCGATTCGCATCCGCATCTCGATCGGGTCGATGCTCTTATCGACGATGTTTGCGCCGCTCGGATGAAGTATTATTTCCCCGTCGTAGCGCGTGTTCGGATAGAGATCATGGATTCGATTGAAGCAACGCAGCAGCGTACTTTTACCGCAACCGGACGGACCGACCAAAGCCGTCACGTGTTTGTCCGCCAACGGAAGGTCGATGTGATGCAAGGCCTGCGCGACACCGTAGAAGAAGCTCAGCTTCTTCACTTCGGCTTTGCAAGGCGGCATGGTGAGAGCGTGGGTGCGATGCGATTCAGACATATGTGGTTTGGCAAGCGGTTCGGCCGCGACGAAGCGCGCTTCGGTTTCGGCTTCTGTGGGCATCGGAGCGATACTCCCCGGCTTGCTTGGACGCAGGATCGTGACGAAAGACGTTGAGTTTACCATTTGATGTGGCGTCGTACGCGATGGCGAACAAAGATTGCCACGGCATTCAGCGATAAAGTCACGGCAATCAGAATAATTCCCGCCGCCGCGGCGTTGCGATGAAAGTCTTCGGTCGGTCGCGACGTCCAGTTGAACATTTGGATGGGCAACACCGCAAAGGGGGAGTGCAACCAATCCGTCGACAGATAAGGAAACTGATCCGTAACGGGGCTCGGCGGCAAGAACGCAATAAACGTCAACGCGCCGATCGTAATCAGCGGCGCCGTTTCGCCGATGGCCCGCGAGATCGCGATAATCACCCCCGTGGAAATGCCCCCCAGCGAATAGCGCAGCAAATGGTGGGAAATCACTTGCCATTTGCTCGCACCCAGCGCGTACGCCGCCTCGCGAATCTGCACGGGAACGGTTCGCAGCGCTTCGCGCGTGGACACAATGACGATCGGCAAGATCAGCACGGCCAGGGTCAATCCGCCTGCCAAGATGCTTTGCCCGAGTCCGAGGTAGTAGACGAAAATCCCGAGCGCCATGAGCCCGTAAATAATGGACGGCACGCCGGCAAGGTTGGCAATATTCACTTCGATGATGGTGTTGATCCGTCCCTTGCGGCCGTACTCTTCCATGTATACGCCGGCGGCGATTCCCAGCGGCACCGCCGTGAAAGCTGTGACGCACATCACCGCCAACGACCCGACCCAAGACGAAAGAATGCCCGATCGCTCCGCCTTACGCGAAGGGAACGACGTGAGGAATTGCCAATCAATGCGCGAAAGCCCGGTAACAAGTAGATCGCCGAGCAACAGGGCCAACGTCGACAGCGCCACCAGCGTGCAAAGAATCCCGAGAACGCTGAAGATTCGATCTTCACGTTTCCGTCGGGCGACAATCTTGGCGGTCTGCTTATCCATGCGAAACGTTAAACAATGTCGTGAAACGGCGTGCGTCGTGAAGGGGACAATCCCAAGTGGCGAACCTTAGTGACGGAATCGCTTCCGCAAATAGTGGCCAAGTACGTTGAAAGCCAGCGTCATTAAGAACAACGTCGCGCCGGCGGCGAAAATCGATTGGTAACCAATGCTGCCGTGCGGCAAATCGCCGAGGCTCACCTGCACGATGTAGGCCGTGATCGTCTCGGCGGGCTGACGAGGATCGACCGTGAGATTCGGTTGCATCCCCGCCGCGATGGCCACGATCATCGTTTCGCCGATCGCGCGAGAGATACCTAAGATATAAGCCGCCGCCATACCCGACACGGCCGAGGGAATGACGACCTTGAACGCCGTTTGAATCCGGCTGGCCCCCATGCCGTACGACCCTTCGCGCAACAACATCGGCACGGCCCGCAAGGCGTCCTCGCTGAGCGAACTGACGTACGGAATGATCATGATGCCCATCACGATTCCCGCGCTGAGCATGTTAAAGGTGGGCAAATCCGGCACGATGTATTGCAAAGCCGGAGTGACGAACTGCAGCGCGAAGTAGCCGTAGACGACCGTCGGCACGGCGCTCAACAATTCCGTGGCCGGTTTGATGACTTCGCGGACCTTATGCGGCGCGAATTCGCTCAACCATACGGCGATGATCGTGCCGATCGGCAGAGCAATGAATAGCGCCACGCCCGTCGTTACAAGCGTGCCCGCCACGAGCGGCATGATGCCGAAGTGAGCGTCCGCAAAGAGCGGCGTCCACATCGTATCGGTCAGGAAATCGAGAAGCGAAACGTGACTAAAAAACGTCGCCGATTCGATGGTAAGAATGGCGACAATGCCGCACGTAATGATGATCGACGAAGCCGCGGCGGCAAACATGACGCTTGCCGCCACAGCATTGGCGAACCGACGGCGCGCGACAAAGCTCGCAATCCCGTCACTTCGTGCGGGCTTGCCTGCGAGGAGCGATCCCGCATCCGCCGCGACGGCCGTGGCAGTCGGCTTCATTCAATCTCCCGAAGGGTCATCGTACAATGGCGTAGATTACTTGGGCTCGCGCTTGAGGATATCTTCCACGGCCAACCCCACTTCCGGTACGCCGCCGAAACCGCTGCCGGTCTTGAGCTTAGCAAAGCGGTCGCTGATCGCCGTGTAGGCCGACGGCGGCAGCGGAACGTACTTGACCTCGGCGGCCAACTCCGTGACGTTCTTCAAATAGAATTCGATGAACTGCTTCACTTCCGGTCGAGCCGCCGACTTCTTGCTCACGTAGATAAACAGCGGACGCGACAGCGGGTTGTACTTGCCGCCGATGATCGCTTCCGAGCTTGGCAACGTCGCCCCTACTTTATCCTTTTCCCAATCGACGGCCAACGCCTTCAATTTCGCCTTGTTTGGCTCGTAATAGGCAAACGGCAGGTAACCCAAGGCGTATTTGTTGCCTTCGATACCTTGCACCAACACGTTGTCGTCTTCACTGGCGGTAAAGTCGCCGCGGCTCGCCTTGGCTTTGCCGCAGACCGCCTCGGTGAAGTAGTCGAACGTTCCCGAATCGGAACCGGCGCCAAACAACACGAACGGCTGATCAGGCCATTCCGGGCGAATTTGATTCCACTTCGTAATTTTTCCTTGGGCGCCCGGCTCCCAAATCTTTTTCAATTCTTCGACCGTGATCGAGTCTACCCACGTCGCTTGCGGATTGACGGCCACGGTGAGGGCGTCGAAGCAAATCGGCAATTCGACGTATTCCACGCCGTTTTCTTTGGCTAGGGCAATTTCCTCAGCCAAAATCGGGCGGCTGGCGTTCGAAACATCGGTTTCGCCGCGGCAGAATTTCTTGAAGCCGCCGCCGGTGCCCGCGATACCGACGGTCACATGGATCTTCGTGGCGGCTTGGAACTCTTCGGCCACGGCTTCCGTCACGGGGAACACGGTGCTCGATCCGTCGATCTTGATGACGGTGTCGCTCGAGGCGGTCGCGGTTCCGGCGCCGCCCGAATGAGAACCGGTGGATGAATTGGTTTTCGACGAGCAACCCTCAGCCGCGGCCAGCGCGATCATTGCTATGCAAACCCAAGACTTCCGCCAAGAAAAGGACATGTTCGGAATCGCTTTCTGATGTGATGATTCGATGGGTCTTTAGTCCCGACAAGCACATATCGCCCGTCGGTAATCGATCTAATGAAGGCCCGAGCATACCGGCCGATTGTTAGGCCAATGTTAGCGTTTCAAAAGTTCGCAAATTGGTTTTCACGAGGTAAGAGTGTTCGTAAGGCCCATGTGGATAAACAGTTGCCACTTGCAGCGACGCCGTCGTGACAACCCGGTACGCACACGCAGCCTCGCATTACAGCCCCCTAGATCGGTGGCCTGGAAACAGTCGACCAGAGCCGTCAACGCCGGCGACTATTCCGGGACGTTCCTCTGTAGCGGTTCGTTGGCGCCTGTGGCGGGCGCACTGACGAAATTGTCCGTCTGCGAAGTTTGGATGCCGTCGGGCTCCGCGCGCACGATCAGCACGGACGCTCCCGGCGTCTGCTTCACCAACTGCAGCCCCATTTTCGGGCCCAGAACGCTCACGGCCGTCGCCAAACTATCCGCCGTGATGCAATCGCCGGCCACGACGGTAACGCTGGAGCGCGTCGTGAGTCCCAGTCCCGTTCTCGGGTCGACAATGTGCGAGTATCGCCGGCCGTTGAGTTCGACAAATTGAAACGCGTCTCCGGAAGTGGTGAGCGCCCGATTTTTCAAAACCACATAACGGCTCGGCGGCCCCTTGTTTTCCGTCAGCGGCGCAATCCCGATTCGCCAACCGTCCTTGCCGGGCGGAGCGTCGCTACATGCAATGTCCCCCGAGGCGTCGACCATTGCGCTGCAAATCCCCAACCGACCGATCTCTTTCAGCGCTTCATCGGCCGCGTAGCCCATGGCGATGCCGCCGAGGTCCAGCAGCATGTCCGGCACGAGCAGTTCCGCGGCGCGCGCTTCGGCATCGAGCTTGAGTTTTTTATATCCGACAGGCGCGCGTGCCCGAGCCAATCGATCGTCGGAAGGAAACGTGTGGCTACGCCGCGCGCTGCGCCATGCCTTCACCATCGGGCCGACCGTCACGTCGAATGCGCCGTCGGTCGCGACCGCCAATCGTTGCGATCGTTCTAAGACAAACCATAAGTCGTCGCCGACTGGCACGGCCCGACCGCTGCCGGACGTCGCACTGAGTAAAGAGAGTTCACTTTTCGGGTCGTAATCGCTCAGAATGCGGTTCAATTCGGCAATTCGAGCGTACGCCCTCTGAGCCGCACGGTTTGCGGTCGCCGCGCTCGCCGAATACAATACGAGCCTGATTTCC
>CAZWDN010000245.1:0-7771 GCA_964633125.1 uncultured Pirellula sp. | reverse complement strand
TGCCGATGGGGCTGTATTCGTCGGTGCGGCACGGCAAATACGACGAGCGCACGCTGAGCACGGTTCTTTACATGCTCTATTCGTTGCCGTCGTTCGTGACGGCGCTGTTGCTGCAGTCGTATTTGAGTTACCGGCTCGGCTGGTTTCCTTTGAAGGGAATGTACGACAGCTTGTTGTTCCCGCAGCTTTCGATACCCGAGAAAGTCGTGCACGTCGCCTGGCACTGCGTGCTGCCGGTGTTCTGCTACACCTACGCGAGTTGGGCCTATTACAGCCGCTTCATTCGTGCGAACATGGCCGAGGCGTTGCAACAAGACTACGTGCGCACGGCGCGTGCGAAAGGCGTGGGGCCGTTGCGGGTCGTCATGCATCACGCCTTCCGCAATACGATGATTCCCATGGCCACGTTGATCGGCCTCTCATTTCCGGCGCTCTTGAGCGGCTCGGTGATCTTGGAACGGATCTTCACCTGGCCCGGCATGGGGCAGTTGTTTTTCGAATCGATTCTCAACCAAGACTACAACGTCATTATGGGGCTGACGCTCGTCTTCAGCGTCATGACGCTGCTTGGCACGCTCCTGGCCGACATCATGTACGCGATCGTCGATCCGCGTATCTCCTACCACTAAGCGAATTCCGAGGTCTCTCCTTTCGTGATCGATCCCGCGCTGCAACCGACGCTCGCCCCCGCCGAACCGACGGCCGAAGAATCGTTGTCGGCGACGGTCTCGCGCGGATTCTGGGGCGAAGCGTGGCTTCGATTTCGCCGGGCCAAGCTCTCGATGCTCGCGCTGTCGTTCGTCGCCGCACTGACGCTCATCGCCTTGCTCGCGCCGGCGATCGCGGGCACCAAGCCGATCGTTTGTCGCTACAAGGGAACGATCTATTTTCCTTGCCTCGGTTACTTCATACGTAGTTGGGAAAATCCGGTCTTTACCACGGATAAGTTCCGACTCGTTTACCCCGAGAATCTGAAGAAGAAAGATCCCGAGAGTTGGGCCGTGTGGCCGCTGGTGTATCAGGACCCTTACCGGCGCGTACGGGCCGACGAATGGCCGGGTCAGCCTGAGAACCTCACGGGCGACAAAGGGGTGCCGAGTCGCGTCAATTTGTTCGGCACCGATCAGCGCGGCGTCGACGTCTTCGCGCAGATGGTGCACGGCACGACGATCGCGCTGTTGGTCGGCTTCGTGTCGATGAGTATTGCGACGCTCATCGGCGTTACGTTCGGCGCGCTGGCCGGCTATCTCGGCGGCTGGGTCGACGTACTGCTCAGCCGCGTGATCGAGGTCGTGCAATGCGTACCGACGCTCATTCTGATCTTGGCCGCCATGGCGTTGCTGGAAAAGCCGAATATTTGGCACATGATGGTCATCATCGGCCTCACCGGGTGGACGAGCATCGCGCGCTTGGCCCGCGCCGAATTCTTGAAGCTCAAGCAAGCCGATTTCGTAATTGCCGCGGAAGCGCTGGGCGCGGGGCGACTGCGGATCATGTTTCGGCACATCCTGCCGAACGCGTTGGCGCCGGTGCTCGTGCCCGTGACGTTCGGCATCGCCTCGGCCATTTTGATTGAGACGTCGTTGAGCTTTCTCGGCTTCGGTTCGCCGCCGCCCAACCCGAGTTGGGGCGCCGTGCTGGATTCCGGCCGTAATAACCTGGCGATGTGGTGGCTCGTGGTCTTTCCCGGCGGAGCCATTTTCCTCGCCGTGTTGGCCTACAACCTGATCGGCGAAGGGCTGCAAGAAGCGACCGATCCGCGGCTGCGCGGCGGGCGCTAATCGGCTCGCTTTTTCGCGGTGCGGCGCCGTCCCCTTGCGTTTTCGTTGCGCCCGTCTCTAATCTAAGGCCTTCCGGTGAAACTCCCTGCGGTCTCTCCGGTAATGGACCCGTTTTCGCCGCCGCACCTCTAGCCCCGCCGCTCGGTCGATGTCCGCTAACCACGTGCTTTCGTTCCGCTTCGCCGAACTTGCCGACGCCAAGGCCTTGGCCCGGATCGAGTCGGAAAGCTGGCCGGAGCCTCTTGCCACTTCGGAAGAGCAATGGCGCGAGCGATTGCGACAGTTTCCGCAGGGGCAACTCGTGGCCGTGTTCGACGGCGAACCGGCCGCCGTGGCCTCCGCTCAACGCATCACCGAAAAGTTTCTCCAGGCCGGGCCGGTTACGTACGATCGCATTACCGCCGGCGGCACGTTTCACGGTTCGCACGACGACGCCGGTGAGATTTATCAGCTTGTCGCCGTCGGCGCCGGCTCCGCGTTACGCGGATTCGGCATCGGTCGGCGGTTGATCGATCGCCAGATCGAATATGCTCGCAGTCTGCCGGGCGTACGACGGATCGTCGGCATCACGCGGCCGGCTCGCTACTATCGCCATCCGGAAATGGCGATCGCGGAATATGTCGACCTGCGCAATAAGACCGGCCGCCGCTACGACCCGGTGCTGGAGTTTCATCTCGGCTCCGGCGCGAGCCTGATCTCCACGCACGATGCGTTCCGCCCGGACGATTCGGAATCGCGCGGCTACGGCGTATTGATCGAGTACCCGACCTCGTACGGCAAGCCGGCCTAAACGGGAACAGTCTCTGGGATTCGTTGCGGCTAGAGCCGCGCGAGCGATCTTTCGGCTTGGTGGAAGTTGCCGGCTTCGATCGCTTCGGCGGCGGCGGTAAGCAATTCCGTTTGACGCGGCGTGAAAGGCACGGCCGTGCCGGCGGGCGTGGGCGTGGGTATGAGCCGCTGCACGATTGCCCGCGTAAGTTCTTCGAGGCCGGCGCCCGTTAGTGCGCTCGCGCGAATTCCCGTCGGCCGCGGCATCGCCGCCGTTTCTTGATCTTCACTTAAGGGCCGGTCCGACTTGTTGAAGAGAACGATCGCCTGCGGGTGCGAGTGAAGCAGCGCCGCTTCGGCCGACGTCCAAGGAATCGATTGGTCGAACACAAGGACGATGAGATCGGCGGCGCGCTTTTGTGCGGCCGCCGCTGCGATGCCCGAGGTCTCGAGCGCGTCCGTCGACTCGCGCACTCCGGCGGTGTCGGCGAGTTCGACCGCCACGCCGTCGAACACCGCATGCGACGTGACGACGTCGCGCGTCGTGCCGGGCCGGTCGAAGACGAGCGCCCGCTCATGGCCGACCAGCGCGTTCAGTAGGCTGCTCTTCCCGACATTCGGCGGTCCGGCCAGGACGACTCGATACGGCGCGGTGAGCCGTAGCCCGACGGCCGCGCGGGCGAGCAGCGACTCGATGCGGCTTCGCGCTTCGTCGTATGCGCCTTCGGTGAGCAAACTTCGGAGGTGGTCGATTTCTCGGCGCAGAGCGCCGGCGTGTTGGTTGAGCAGAATCGAAGCGGCGCGATTCGTGGTTGCTTTCGCCAACGCCTCGGCGGCTTCAGCGACCATGGCGTCCGTTTCGAGCGTTCGCAAGAGTTCCGCGGCGGAGACGATGCGACAGCCGTCCGAAGCCAAGGCGTCGCACACCGCCGACGTTGCCTCGATGCCGCCATGGCAATGGATTTCGACGTCGTCCACGGAGCGTCGACATACGACCAACTCCTCCCCTGCCCCGTCGTCGTTGCTCGACGGTTCGGCGATCCAACGACCGAAGAGGATGCGCCCCTGTTCCGCTTCGGCGACTGTACGGCCGGACGCGGCCTGAAAATGCCGATCACAGGCGGCGACCGCACCCGGGCCGACGACGCGCACCACGGCCACCGCGCCGCGCGCGGCGGGCGTGAGCACGGAGGCGATCGGCTCGTGACTCTGCGGAGCGTCCACGAAAGTCTCGTTCCTTCTGTGGATGTTAAACCGACGCAGCCGCGGCCAGGGCGATGCCCGCCAAGACCAGATGCGGTTCGTATCGGGCATGGCCCGGCAGCAGCTTCGCCACGCTCGGTGCTGCGCCGCCGGTTAAGAGAATCAGCGGGTCGCCCCCGACTTGAGCCGCATACAACTCGATGAGTTGCTTGATACCGCCGACCGCGCCCCAGTACAGGCCGCTCGTCATGGCCGCGAGCGTGGCGTCGCCCACGGCCGGCGGCGGCTCGGAGAGGCTTTGCATGTCGATCAGCGGCAACAGGTCGGTGAACTGGTGCATGGCCCGGGCCGACATCGTAATGCCCGGCAGAATCGCCCCGCCGAGAAACGCTCCGGTCGCCGAAACCAAATTGACCGTGATCGCCGTGCCGACGTGGACGACGACGGCCCCCTGCCCTGCTCCGCGAAGATGACTCGCCGCGACGGCGCCGAGCAAACGATCGACGCCGACCATGTCGGGCCGCGGCAGCCGAATTTCCAAGGGCAAGACTTGCGACGAAACGAGCGCTATCCGACTTGCGCCGCGCTCGCGTAACTGGTCGACGAATAGCGAAGTCGTCTGCCGCTGAACGCTGGCAATCCACCAGCTGAACGCACCGGCCGGAGCGTTTCCGCAGAGGCGATCGAGTTCGTCCCAAGAACCTGCCGCGGGGTCGATCGTTGCGAAGTCGGTCGGTTCCGGTAATTCCAACGCGCCTGACGACGGGGATGCGTCGAACCGGCCGCACTTTACGCGGCTGTTGCCGATGTCGACGGCGATCAACGGGAACGCGCCGGGGAAGTTCATGGCGCGGGAATCGCCGAATCGCTCGGTGTTGTAACCGGCTCCGGCACTTTTGGTGCGACGGCGGCCGGGGGGGCAAGCTGCTTACGGGCGGCAATTTCTTCCGCCTCTTCGCGTGCCTGTCGCTGTTCGTCGAGCTTGTCGGTAACGAGTTGCAGTAGTTTATTGAGCCCTTCGCCCGTCACCGCCGAGATCGGTGTAACGATGTCGCCGACGGCTTCGCGCAGTTTTTCGTAGACTTCGTCTGCGCCGGGCAATTCGCATTTGCTCATCACCACGATTTCGGGCCGCTCGCCCAACTCGGCCGAGTAGAGCTTGAGCTCTTGGCGAATATTGCGGTAGTTCCCGATCGGGTCGCCGGCATCGGCCGGAAACGGTTCGACGAGATGCACGAGCAACCCGGCCCGTTCGACGTGCCGCAGAAATTCGTGACCGAGCCCGACCCCTTCGTGGGCGCCTTCGATGAGTCCGGGAATGTCGGCCATCACGAATTGCCGTTCTTGTCCGACGCTCACGATGCCGAGGTTCGGGAACTTGGTCGTGAACGGATAATCGGCGATTTCGGGCCTGGCCCGCGAGAGCCGGCTGAGTAGCGTGCTCTTTCCGGCATTGGGCAGACCGATCAGACCGACGTCGGCGATGACCTTGAGTTCCAGCGTAAGTTCGCGAATTTCGGCGTCTTCGCCGGGTGTGAACTGTCGCGGGGCGCGATTCGTCGACGACTTAAAGCGGGTGTTGCCCTTCCCCCCTTTTCCTCCCTTGGCCGCCACGAGCGAATCGCCCGGTTTCGCGAGATCTTTGAGCACGAAGCCGCGCGAGTCGTATACGACGGTGCCCGGCGGGACGAGCAACGTCACGTCCTGGCCGTTACGTCCGTGGCAGTCGGCACCGCGACCATTCTCGCCCGGCGTGGCCGTCCAATTACGCTTATGCGCCAGCAGCGCCAGGCTGTCGACGCCCGGCTGTGCGACGACGATGATGCTGCCGCCGTCGCCGCCGTCGCCGCCGTCGGGACCGCCGCGCGGAATGAACTTCTCGCGACGAAAGCTCACCGCTCCGTTGCCGCCTTTACCGGAGTGAACGCTGATGGTGACGCGATCGACGAACATGGGAACACCTTGCTGAGCGAGCGCTGGGCAAACACTCGCATGCTTGGCAACGTGGCGCTATCGGAATGACGACGGAATGTGATCGTTCTTAATAAACCAGAACGCAAGCGTTCCTAAATAAAGATAGCCGCGACTCGGCGGGGAGCAACATGCGCTCCCTCGCGACGCGGCTAATCAGACAAGCAAAACGTCCCGTGATCTTCAGCGCCGCGGGAGCGTTCGTAATAACGATCCCGTCGGCGACTTGTATCGCGCCTAGACGGCGACGGCCGGAGCGACGACGTTGATCCGGCGTCCGCCGCGATCGAACTCAACGACCCCTTCAATCAGGGCGAACAGCGTGTAGTCGGTGCCTTGGCCGACGCCCTTGCCGGCGTGGAACTTCGTTCCCACCTGACGCACAAGGATGTTGCCGGGGAACACTTTCTGGCCGCCGAAGCGCTTCACGCCGCGCCGCTGCGGATTCGAGTCGCGACCGTTGCTGCTGGAACCTTGGCCCTTCTTATGTGCCATGACGAAAGTCTCCCGTGTCGGTCCGCCGGCATTGGTGGCGGAACATGTTTTCGTTGGAATATCGTGTCGTTTGTTCGGTGGCCGGCGAAAGCGGCGTCGTTTGCAGCTATATCGGCCGAATCGGCCTGCCGCATCGCCGAAGTCGATCGGATGCGCGACTTTTGAAGTTCGCGCAGGTTCGGCGATTCTGAAAGAGCTTCAGAAACCGCACGGCCGACCGCTCGCGGCGTTCCCGCCGCTTCGGCAGGATGTCCCCGCCTTCCGGCCGGGAATCCTATTTTCTAGCGGTACGACCAGGAGTAGTCAACCTCGCCGGGAATCCCGAACCGAATTTCGTCTTCGTGTTCGTAGCGAGTGTCGCTGGGGCGCCAGAAGTTCAGCGTGAGAACCTGGAATTCGTATTTTCGCCCGGTTCCGAGCGGCGTACCCGCTTGGTACCCCCCCTCGGGATCCGTCCAACGGAAGGCGTTCGTCAGGCCATGCACGATGATTGAGAACCGGTCGGTCCGCGGATCAACCCCTTCCCAGGTGACCACGCCCCAAATCGTGCGGTCGACTTCCGGCGTGGAAACCGGAATCTCGCCCGTCATCTCACCGGTCGTCAGCAGCTTCCGGTTTTTGTCTTCACGTTGTTGGATTGCGGCGGCCGCTTCCGGAATGACCTTCTCGACATACGTCTTGTCCACATCGAAGCTGTGTAGCTCGAAACGCGGAATGAAGAGGAACGGCTTGGTCACCGGTTCCGCGCGGACCTTGCTCTCTTGGGCGTCGTCGTATTCGAGCCGCTTTACCGGTCCGTTGCGGACGTTGTAGACCATGTACCAAATCTGACGCGGCTTACCGTCGGCTCCGGGTATCTGAATGAACCGGACCGGCTTAAATGCGAACTCAAGCCCCCACACGTCGTGCAGGAAGCGAATGCCGCGCGCCGGTTTGCGGTTCGGCACCGCCGGTCGTTCGCCGTACGTCGGGAGCGCCGTCAGCACTTCCGTTAGGTCGTGAATACTTTGCAAATCGTCGACGGTCACCGGGCTCGGGATCTTGGTCAACACGCCAGGGGCTAAAATGCGGTAACCGCCGGAAGGCGGCGGACCCTGCTCGGGAACAATCGGCAAACCGGTTTGACCGGCGTTCTCTACGACGGGCGCAGGCGTGTTGGCACCCGGGGTCGCGGGCATTGCCGGTGTTGACGCCGGGGCCGAAGGTGCAAACGGGTTCGCGGCAGGCGCACCGGCCGGAGGCGTAGCGGGTTTCGCCGGAGTCGCAGCAGGTGTCGATGGCGCAAACGGATTCGCGCCGGCTGCAGGCGGAGCGGCGGCGGGAGGCGCAGGTGTTGCCGGAGCCGCCGGAGTCGTCGCCGGTGCGGAAGGGGCAAACGGATTCTGAGCCCAAGCTTGCTCAACGGCGGTCGTTAGCAAGCCGGACAAGCAGACAATGGCGACGCGAGCCCGCATGGTTCATCTCGTGGCGGCAAATCGGGGCGAGAAACAGACCTACGTTAGTCTAATTATGCCTGAAAGCGAGAGCCAATAAATTCCCGCCAATCGCTTCCG
>CAZWDN010000244.1:0-7807 GCA_964633125.1 uncultured Pirellula sp. | reverse complement strand
CGCGGGCGGCTTTGGCCTTGGCTTGCACTTCGGGCGACACGGCGGTGGCGGACTGGCTCATGAATGCTCCTCGGCAGTCGGGGGCTAACGGGCGACCGTTCGGCAGCGACGCGCCGCGCGCGTGCGCTGGATCGGCCGCAGTGGTTTGCTAAAAAATCAGGGGATGATTGTCGCAGGTGGGAAGATCGGCGAGGCGGGACCACGAAGCCGGACCACGGTCGACAAAGCCGTCCGAGTAGTATCCTTCGCCGGCGACGAAAAGTGCCGGCCCTCCGACGGCCCGTAAACGGGGCCAAACGCGAACTCCGTGAACCCTTCAAATTACCCGACTTACAGCCCCCGGGCAACCGCCCGATTTGGCCGGCAAACCGGCAAAAACGGCAAGCTTTCGCAACAATGAATGCAGATGCTTCGCGGCAAAGCGCCCTGCGACGGCGAAATCACCACGAGGTCTTATCCCTGGCGCCGTGTTCGCACGGCGGTGAATGAACTCGCGGTTGGAGGCCGGCCAAAAGTTGCCTGGAGATTGCCCGACCGTTTCAGTAACGTGCAGGATGGTTGTTTGGCAATTCAAAGTTGCAGGCACGCTCCGTGTGCCGTGAGCGGCATCGTCTGGGACGTCAGTCTCACGCGTCTTCAAATCCGCGACCGACGGCACACGGAGCGTACCTATTGCATTGACGTAAGTCGCTGCTCGTGTTGGGCACTTACGTCGACGGTTAAAAAGACGCTGCGCACATAACTTCGGTTATCTACGCACAACCCCAAAACCCACAAGGGGTGCGCACATAACTCGAGTTATGTGCGCAGGCCTGTTTGGGAAGTCGACGTAAGTCGCGCATATGTCTTGGGACTTACGTCGATTTCCGGCTCTGTAGGGAACGCCCTCTGTGGCGTTCCGAGAATAACCTTGTGCTCGGAACGCCACAGAGGGCGTTCCCTATAGAAATCAGGCGACGATCGTTTTCCTGATCCACCGCTCGATCGTGTCGAGCAATGCTCCTTGCACGCCGGTGTAATGGTGGTCGCCGCCGGCGATGACGGCCGTCTTGAGTTTTGCGCCCGCCGCTTCGGCCTTGGCGAGTTCGTCGGGGAAATCGCGGAAGGCGATTCCTTGTTGTACTTCTTGCGAGCCGAACGTGAAGAGCGTCGGTACCGTCAGGCGGTCGAGATACTTCAGCAGGTTGTAGCGCTCGGACGGCCCGTATTTATCGAGATAGCTTTCCGCCGTGATCATGTACGGAATCGGGAAGCGAATGGAGAGCAGCGTCTCGGGCTTGCCGTCGGCGATGAACCGCTCGGCCTTGGCGATTTCTTCGAGAAAACCGGGCCCGCGGGCGCTGGCCGCGAGATGCGTGTACGAAAGCCGCGGCGGCGAGACGGCGACGAGCGCCACGACGCCCGGCAGTGCATCATGCACGGCGGTGTAAATGGTTTTCACCGCGCCCAGGCTATGCCCGACGACGGCGATGCGCAAATAGCCGCGCTCGGCGAGCAGTGCGAGCCAGGCGGCGATATCGAGTCGAGCTTCGTCGACGAACTCGTAGGCCGAACCGATGGTGCGGCTGCTCGTGAAGCCGTCGGCATGACGAACCAGAGCACTGCCGATCTGGTCGTGCCCGCGCGTGTTCACCAGGAGCGCTGCGGCGCCCCACTTGGCGACGCGCTCGGCGACGGCGGTGAGAAAGCGCGAGCCGTAGAAGTTGCTGCCGGTGCCGTGCATCAGGAGCACGGCGTCGATCGCAAGCGGCGGACGCGTATCTGCTTCGTCGCGGGCGGCGGGAAACAGAACGCCGTCGAGGCGCAGGCCGTCGGCGGCGGTGGTTTCAACAAGGTCGACAAGCATGGGGCAAAGTCAGAACTCAAAAGGCAAAATGCAAAACGACAAAGCCGACAATGTCTCAATTTGCCTTTTGCGTTTCTACTTCCGACTTTTCTTAGCCGCCGCTCGGGGCGTTGGCGTTGCTCAGAGTCGAGAGCACTTGGAGCACGCCGTTGAGGTGGGCCATGCGCGGGCCGAAGCGATCGACGAATTCGTTCAACACGAATTCTCCGTCCGCCAAGGCTTCCGAATTGTCGTTGACCTCGCGCGTCATCTGGCGGAGGAATTCCGTCTGCACGCGCGACAACGTTTCCGCGGCCCGACGGCAACTGCGGACGAGCGCCGGGTTGGCGGCCTTCCACTGCGCGAGCTCTTGGTTGCGTTGGCGCTGGTTGTGTGCGAGCAGCCCGACGAGTTCTTCCAGCAGGACGTTCTGCTTGTCGAGCGTATCGCGAATATCGCGCAAGACGACGGCCGACTCGACCGCATCATCCCCATCAGAAGTAGGGTGATGCGAGGGGAGGGCGGATGAGACGTCCATTTGGGTATAAATCGGCGGGCGGGAATGACTTTCGTGCGACATCGAACTCTCCGAGCGGCTCATCCTAGGCTGCCACAGGGCCCAGTATAGGCGGCGCTTCCGAGGATTGTCGAGGAATTTGTAACGACCCTGCCGCCTTTCCCGCTGATTTTTCACCGAGCCGCGACCTTGCGACCCCGATAAATTGCCCAGTTTCGACGTCGGTATTCTATTCGCACGCCGTCGATTTCGCCTGTTCGCGTCGTCGGAAAAGTCTGCGTAGCCTTCCTCACTAAGCTCTCGGAGTCGCTCGCCATGTCACGTTCACTCTCGTTTCTTGCTTTGTGCTTGTTCGCCGGCTTCGCGTCGGCCGCCGCTCCCAGCGCGGCGCCTACTGCGCCGGCCGCGGGAGGCGTGCTGCTCGAAGAACAGCTTGCCGCGCGGCACGGGGCGGGCTGGCGAGTCGCCAAGGGGGATTGGAAGTTCGTCGACGGCGCTTGGCAGGGGGCCGAACTCAAGGCCGACAAGCACGGCGCCGTGGCTCGGCATAACGTCGTGTTTACCGACGCGGTGATCGAATTCGATTTCAAACTCGACGGAGCGAAGGCCATTTCGCTCTCGATCAACGACCCCAAGGGGCACAACAGCCGGCTGGGCATCACGCCGGCCGGATTGCGACTCACGAAGGACGACCACGATCACGCGGGTCCGGACAAAGCGGCCGTCGTCGCGACGCTGCAAACGAAGCTGGAGGCGGGCCGCTGGTACCACGTGCGCGTGACGCAAGTCGGCCCGGAGTTTTCGGCGCAAGTCGGCGAACACACGCTGGCCGGTAAGCACGCGGACATCGCCGTGGCGAAGTCGAACATCGGCTTCACCGTGGCCGGCGAGAAGGCATCGTTTAAGAACCTGAAGATCACGGCCCTGCCGGCCGCCGCGAAGTAGCGGCTTGCGAATCGCCGGCGTTGCTTGCAACCACAGCAACGCCGGCACTCGGTTTTTACGGTACCGGACTACCGCTTGCGCGACGTCGACGGATTGCCGGGAGCCCTTTCAAGTCTGCCCGCGCCGGGCCCGATACTACGGCAGGCGGCGCACCTGCGTACCGTGCCGGCATCGCCGGCCGGACGAAGCGGCGTTCGTCGATCGGTTCCATAATCGGCAACAACGAAACCGGCAAACGCGCGGGGTAGGCAGCATGGGTTCGGGCGATAAGCCGTCGGCCGTCGGAGGCTTCTACACCGTCGTGACGCATGAGCAGCACGGGCTGTTCGGCGGTCTATTGCTGCTGAACAAGAGCGGCCGGCCGTTGGAGTTTCATTGCACCGCGCCGATCAAGCCGAACCGGGCGCAAGAGATTCTCTACGGCGCGTCGCTCGAATCGTATCTCTACGGCGAAGCGATCGGCGCCGCGTTGCTGGCCAAGGCGACGAGCGCGCCGACGTTCGTTTGCGTGGAAAGCGCGGCGGCGTTGTCGGTGCGAGAATTCGTCGAGGCGCCGGTGGCGATGGTCGTCTCGGATGCGGAACGCGAGGCCGAGGCCGAAGATCGCCCGCTGTTCCGCGTCGACGCGGCCCACGAGCGCGGGCTGTACCACGTGCACTTCGCCGGCCGGAAGTTGGCGCTGCCGAAGCGCTTTGCCGGCGACGCCGAAGCCTTGGAGCAAGGGTTGAAGCTCCTGCCCGAGCACTTCGACCTGTCGGAGCCGTTCGTGCGCATTCGCGGGGCGATCGAGGAAGCGCAGCGGAGCGGTCGATGAGCGACCACGCCGCCGGCGCGCAGGCCGCGCAAGACGCCGCATTGTTTCTCCGCGCCGCGCAGGAACTTCAGGCCCCGGCCAAATCGCGGGTCGAGGTCGCGTCGAGTTCTCCGCGGATCGACGTGGCGGCAAGTTCGATCGCCGTCGAATCGTGGAAGCCGGGCATCGCGTCGCTGCCGATCCGCGCCGACCGATTGAAGGTCCGCAGCTTCTTCTTCCCACAGACGCCGGGCTGGCGCGAGAAGTTCGCGGCGGCCCAAGCCGCGAAGGGGGCGAGCGCTCCGACTCCGACAAGCACAGCGCCGGCAATCGATGCGGCGGCCGCCGCCAAGGGGGTCAAGTCGTCGACGCGGATCGCTCCGCCGAAAGACGTCGTGAAGCTCGAAGACCGACTGTACTACGTGTTGCAGCCGCCGCTGGAGAGCGTGTTCACCGGCGGCACGCTGGACTTTCCGTTCACGCCGTTTCCGTATCAGTTTGAAGGCATCGCTTTTTTGTATCCCCGCTTCGCGGCAATCTTGGCCGACGAAATGGGTCTCGGCAAAACGATGCAATCGATCACCACCGTGCGGTTGTTGCTGCATGCCGGCGAAGTTCGCAACGTGCTGCTCGTCTGCCCGAAACCGCTGGTGACCAATTGGCAGCGCGAGTTCCAGACCTGGGCCGGCGAACTGCCGCTGATGATCATCGAGGGAGACCAAGCGAAGCGGCGTTGGCAATGGCATCAGGCGGATGCGCCCGTCAAAATCGCCAACTACGAAGTGGTCGTCCGCGACCGCGACATCATCGACGACGATTCGCTGAAGTTCGATCTCGTGGTGCTCGACGAATCGCAGCGGATCAAAAACCGCTCCGGCACCACGAGCGAAGTCGTTCGTTCGATCCGCCGCACGCGCAGTTGGGCGCTCACCGGCACTCCGGTGGAAAACAGCGCCGACGATCTCGTGGGCATCTTCGAGTTTCTGCAGCCCGGCTATCTGACGCCCGGCATGAAGCCGCGCCGCATGGGTACGTTGGCCGCCGACTACATCATTCGCCGCACCAAAGACAAGGTGCTGACCGATCTCCCGCCGAAGATGTTTCGCGACGTCGAGATCGAGCTGACCTCGGCCCAGCGCGAAACCTATCGCTTGGCGGAAGAAGAAGGGGTGCTCCGGCTCACCGACATGGGCCCAGGCCTGACGATTCAGCACGTCTTCGAACTCGTGATGCGGCTCAAGCAGGTCTGCAACTTCGATCCGCTTACCGGTGAAAGCGCCAAGCTCGAACGCCTGGAAGCCGACCTCGAAGAGGTGGTCGCCGGCGGCCGCAAAGCGCTCATCTTCAGCCAATGGGTCGAAACGCTGGAAAAGCTAGGCGAACGGCTCGGCCATTTGAACCCGCTGTACTATCACGGGCAGATTCCGTCTTCCAAACGCGACGGCGTGCTCAAGCGGTTTAAGGAAGACGAGAAGCATCCGATTCTGCTGATGAGCTACGGCGCCGGCGCGGTGGGGCTCAATCTGCAATTCGCGGGCTACGTGTTTCTGTACGATCGCTGGTGGAACCCGGCCGTGGAAGATCAGGCGATCAACCGAGCGCATCGCATCGGCGCCGCCGGGCCGGTGACGGTCACGCGATTCGTCGCGGCCGACACCATCGAACAACGGATCGATCAGGTCCTGCGAGAAAAACGCGAGTTGTTCGATTCGATCTTCTCCGACGTCGAACCTTCGGCCGCGCAAAGCGGCCTCACCCACGACGAAATCTTCGGGCTCTTCAAGCTCCGCAGCCCTCAAGGCCCGATCCGCTTCGCGGCTTGATCTGCTTCTCCGGCGTGATGCCGTACGGCAACGCACAAGCTTGGGGTTTTCCACATCATCATGCGGATTCCTCGGCAATTGCCCGACTCGTTGCCGCGAACGCTTCTGCCCAAATTTGTCTAACTCCGGCAGGTCGGGTAAGCTCCCTATGTGTGCTCCTTCCACCGCGGGCGGACCGTCGCTCGCACGTTTCGGCACCGTGGGAGAAACTTGTTATGCACCGATTGCTGGCCGCAGGGATTGCGGCGCTCGGGGTCGCCATGCCGGGAACCGCGGCATGGCCGGCGGCCTCGGTGTTGCCCGCTTCGCCCCATTTTTCTTTGTCGCCCGGGGCGTATTCGTTACGCATTCAATTCTACGAAGAGTACGGCGTCAGCGACGACGCGGAGCAGATGAAGCTCTCGTTTCAGCGGGGCCATGTCGTACTGGAATTGAAGGATGATCCCGAGGTGCGCTTTGTCGGCGCGGATACGCCGAACGTCTTAACGCTCCGCTACGGCGACGGCGAGGACGACGTCGTGCTTCACGGCAAACTCACGGCCGACGATCGCCTCGAAGGAGAGTTCGTCATTGAAGCCTATCGCTTCGGCGCGCAACACGGCGCGTTCTCGCTCATCAAAGCGAGCGACGAAGAAACTCCGCAGCCGTAACAAGCGTTGCGATCGTTACCCGATCACCACGCGGGGCTGGCGTTCCGGGTCGGGTTGCACTTTGTTGATGAGCGCCCGCACCATCCACGGCACGTTGCCTTCTCCGAACAGCAAGAAGCTGAAGCTCGCGGCCAGCGGGCTTTCGTCGCTCCAACCGAAATGAATCTCCGGCGGTTTGCCGACCTTAGATAGCTCCAGCGCCGCGGCCGCCACGGCATGCGCGATCGAAGCGCAGCGCTTAATCCGAATGATGAACTTCCCTTCCGATTCGACGACTTCCATCAACGGGATATGTGAAAACTCGCTCGGATCGCCGAGTTCCGCCTCGACGAAGACGATCGGCACCTCGGGGGGCAAGCGATGCATCTCGCGGATCCCTTGCTCCTTGCTTTCCAAACTTTGCCGGCCGGGACGGTGCGGCACGAGCACCGGAAACTCCAAGTGCTTCAGGCTGTCCCACAAGAACCGCGAAGTCGGGTCGGTAAACGCGAACCCTTCGAAGCGCAATTCGGTGCTGCGAGACAACCGGGAAGCGAACGATAAAACCAAGACCGCGCCGATGAAGCAACTGGCGATCTTGATGCCGTCGGGGCGCTCGATCATGTTCGCCGTCGTGGTGTAAAGAAACACCGCGCAAATGAGCAGATAGCCCCAGGGAATTCGGAACAGGATGAAACGATCTTTGTGCGACCGGAACACGTCGATCACCGTGGCCACGCAGGCGCTCGACATCAACACGAGCACGCCCGTGGCGTATGCTCCCCCTTGCGCGCTGACGTCGGCCTCGAAGACCCACGTCACCAGCAAGTTGATGAACGTAAACATGATGACCAGCAAATGCGTGACGCGGGCCCATTCCGGAGCCATGCCGTAGCGCGGCAAGTAACGCGGAACCAACGCCAACAAGCCCGCCATGGCGCTGGCGCCGGCGAACCCGAGGATGACGATCGTGGCAATGTCGTAAATCGTGCCGAACACCGGGCCGAACATCGGATTGATGAGGTGCGAACTTTCGCCGTGGGCGATGTACGCCAAGGCGCGGTCTTTCGCATGGCCGCCGCCGGCCGCCGTGGCGGCGTGCAACTCGGCCGGTTCGATCAACATCGACGTCACGAGCGACGACCCGAGCAAACAGGCCGACATGATCAACGCCGCGGTCAGCAGCAACTTTCGGGCGTTACGAATCCGCCCCTTCGGATGCTGCGGCGTGTCGTCATCGTCGCCGCGAATGAGCGGCATCACGGCGACGCCGGT